>NZ_JBANET010000002.1:0-348483 GCF_037026685.1 Orrella sp. JC864 | reverse complement strand
GGCCGGCGCCGGGCGGCCCCTGGCGGCCGCCTGGCGCAGCCGCCCGCGCCTGCGGGCCGCGGCCGGCGGCTATTTCGGGCATATGTGGGAGCTGTATGCCTTCTGGGCCTTCGTGCCGTTCTTCCTGGCCGCCCATGCGGCCACCCAGTCCGGCCCGCCGGGGCCGCTGCCGCTATGGACTTTCGCCATCATCGCCGCCGGCGCGCTGGGCTGCATCGGCGGCGGCGAGCTCTCGCAGCGCTGGGGCAGCGCCCCGGTTGCGCTGTGCCAGCTGTCGATCTCCGGGCTTTGCTGCCTGCTCTCGCCGCTGGCCTTCGGCCTGCCCACGCCCTGGCTGCTGGCGTACCTGGCTGTATGGGGCGTCACGGTGGTGGGCGATTCGGCGCAGTTCTCGGCGCTGGTCGCGCGCGCCGCGCCCGCGGACCAGCTTGGCAGCATCGTCACGCAGGTCAACTGCATCGGCTTTGCCATCACCGCGGTCAACCTGCCGCTGCTGGGCATGCTGGCGCCGCTGATCGAGCCGCGCTTCATGCTGCTGCCGCTGCTGGCCGGGCCGCTGCTGGGCCTGTGGGCTTTCGTGCCGGCCTACTTCGGCGCGCGCGCGCAGCGGCCCGCTCCCTGACGCCCGCCCCCTGACGCCCGCCGCCCGGCAAGGCGGCGCCGGGCCGATGCGGCGACTTGCTGGCGCGCAAGGGCTGCGCTCATAATTCGTGGGCCCAGATCCTACCCGCACCGGGAGAAACCGTGTTCGGACACCTGCCGTTGACCGCGCTGCGCGCTTTCGAGGCCGCGGCGCGCCTGAAGAGCTTCAAGCTGGCCGCCGACGAGCTGGGCGTCACGCATACCGCCATCTCCCACCAGGTGCGGCTGCTCGAGCGCGATGTCGGCGTGATGCTGTTCCAGCGCCTGCCGCGCCGCGTCGCGCCCAGCGCGGCCGGCTACAAGCTGTACGACCGGGTCCACGAGGCGCTGCTGAACATCGCGCAGATCATGGACAAGCTCGGCGCCGAGCCCGGCACCGGGGCCTTGTCGGTCTCGACCACGCCGGCCTTTGCCGCGCTGTGGCTGATGCCGCGCCTGGCGCAGCTGCGCGCGGCCCATCCCCAGCTGCAGCTGCGCATCGAGGCCAGCGTGGAGCTGGTGGACCTGCTCAGCGACCGCGGCACCGACATGGCGATCCGCTACAACCCGCCCTCGCGCATCGGCCTGCAGCCCGGCGCGCAGTTTCACGAAACCTTCGGCGCCTATGGCGCGCCGGCGGCGGTGGCCGCCAGCGCGCGCAAGCGGCCCACCCTGCTTGCCGTCAAGTGGCAGGACGCGCGCCTGGACGCCCAGGGATGGCGGCGCTGGTGCGAGCTGGCCGGCGTGTCCTGGCAAAGCGCGCCGATGCCGGCCTTCGAACACGAGCACCAGGCGCTGCAGGCGGCCATCGCCGGCCAGGGCCTGGTGCTGGCCAGCTCGGTGCTGGCGGCCGACAGCGTGCAAGCCGGCCTGCTGCAGCCCTGCCGGCCCGAGATCCGCATGGCGGGCGGCTGCTATGCCGTCCTGACCGCGCCGGGCAGCGAACGCCATCCGCCCATGCAGGCGCTGCTGGACTGGCTGGCTGGCCAGGCCCTGGCCAGCGGCGCGGTGCGCGACGAACGCGCACCGGCCGCACTGCCCGTGCGCAGGCGGCGCTAGGTGTCCAGTCCCGCCCGGTTATTCTCGCTTGGGGCGTGTGATGGGCGGCTGCCGGCCGCCCGCGCCGCGTTGGCCGCGCGGCAGGCCGCTGCTATAGTGGGCAGACACCTGCACGCGCAAGGAGCTCGCATGGCACGAGGCACCCTCATCTTCCGTCTGGCCGGCCTGGGCGCGGCCGCGCTGCTGGCGCAGGCCGCGCACGCCCACCATGGCTGGTCCTGGGCCGAATCCGAACCCATGACCCTGCAAGGCACCGTGGCCAAGGTGCAGATCGCCCCGCCCCACCCCTGGCTGGACGTGCAGACCGAGGACGGTCTCTGGCGCGTCGAGCTCGGCAACCCCTCGCAGACCCAGCGGGCCGGATTCGACGAAAGCTCGGCCAAGCCGGGCGATGCCTTCACCGCCATCGGCAACCGCGCCAAGGACGCCGGCGAAAAGCGCATGAAGGCCGTGCAGGTGACCGTGGGCGGCAAGACCTACGACATCTACCCCAGCCGCATCCCCAAGCAGCCCTGAACCGTGCAGCCGCTCTGGGACGCGCTGGCGGCCCTGCCGCCGGCCGTGTGGCTGCAGCGCTCGGGCACGGCCTATCTGCTGGTCAACGCCGCGCACATCCTGTCGCTCGGCGTGCTGGTCGGCAGCATCGTCGCGCTGGACCTGCGGCTGCTCGGACGCTTTGCCCATGCGCCGGCCGCGCTGCTGGCCCCTTTGCTTTCGCGCCTGGCGGCCTGGGGCCTGGGCCTGGCCGCTGCCACGGGGCTATGGCTTTTCATCGTGCAGCCGGCCGAATACGCCGGCAATCCGGCCTTCCTGGCAAAACTGGCGTGGGTGGCTGCCGGCGTGCTCAACGCCGGGTGCCTGCATCGCACCGGCGCATGGGCCGCGCTGCTGCAAGGCGGCCCCATCCAGGCGCGCCTGCGTGTCCATGCCTGCATATCGCTGCTGGCCTGGGTGGCGGCGGTGGTGGCGGGCCGCTGGATCGGGTTTCTGTAAATTCCGGTCAAGCAGAAATTAGCAAAAGTAAGCATAAATAAGAGTTTTCAACCCGTAAGAGAACTGACATCTGGCCTTCCTAGGATGCAAGACCAAGCGCGGTGCCCGCCGCGCCCGCATCTTAGTTTCCGGCGCGCCCGCGCGCCGGACCGAACCGGCCAGATATGGACTTTCCCGTTTCCGCCTCCGGGCCTTCCGCGGTTTTTCCCTGCGGGCAGGACCTGGAATACGACGCTGAATTCCTGGCGCTGCAGCAGGCGGCCCTGGGCAAGAGCGAGCAACAGTTCGGCGACACCATCATCCCCGCCGAGCCGCCCGATTGGCACGAAGTGCTGCGCCTGGCCGAGAACCTGTCACAGCGCTCCACCGACCTGCGCATCGGCGGCTATGCGGCGCGCGCCCTGCTCGGGCTGCAAGGGCTGCCCGGCTACGCCCTGGGCCTGCAGCGCATCGTGACCGAACTGGGCCAGCATTGGGACCACATCCACCCGGCCCTGCAGGTCGAGGACGAATTCGACCCCATGCCGCGCATCAACGCGCTGCAGGCGCTGGCCGATCCCCAGGGCAGCGCGCGCGAGGTGCGCTCGGCCCGCCTGCTCAACGGCGTGCATGGACAGCTGAGCCTGCGCGATGCCGAAGCCATGCTCGATGGCAGCCGCAGCGACCTGCCTTCGTATCCGGGCGGACGCGCCCGGCTGCTCAGCGACCTGCGCCAGGCCTGGCTGCAGGGCGAGCCTGAAATCATGGCGATCGCCCAGGCGCACGAAGCGCTGCAAGCCTTGCGCGAGCTGGTGGTCCGCCAGCTGGGCCAGGAATGGGCGCCCAACTACGACGCATTGCTGCGCACCTTCGAGGCGGTGCTGGCCGCCGCGCGGCAGGACGAGCGTCCGGCGCACGGCCAGCCGGGCCAGACGCCGGCCCCCGACGCCCCGGCCGGCGCCGGGCAGGATGGCGCGCCGGCCGCCGCGCAAGCGCCGGCGCTGCCGGCCGGCGCGGTGCGCAGCCGCGAGGAAGCCATGGCGCTGCTCACCCAGGTGTGCCGCTATTTCGAAACCTACGAACCCAGCCATCCGGCGCCCTTTCTGTTGCGCCGGGTCCAGCAGACCGTGCCCATGGATTTCCATGCGCTGCTGGGCAACCTGGCGCCGCAGGGCCTTGCGCAGTTCGAGGCCTGGCTGCCCCGGGATGCGGCCGCGCAGGAACGATGACACGAGCGCGCGGGCCGCGCCAAGACCGCGCCCACGGGCGCATAGGGAGTGAACGATGAGCAACCGATTGAACAACACCGGCAGCGGACAGAAGTTCGTGGCCCGCAACCGCGCCCCGCGCGTGCAGATCGAATACGACGTGGAAATCTACGGCGCCGAGCGCAAGATCCAGTTGCCTTTCGTGATGGGCGTGCTGGCCGACCTGGCCGGCAAGTCCGAGACGCCCCAGCCCGAGGTGGCCGAGCGCAAGTTCATGGAAGTGGACGTGGACAACTTCGACGAGCGCATGAAGGCCATCCGGCCGCGCGTGGCCTACCAGGTGCCCAACACGCTGACCGGCGAAGGGATGCTGAACGTGGACATCACCTTCGAGAGCCTGGACGACTTCTCGCCCGCCCAGGTGGCCGGCAAGGTGGACGCCCTGGCGCAGCTGCTGCAGGCCCGCACCCAGCTGGCCAACCTGCTGACCTACATGGACGGCAAGACCGGCGCCGAAGAGCTGATCGGCCAGGTGCTGCAGAACCCGGCCCTGCTCGCCTCGCTGGCGGCCGCGCCCAAGCCGGCCGAGCTGCCCGCCGGCGGCCAGGACCAAGCCGACGACGGGCAGGCCGACGCGGCCGGCGCCACCAAAGCCATCTGAACGAGGGACATCGCATGCGCGCGCAAGCACAACAACAGCTGGAAACCGGCAACGTGCCGCTGGCCGACGACGACCTGTCGGCGCTGCTGCAAAAAGAATTCAAGCCCAAGACCGACCAGGCCCGCGAGGCCGTCGAGCATGCCGTCAAGACGCTGGCGCACCAGGCGCTGGCCAACACGGTGGCGCTGTCCTCGGACGCCTACCGCACCATCCAGGCCATCATCGCCGAGATCGACCGCAAGCTGTCCGAGCAGATCAACCTGGTGATGCACCATCCCGACTTCCAGCAGCTCGAAGGCGCCTGGCGCGGCCTGCACTACCTGGTCAACAACACCGAGACCGATGAGCTGCTCAAGATCCGGGTGATGTGCCTGTCCAAGAAGGAACTGGGCCGCACGCTCAAGCGCCACAAGGGCGTGGGCTGGGACCAGAGCCCCATCTTCAAGCGCGTGTACGAGGAAGAGTACGGCCAGTTCGGCGGCGAGCCCCTCGGCTGCCTGGTGGGGGACTACTACTTCGACCACAGCCCGCCCGATGTCGAGCTGCTTTCGGAGATGGCGCGCATCGCCGCCGCGGCGCACTGCCCCTTCATCGCCGGCGCCTCGCCCGCCGTGATGCAGATGGACTCCTGGCAGGAGCTGGCCAACCCGCGCGACCTGACCAAGATCTTCACCAATACCGAATACGCCGCCTGGCGCAGCCTGCGCGAGTCCGAGGATTCGCGCTACCTGGGCCTGGCCATGCCGCGCTTCCTGGCGCGCCTGCCCTACGGCGCGCGCACCAACCCGGTCGATGAGTTCGATTTCGAGGAAGAAACCGACGCGGCCAACCACGACCGCTATACCTGGGCCAACTCGGCCTATGCGATGGCGGCCAACATCAACCGTTCGTTCAAGCTGTACGGCTGGTGCACCTCCATCCGCGGCGTGGAATCGGGCGGCGCGGTCGAGAACCTGCCTTGCCATACCTTCCCGACCGACGATGGCGGCGTGGACATGAAGTGCCCCACCGAAATCGCCATCAGCGACCGGCGCGAGGCCGAACTGGCCAAGAACGGCTTCATGCCGCTGGTGCACCGCAAGAACTCGGACTTCGCCGCCTTCATCGGCGCACAGTCCCTGCAAAAGCCGCAGGAATACCACGACGCCGACGCCTCGGCCAACGCCAAGCTGTCGGCGCGCCTGCCTTATCTGTTCGCCTGCTGCCGCTTCGCGCACTACCTCAAGTGCATCGTGCGCGACAAGATCGGCTCGTTCCGCGAACGCGACGACATGGAGCGCTGGCTCAACGACTGGATCATGAACTACGTGGACGGCGACCCGGCCAACTCCTCGCAGGACACCAAGGCGCGCAAGCCGCTGGCCGCCGCCGAGGTGCAGGTCGAGGAGATCGAGGACAACCCCGGCTACTACGCCGCCAAGTTCTTCCTGCGGCCGCACTACCAGCTCGAAGGCCTGACCGTATCGCTGCGGCTGGTCTCCAAGCTGCCGTCGCTCAAGCAGAACGAAGGCTAGAAGGTTTTTTCACACCCGGGGCCGCAGCGCAGGCGGTCCCCTCATCCGGGAGAGCATCGTGGCAGTTGATATGTACATGAAGATTGATGGCGCCAACGGCGAGTCGAAGGACGCCAACCACAAGGACTGGACCGACATCCAATCCTTTTCCTGGGGCGCGACGCAGCCGGGCAACATGGCCATGGGCGGCGGCGGGGGCACCGGCAAGGCCAGCTTCAACGACCTGCACGTGGTGGCGCGCATCGACAAGGCCGCGCCTGCCGTGATGAAGCACTGCGCCAGCGGCAAGCACCTGAGCCGCGTCGAGCTGTCCGTGTGCAAGGCCGGCGGCAGCCAGATCGAATACACCAAGATCACCCTGGAAGAAGTGCTGGTGACCTCGGTGCAGCTGACCGGCGAGCACGAATCGGAGGCCGTGCTGGTCAACTACGCCTTCCAGGCCGCGCGTATCAAGCAGCAATACTGGGAGCAGACCGACAAGGGCGGCAAGGGCGCCGAAAGCCTGGTCGCCTGGGACATCAAGCAGAACAAGGAAGCCTGACCTTCCTTCGGCCTTGCCCGCCGCCCGCGGCCTGCCGCGGCGGCGGGCCGCCTACATCGGACACCTGATACATGACCCTCGCCGACCGGACCCGGCCGCAGCCCGCGCTGCAGCAGCACATCGACGCCGCGCAAGCCTATGTGCGCGGCAATCCCGAACATGCCGACGGCCGCGCCCGGCTGTTCCAGTGGCTGGCCGTGGCGGGGGACTGGCAGCGGGCGCGCTCGCAGCTCGAATGGTGCGCCAAGCTGGCCCCGCAGGCCGCGCCCACCCTGGCCCTGTACCGCAGCGCCATCGATGGCGAACAGGCGCGCCAGGCCGCCTTCGCGGGCGAGCAGCCGCCCGCCTGGTTCGGCACGCGGCCCGAGCCGGCCTGGCTCGGCCATGCCCTGCAGGGCCTGCGCCCCGGCGCCGACCTGAACGCCTGCTTCGAACAGGTGCGCGAGCAGGCCGGCGCCATGGCCGGCAGCATCGCCGTGCAGGCCACGGAAAACCAGGACGGCCTGCCGCGCCCCTTCGCCTGGATCGGCGACGGCGACAGCCGCATCGCGCCGGTCTGCGAGATCATCGCGGGCGGCCGCTACGGCTGGCTGCCCTATGAGGACATCCGCCGCATCCGCATGGAGCCGCCCCAGGGCCTTTGCGACCTGGTCTGGGCCCAGGCGCGCATCGACCTGGCCGACGGCCGCGAGCAGCCCTGCCTGATCCCGGCCCGCTATCCGGCCGGCGGCGGCGTGCCGGACTATGCCGAGCAGGACGAAGCCGCCCTGATGAGCCGGCGCACGGCCTGGAGCGCCGTGGGTCCCGGCAGCTACCTGGGCATCGGCCAGAAGATGCTCATGACCGACCAGGGCGAATACGCCCTGCTGGACGTGCGCGAGATCGTGTGCGGCGACGGCGCCGGCCTGCCCGCGCGCTGAGGCCGCCCGCATGCAGGAGCAGGACTTTCCTTTCCGTCCTCACGCCATGCGCCGGTCCGACGGCGGGCCGCAGCGCGACGTGCGCGCTGGCCGCGACCGGCTGCAGCCGGTGCTGCTTGACCGGCTGCTGGACGAGGCGCCGCAGCAGCGCAGCGAAACGCCCGAACAGGCGGCCATGACGCCGGCGGCCATGCGCCAGGCGGTGCTGCGCGACCTGCGCTGGCTGCTGAACACCGTCAACATGGAAAGCCGCCAGTCGCTCGAACACTACCCGGCGGTGCGGGCCTCGACGCTGAACTTCGGCCTGCCGCCGCTGGCAGGCAAGCGCATGTCCGAGATCGACTGGGTGGACGTCGAAGTGGCGCTGCGCACGGCCATCCTGCATTTCGAGCCGCGCATCCTGCCCGACTCCATCGAGGTCAACGCGGTCTCGCAGCCGGGCCTGCTCGAGCACCACAACGTGCTGACCCTGGACATCCGCGGCCGCATCTGGTGCCTGCCCTATCCGCGCGAGTTCCTGTTCCGCACCGATATCGACCTGGAGAGCGGGCACATGGACCTGCACGACCTGGGAGGCCTGTGATGCAGCCGCGCCTGCTGGACTACTACAACCGCGAGCTGGGCTACCTGCGCGAGCTGGGCGCCGAGTTCGCGCGCCAGCACCCCAAGGTGGCCGGCCGGCTGGGCATGCACGGCATCGAGGTCGCCGACCCCTACGTCGAGCGCCTGCTCGAGGGCTTCAGCTTCCTGGCCGCGCGCATCCACCTGAAAATGGATGCCGAGTTTCCGCGCTTCTCGCAGCGGCTGCTCGAGGTGGTGTATCCCAACTACCTCTCGCCCATGCCGGCCATGGCCGTCGTGCGCCTGGAGCCCAGCATGAACGAGGGCACGCTCTCGCGCGGCTTCACGCTGGCGCGCGGCACGCAGCTGCGCGCCCGGCTGGCCAAGGGCGAGCAGACGCCCTGCGAGTTCGCCACGGCGCATGCGCTGACGCTATGGCCGCTGAAGGTGGCCCATGCCGAGATGACCGGGGTGCCCGCCGACCTGCCGCTGGCCCGCCTGGGCCTGAACACGCGGCGCGCGCCGGTGCGCAGCGCCTTGCGCCTGCGCCTGGAGGTCTGCGGCGGCATGCGGCTCGAGGACCTGGACCTGGACAGCCTGTGCTTTTACCTGAACGGGCGCGACGTGCCCATGCAGCGCCTGCTGGCGCAGGTGGCCTCGCGCACCTTGGCCGTGCTGGTGCACGACGCCGGCCGGCCGGTATCGTGGATCCAGCCGTTGCCCGCACAGGCGGTGCGGCACGAGGGCTTTGACGATGCGCAAAGCCTGCTGCCCTGCGATGCGCGGGTATTCCAGGGCTACCGCCTGCTGCAGGAGTACTTCGCCTTTCCGTCGCGCTACCTGTTCTTCAGCGTCAACGGGCTGCAGTCGGCCTTGCGGGCCGCGGGCCGGGGCGCGGGCGGGCCGCAGCCGGCGGCTCGGGCCAGCCACGCCGCCAGCTTCATGCCGTCCAAGCAGCAGGAAACCCGCGCCTTCGGCCTGACGCTGCTGTTCGACGCCCCGGCCGGCGAGCTGGAAGGGGCCATCGGCGCCGAGCACGTGCAGTTGAACTGCACGCCGGCCATCAACCTGTTTCCCAAGCGCGCCGACCGCGTGCTGGTCACGCCGCGCACCCACGAGTACCACCTGGTGGTGGACCGTACGCGGCCCATGGACTACGAGGTCTACAGCGTGCAGCGCCTGACCGGGCACGATGCGCTGGGACAGGCCGAGCGCGAATTCCTGCCTTTCTATGGCGCCGCCGGCGCCGACGGGGCCGAGGACGGGGCTTACTTTTCGCTGCGCCGCGAGCCCCGCCTGCTGTCGGACTCGGCCCAGCGCAACGGCGCGCGCACGGGCTATGCCGGCAGCGAAACCTACCTGTCGCTGGTCGACCGCAGCCAGGCGCCGTATTCGGCCACGCTGCGCCACCTGAGCGCCGATACGCTGTGCACCAACCGCGACCTGCCGCTGCTGCTGCCGCTGGGCGGGGCCAGCGACTTCACGCTGCGGGTCTCGGCGCCGGTGGCCAGCATCAAGGTGCTGTCCGGCCCCACCCGCCCGCATGCGCCGCTGGGCGAACATGCCCAGGCCTGGCGGCTGATCAGCCACCTGGGCCTGAACTACCTGAGCCTGACGGACCTGGACGGCGAGCAGGGCGCGCAATCGCTGCGCGAGATGCTGCACCTGTACGCCGACCTGGCCGAGCCGGCCGTGGCACGCCAGATCGAGGGCCTGCGCCATGCGCGCCTGACGCCCGTGCATCATCGCCTGCCCGTGCCCGGCCCGCTGGTCTACGGGCGCGGCGTCAGGGTCGACCTGCAGGTGGACGAGGCGGCTTTCTCGGGCATCAGCCCTTACCTGTTCGGCGCCGTGCTCGAACAGTTTTTTGCCCGCCACGTGTCGCTGAACATGATGTCCGAAGTGCGGCTCTCTACGCTGCAGGGCGGCGAGCTGGCCAGCTGGAAGCCGCGCATGGGCCGGCGCCCGGCCGTGTAGCGCCGGCCGGCATGGATACCCCCCAGGCATCGCCATGAAGCCCGCCGAGCTGCGCCCCGCCGCCTTCGCCCCGCCCTTGCCCGAGACCTTCTGGCAGGCGCTGGAGCAGGCCCCGCACGCGCACGACCTGTTCCACGTGCTGCGCTGGATCGACGCGCGCGCCGGCGCGCGCCTGCCGCTGGGGCGCGACAGCCAGCCGCGCCACGAACCGGTGCGCCTGCGCCAGGCGCCCACGCTGGCCTTTGCGCCGGCCAACCTGGCCGCGGCCCGCGCGCCGCAGGCGGGCCGCCCGGCCGAGATCTCGCAATACGGTTTCGGCCTGTTCGGCCCCAACGGGCCGCTGCCCCTGCACCTGACCGAACAGGCGCGCGAGCGCCTGCAGCATCACGGCGACGGCACGCTGGCCGCCTTCGCCGACCTGTTCCACCATCGCATGGGGCTGCTCTTTTACCGTGCCTGGGCCGACGCGCAAAGCACCGTCGGACTGGACCGCGGCGAGGAGCGCTTCAGCCGCTACGTGGCCAGCCTGCTGCACCTGGGCCAGCCGTCGCTGCGCCGGCGCGACGAAATCCCCGACCATGCGCGCTACCGCATGGCCGGGCACCTGCTGCGCCAGACCCGCAACCCGGAGGGGCTCAAGCACATCCTGCAGGATTTCTTCGGCGTGCCGGTGCGCATCCGCGAATTCGTGCCGCAATGGATACGCCTGCCCCAGGACCAGCAGCTGGCGCTGGGCGGCGCCCTGGGGCTGGGCCGGGACACGGTGCTGGGCCGGGCGATGCGCGACGCCCAGCACCGCTTTCGCATCGAACTCGGCCCCATGCCCCTGGCGCGCTACCGGCAGTTCCTGCCCGGCCAGAAGCCGGCCCGCCAGCTGCTGCAATGGGTGCGCCAGTACGTCGGCCTGGAATACGCCTGGGACGTGCGCCCGCTGCTCGACCCGCGCGATGCGCAGGGCCTGTCGCTGGGCCAGCCGCGTCCGCTGGGCCTGGCGAGCTGGCTGGGCCGGCGCGACCCGGCCCGCGGCCCGGCGGCCGACCTGACGCTCGACTACGAAGCGCGCCTGGCCGCGCGGGCGCGCGCCGGCGCGCCGGAAAACGCCATGCCTTCCCCACAACAGGATCGTTGAAACCATGTCCGATATCGGCCGCCAGGATCTGTTCGGCAAGCTCGCCCCCCTGCCCTACCAGTCGCTGCAAGGCGCCACCACCTTCTGCAAGCTGCGCGGCAATCCCTACGTGGAGCTGGTGCACTGGCTGCACCAGATCCTGCAGCAGCCCGACAGCGACCTGCACCGCATCGCCGCGCACTACGGGCTGGACGCGGCCAGGCTGCAGGCCGACCTGGCCGCGGCGCTGGAGCAGCTGCCGCGCGGGGCCGGCTCGGTCTCGGACCTGTCCGAGCACATCGACCACGCCGTCGAGCGCGCCTGGGTGCTGGCCTCGCTGCGCTACGACGCGGCGCGCATCCGCAGCGCCCACCTGCTGGCCGGGCTGGTCAAGACCTACGCCTTGCGCGCCGTGCTGCTGAACATCTCGGGACAATTCGCCCGCATCGTGCCCGACCAGCTGCTCGAACAGCTGCCGGCGCTGGTGGCCGGCTCGCCCGAAGAGGCGGCCGGCGCGCCTTCGCAGGCCGAGCCTGCCGGCCGCCCGGACGGCGCCTTGGCCCGCTACGCGGTGGACCTGACCGAGCAGGCCCGGGCGGGCGCCATCGACCCGGTCACCGGCCGCGAGCCGGAGATCCGCCAGGTGGTGGACATCCTGATGCGGCGGCGCCAGAACAACCCGCTGCTGGCCGGCGAGGCCGGCGTGGGCAAGACGGCCATCGCCGAAGGCCTGGCGCTGCGCCTGGCCCAGGGGCAGGTGCCGCCGGCGCTGCGCGAGGTGCGGCTGCTGCTGCTGGACCTGGGCCTGCTGCAGGCGGGCGCGGGCGCCAAGGGCGAGTTCGAGGCGCGGCTGCGCGCGGTCATCGACGAGGTGCAGGCCAGCCCCCGGCCGGTGGTGCTGTTCATCGACGAGATCCACACCCTGGTGGGCGCGGGCGGCGCGGCCGGCACGGGCGATGCCGCCAACCTGCTCAAGCCGGCGCTGGCGCGCGGGCAGCTGCGCACCATCGGCGCGACTACCTGGTCCGAATACAAGCAGTACATCGAGAAAGACCCGGCGCTGGCGCGGCGCTTCCAGCTGGTGCAGGTGCACGAGCCCGACGAAGCCGCCGCGCAGCGCATGCTGCGGGGGGTGGCGGGCAAGCTGGCCGTCCATCACCAGGTGCTGCTGCTGGACGAGGCCGTGCAGGCCGCGGTCAAGCTCTCGCACCGCTACATCCCCGCCCGCCAGCTGCCCGACAAGGGCGTGGCCCTGCTCGATACCGCCTGCGCGCGCGTCTCGGCCAGCCAGCACGCCATGCCGCCCGCCCTGGAGGACGCGCTGCGCCGCGCCGAGGCGCTGGCGCTGGAGACGGACATCCTGGGCAAGGAAGCCGCCCTGGGCCACGACGCGCAGGCGCGCCTGGATGCGCTGGCGGCCGAGCGCGAACAGGTGCAGGCCCAGGTCCAGGCCCTGCAGGCGCGCTGGCAGCGCGAACGCGAGGTCGTCGAGCGCATCGTCGCGCTGGGCGCGCAATTGCAGCAGCAGGCCGGCGCATCGCCCGGCGATGCGCCGGCCGACGGGGCGGCGCGGCCGGGTGACGCCGCGCAGCAGCCCGACCCCGAGGCGCTGCGCGCGCAGCTGCGGCAGGCGCGCCTGGACCTGGCGGCCCTGCAGGGCGAGGCCCCGCTCATCCATCCCGCCGTCGATGCGCAGTCGGTGGCGGCGGTCGTGGCCGACTGGACCGGCATCCCGGTGGGCCGGATGCTGCGCGACGAAGCCGATGCCGTCCTGAACCTGGCCGATACGCTGGGCCGGCGCGTCATCGGCCAGGACCACGCGCTGCGCGCGATCGGCGAGCGCATCCAGTCCGCCCGCGCGCTGCTGACCGACCCGAACAAGCCGGTGGGCGTGTTCCTGCTGTGCGGCCCCAGCGGCGTGGGCAAGACCGAGACCGCGCTGGCGCTGGCCGAGGCGCTGTACGGCGGCGAGCAGAACCTGATCACCATCAACATGAGCGAGTTCCAGGAGCCGCACACGGTCTCCACGCTCAAGGGCGCGCCGCCCGGCTACGTCGGCTACGGGCAGGGCGGCGTGCTGACCGAGGCGGTGCGGCGCCGCCCCTACAGCGTGGTGCTGCTGGACGAAGTGGAGAAAGCCCATCCCGACGTGCACGAGATTTTCTTCCAGGTGTTCGACAAGGGCTGGATGGAAGACGGCGAAGGCCGGCGCATCGATTTCCGCAACACGGTGATCCTGCTGACCTCCAACGTCGGCGCCGAGCGCATCGCCGGCCTGTGCGCCGACCCGGAACTGGTGCCCGAGCCGCCGGCGCTGGCCCGGGCCCTGCGCGAACCGCTGCTGCAGAAGTTTCCCGCCGCCCTGCTGGGCCGGCTGACGGTGGTGCCCTACTACCCCTTGTCCGATGCCATGCTGGTGCGGGTGATCGAGCTGCAGCTGGCGCGCATCGCCCAGCGCCTGAGCCAGCACCACGGCGTGGCGCTGCGCGTGCAGGAAAGCGCCATGGGCCTGATCGTGGCGCGCTGCACCGAAGTGGAATCCGGCGGGCGCATGGTCGACGCCATCCTGACCGGCAGCATGCTGCCGCCCATCGGCCGCGCGCTGCTGCAAGCCGCGGCGCAGGGCCGCGAAATCGGGCGCATCACGGTCGATGCGCCGCAGGGCGAGTTCGTGTTCGGCTACGACTGACCGCCGCGCCCGCGCGTGCCCGACGGCGCCTGGCCGCCCTCGGGGCGGACCGGCGCAGCCGGCCGCATGTAGCCGCCGACCTGCCTGCTATGGTCCTGCGCGGCAGGGCCGTCCTCGGGACGGGCCAGCGCCTGGGCGATCGGGTCGGCGCCGCCGTGCGCGCCCAGCGCGCTGGGGGTGCGGTCGCTGAAGACATCGGGCGCCTGCCCGGCTTCGTCCGCCAGCAGGGCCAGCGGATCGGCCCGCGACGGCGCCGCGCCGGGTTCGGGAGGCAGCTGCGCCAGCGGATCGGCCGCATTGCGCCGGGCCGCCGAATCCATGTCGAAGGGATGGCAGCTGACGTCGGGCGGGCTGCCCACCGGCAAGGTGCCCGGCCCCATCAGGTCGGCGAACACGTCCTCGGCGGCGGGCTGGCCCGCCTGCGGCGCCGCGGGGAAGGGCTCGCCGACGCTCACGTCAGGGTCCGGCGCCGGGAAGGCCGGCGGCCCGCCCGCTTGCGGCGCGCGGGCCGGCAGGGCCGCTGCGTCGGCCGTGGCGTCGAGCGCCACGGCGGCCGCGGCCGGCGCCACGTCGGCGTTGGCCGCGTCGGCCGCATCGACGTGCAGCACGAAGCGGCCGATCACCAGTTCGTCGCCGCGGCGCAGCGGGCGCTGCTCGCCCAGTTCGACCGCCGCGCCGTTCAGGCGCACCGGGCAGCCGCTGGCCAGCGTGCGCAGCACCGGCTGGCCGCCCTGCCAGCGCACCACGGCCTGCAGGCGCCCGACCTCGCCGCGGGCATCGGGTAGCACCAGGGCGTTGCCTGCGCACCGGCCGATGGTGCCGCCGGGCTCGGCGATACGGGCCGGCGCCAGCGCGACATCGAGCGGCTCGGGGCGGTGGACCAGGCGGATGGGCATGGGAACTCCAGCAAAGACGGGAATCAGGGGGTGACCAGGGCTTGCGCGGCCTCGAAGGCCGGGCCCCATTGCGGATGGCCGCGCTCGGCCGGGGCCAGCTCGAAATCGGGCTGCAGCATCAGCGCGCGCACGAAGCTTTCCTCGCACAGCTGGCGATAGTCGCGCACGCAATAGCTGAAGGCCTGCAGCTTGTAGGCCTCCACGCGGGTGGCCCGGCTGGCGCCTTCGAGTTCGGTGGACAGCGTCACGGTGCGCACCACATTGCCGTAGCGGCCCTGGGCGTAATCCTGGCGGACCTGTTCGAGCACGCGTTGCGATTCGGGGGTATCGACGCCGGGATCGAGCGCCGCGGCGCGGTTGGGCGTCTGGGCGCAGCCAGCGGCCAGCAGCACGGGAATGCACAGCAAGGCAAGGGATTTCATGGAAAGCGGTTCCGTCCTTTTGTTGTGATGTGGCCCCCCGCGGCGCGGGCGTCGCCGGGCCGGCGCGAGGTTGCGGACCAGCTTAGGACCGCGGTGTGAAGCTTATGCGACAACACTGTTTCGATCGTCCCTCATTTTTGTCTCTTGTGTATCGATTCGGTAAGAAAAGTAACGCGCTCTGTTCTTAACAAAAGTTTCTTTTTTCTGTTTTGTCATGTGGGGTCGGCCCACCCCGCAACGACAGGAGGCAATCCCCGGCATGGCAGTTCCAAGACCCCTCACGCCCGTCCAGCGCCTGGCGCTGGGCGCCGTCCTGTTGCTGGCCGCCCTGCTGGCCGCCGGCTGCGCCTCCACCGCCAAGCGCGTGGGCGTGCCCTACGAGGTCAGGCTCATCGCCAGCGACGACGTCAATCCCGACGCCCGCCAGCGTCCCTCGCCGGTGCAGATCACCGTCTACACGCTGCGCTCGACGCGCGGCTTCGAGCAGAGCGATTTCTTCGCGCTGCAAGGCGATCCGCGCCAGCTGCTGGGCGAGGAGCTGATCGCGGTCGAGCAGGTGATCCTGCGCCCGGGCCAGGTGCACGAGCTGCGCGGCGCGGGCGACCCGCAGGCCCAGGCGCTGGGCGTGGTGGCGGCCTATCGCGACCTGGAGCACAGCGACTGGCGCCTGACCATCCCCCTGCCCGAGGCGCGCAGCACCAACATCTACAAGTTCTGGCAGATGTCGCCCAGCGCCCACGTGCTGCGCGTGGTGGCCGCGCGCCAGGGCATTTCCGCGGCCGAGGAAGACAGCCCCTGGTGGCGCTTCTGAACGCCGGCATCTCCGGCACCGAGACAAGAGAACGCTAAGACATGGCATTGCATCACAAGGTGATCTGGTCCGAAGGCATGTTCCTTCGCCCGCAGCATTTCCAGCAGCAGGAACGCTACCTGGAACGCGCGCTGCACCTGCGCACGGCGCCCCTGCAGGGGCTGTTCTGGGGCTATGCCCGGCTGGCGCTGGACAGCGATGCGCTGGCCCTGGGCAAGGTGGCGCTGCGCGCGGCCCAGGGCGTGTTCCCCGACGGCACCGCCTTCGAATTCGACCATCCCGCCGACGCCCCGCTGGCGCTGGAGGTACCGCCCGGCACGCGCGGCCAGCGGGTGATGCTGGCGTTGGCGCGCCAGCGCGAAGGCACGGCCGACGCGGTCTACGAGGCCGCTCACGATGCCCTGGCGCGCCACGACGTGATCGAGATCGAGCTGCAGGACAGCACCGAGGGCGGGCTCGAACCCGTGCTGCTGCAGGCCGGCCGCCCGCGGCTGCGCCTGCTGCTCGAACACGAGGCCGGCGACGAATGGCTGACGCTGGGCGTGGCCCGTATCGCCGAGCGCCGTCCCGACAACCGCGTGGTGCTGGACGAGGCCTACATTGCGCCCTGGCTGTCGGCCGGCGCCGAACCGCGGCTGGCCGGCTACGTCCAGGAGCTCGCCGGCCTGCTGCACGCGCGGGCCCAGACCCTGGCCGCGCGGCTGGCCCAGCCCGGGCGCGGCGGGGTGGCCGAGGTGGCCGACTTCATGCTGCTCTCGCTGGTGAACCGCTACGCCGGCTCGCTCTGGCATGCCGGCCAGATCGAGGGCCTGCATCCCGAGCGGCTGTTCCACGACTGGCTGATGCTGGCCTGCGACCTGGCCACCTACACGTCGCCGCAACGCCGCTGGACCGATCCGCCGGCCTATGCCCACGACGACCTGCAAGCCAGCTTCGGGCCGCTGATGGACGAGCTGCGCCGCTCGCTGTCGGCCGTGCTGGAGCAGAACGCCCTGCAAATCCCGCTGGAGGACCGCGGCCGCGGGGTCAAGGTGGCCCAGGTCGCCGACCGCGAACTGCTGCGCCAGGCCGGCTTCGTGCTGGCCGTGCATGCCCAGATGCCCGGCGAGGCGCTGCGCGCGCACTTCCCCGCCCAGGTCAAGATCGGCCCGGTCGAGCGCATCCGCGACCTGGTGCACTTGCAGCTGCCGGGCGTGCCGGTGCGCGCGCTGCCGGTGGTGCCGCGCCAGATCCCGTACCACGCCGGCTACGTCTACTTCGAGCTGGACAAGCACAGCGAACTGTGGCGCCAGCTTGAACAGACCGGCGCGATGGCGCTGCACCTGGCCGGCGAGTTCCCCGGCCTGAGCATGGAATTCTGGGCCATCCGCGACTGAGCCGGCGGGCAGGCGCGCGCCTGCCCGCCGCGCTTGCCAAGACTGAATACACAGGACAAGACGCATGTACGGTTCCGATCTTTCCCCCGGCCCGGCTCCCGGGCCGGGCCTGCGCGGCGCGCCCGAGCCCGCGCGCCCTCGGCCCGACGAATACGTGATCAGCGGCAGCAACCCGCTGGTGGCCGCAGCCAACCCGGTGCTGGACCTGATCCCGCAGATCCGCGCCACCGAAAGCCACCCCTCGCCGGCGATGCTGCGCGAACACCTGGTCGACGAAATCCGGCAGTTCGAACTGCGCGCCCAGCAGGCCGGCCTGCCCAACGAAACCATCCTGGGCGCGCGCTATTGCCTGTGCACGGCGCTGGACGAGGCGGCCGCGCTCACGCCCTGGGGCGCGGGCGTCTGGTCCTCGCATAGCCTGCTGGTGACCTTCCACAACGAGACCTGGGGCGGCGAGAAGTTCTTCCAGCTGCTGGCCAAGCTTTCGCAAAACCCCAGCCAGCACCTGGACCTGCTGGAGCTGCTCTACTACTGCCTGGTGCTGGGCTTCGAGGGACGCTATCGCGTGGTGGACAACGGCCGCACGCAACTCGAGACCCTGCGCCAGCGGCTGCTGCACATCCTGCGCGGCGCGCGCGGCGAATACCCGCGCGAGCTGTCGCCGCACTGGCGCGATGCGCCCGCGCTGGCCCAGGCAAGCCGGCCCGTGGTGCCGCTGTGGGCCTTCGCGGCGCTGGGCGTGCTGGCCGGCCTGCTGGCCTATTCCTTCCTGAACTGGCGGCTGGGCGGCACCTCGGACGCGGCCTTCGCCGCGGTCAGCGCGCTCGAACCGCCAGCGGTGCGCAGCCAGGCGCCCGCACCCGCACCGGCGCCCGCCCCCGCGCCCAGGCTGGCGACCTTCCTGGCGCCCGAGATCCGCGAGGACCTGGTGACGGTGCGCGACGAGGCCGACCGCAGCGTGGTGGTCCTGCGCGGCGACGGCCTGTTCGATTCCGGCTCGGCCAGCGTGCGCGAGCGCTATTACCCGGTGCTGGCGCGCATCGCCGACGCCATGAACGGTACGCGCGGCAGCATCCTGGTCAGCGGCTATTCGGACAACGTGCCCATCCGCACCGCCCGCTTTCCCTCGAACTGGCACCTTTCGCAGGCCCGCGCCGACGCGGTCAAGACCCTGCTGGAAGAGCGCCTGAGCGTGCCCAACCGGGTGCGCGCCGAAGGACGCGGCGAGGCCGATCCGGTCGCGCCCAACGATACGCCGGCCAACCGCGCCCGCAACCGCAGGGTGGAGATCACGCTGCTGCTGGCGCCCTCGGACGCGGCCAGCGAGGCGGCCGCCCGGCGCGGCGCCGATGGCGGCGCACCGCCGCGCAACCCGGAGGCCACGCAATGATCCACGACCTGATCCGGCTGCTGACGGGCCGGGGTTTCTGGAACTTCCTGGGCCTGGTGGCGCTGGCCTTCCTGGTGTGGATCGCCGGACCGCTGCTGGCCATCGGCGCCTGGCGCCCGCTGGAGAGCGAGCGCGCGCGCATGCTGCTGATCGCGGCCATGTTCGCGCTGTGGCTGCTGCGCCTGCTCTGGCGCAAATGGCGCGAAGGCAGGCTCAACGCGCAGCTGCTGGGCCAGCTGCGCAAGCCGGCCCAGAAGAAGAAGGCCGAGCCGGCCGGCGCCGACCCCGAGATGCGCGAGCTGGCCGAACGCTTCGACGAGGCCATGCAGCGGCTGCGCACCATGCGCTTCGGGCCGGGCAAGCAGCGGCCCTGGTCGCGCCTGTCGCGCCAGCACCTGTACCAGCTGCCCTGGTACGTGTTCATCGGCGCGCCCGGCTCGGGCAAGACCACCGCGCTGGTCAACTCGGGCCTGAACTTCCCGCTGGCCGACCGCTACGGCAAGGTGGCCCTGCGCGGGGTGGGCGGCACGCACAATTGCGACTGGTGGTTCACCGACGAGGCGGTGCTGCTCGATACCGCCGGGCGCTACACCACCCACGAAAGCAACCCGGTCGGCGACGAGAAGGAGTGGCGCGGCTTCCTGGGCCTGCTTACGCGCTTTCGAGGCCGCCAGCCCATCAACGGCGCCATCCTGACCATCAGCCTGGCCGACCTGCTGTCGGCCTCGGACAGCGAGCGCGTGCAGCATGCCGCGGTGCTGCGCCAGCGCCTGCAGGAACTGCGCCAGCAGCTGGGCATCCAGTTCCCCATCTACGTGCTGGTCACCAAGGTCGACCTGCTCTCGGGCTTCGAGGAGTACTTCGCCTCGTTCAGCCGCGAAGACCTGGCGCAGGTCTGGGGCTTTACCCTGCCCTACGCCAAGTCGCTCGAGCCGGACTTCGACCTTTACGCGGCCTACCATGCCGAATACCGGCTGCTGCAGCGGCGCCTGGACGATGCCCTGCCCGACGTGCTGGCGGCCGAGCCGGACCCGGCCCGGCGCGCGCTGGCCTATATGCTGCCGCAGCAGTTCGCCGGCCTGCAGAACGTGCTGGGCCACTTCCTGAGCGACGTGTTCGGCGCCTCGCGCTTCGAGGCCCGGCTGATGCCGCGCGGCGTGTACTTCACCAGCGGCACGCAGGGCGGCGAGACCTTCGACCAGGTGACCGGCCGGCTCAAGCGCTACCTGCGCATCGAAGGCAGCCCGCAGCCGGCCTCCTTGCCGGGCGAGCAGCCCGGACGCAGCTACTTCCTCAAGAACCTGCTGCAGCAGGTGGTCTTTCGCGAAGCGGGGCTGGCCGGCCGCAACCTGCGCTGGGAGCGCCGCTATCGCGCGGTGCACTGGGCCGGCTACACGCTCGTCACCCTGGCGCTGGGCGGCCTGCTGGCCGGCTGGCTGCTGAGCTATCGCAACAACGCCAACTACGTTGCCGACGTGCAGGCGCGCGTGCCGCAGGTGCAGGCGCGCGCGCAAGAGGTCAGGATCAGCGGCAGCGGCGACGTGCTCGGGCTGATGCCCTACCTGGACAGCCTGAGCGGCCTGCCGGCCACGCCTGGCTTTGACATCGCCAGGCCGCCGCTGGGCTACCGCTTCGGCCTGTACCAGGGCGGCAAGATGTCGGCGGCCGCCCAGGGGGTGTACCGGCGCACCCTGGACGAAGTGCTGCTGCCGCTGGTGGCGCGGCGCATCGAGGCGGCCCTGGAAGGCGCCAGCCCCGACGACCTGGAGTTCTCCTACGAAGCGCTGCGCGCCTACCAGATGCTGTACGAGACCGATCACTACGATCCGGAGTTCATGCATGCCTGGCTGCTGGCCGACATGCAGCAGGTGCTGCCGCCGGACTACACCCGGCAGCAATACGACAACCTGTCGGCCCATCTGCGCGCGCTGGCGCGCGACCGCGTGGTGGTATCGCCCTTTCCCAGAAACGACGCGCTGGTCGAGCGCACGCGCCAGCGGCTGGCCAGCTACCCCCTGGCCGAGCGGGCCTACAGCCGCCTGCGCCGCATGCTGGCCGACAACGAGAACCTGGAGCCGACCACCGTCACCACGCTGGCGGGCCCGCAGGCCGCCTCGGTGTTCATCCGCGCCAGCGGCCTGCCCTTGACCCAGGGCATACCGGGGCTGTACAGCTACGAAGGCTACTGGGATATCTTCGCCAAGCGCATCGACGAGGTGGCGCAATCGCTGCGGCGCGACGACGCCTGGGTGCTGGGCCTGCCCGCGCCCGGGGTGCTCGATGCGCAGGCGCGCAGCCAGCTCTCGGCCGAGATCCGGCGCCTGTACCTGAACGACTACGTGACCGAGTGGGACAACTACCTGGACGACCTGCGCATCGCGCCCGGGCAATCGCTGCTGCACAACATCCAGGTGGCGCGCACGCTGTCCGCGCCCGATTCGCCGCTGGTCAGGCTGGTGCAGGGCGTGGCGCGCCAGACCACGCTGCTGCGCGATTCGCGCAGCCAGGACTACTCGCTGGCCGACCAGGCCCGCGAGAGCGTCAGCAGCACCCGCCGCACGCTCGAACAGATGTTCGGCAGCGTCGCCCCGGTCAACGCCCCGCGCCCCGAAGCGGGCGAGGACCGGCCCGAGCGCATCGTCGACCGGCACTTCGAACCCTACCGCCGGCTGGTGTCCAGCGAGGGCGGCGGCCCGCCCCCCATCGCCGCGACGACCGGCCTGATCAACGAGCTCTATACCTACCTGACGGCGGCCGATGCCGCGCTGCGCAGCGCCAACACCCCGCCCAATGCCGAGGTGGTCACCAAGCTGCGCGCCGAGGCCGGACGCATGCCCGCGCCGGTGGGCGGGCTGCTGGAAAACCTTTCGGTGGCCGCCACCGACCAGGTCTCGACCCTGATGCGCGCGCGGCTGGGCGAGAACGTGGGCGCCACCATCGGGCTGTTCTGCCGGCAGGCCATCGCCGGGCGCTATCCCTTCTCGCCCACGGCCAGCCGCGAGGTCGCCCCCAGCGACATGGCGCGCCTGTTCGCGCCTAACGGCATGATGGACGACTTCCTGCAAAAGCACCTGGTCAGCCAGATCGACGTCTCGGCCGGCAGCTGGCGCTTCAAGCCGGGCATCGACGGCGGCCTGCCCGCGGGCGGCTCGGGCTATCTGGACGCCTTCCAGCGCGCGACGGTGATCCGCGACGTGTATTTCTCGGGCGGCGACACGCTGCCCTCCTACCAGGTCACCATCCGCCCGGTCGAGATGGACGCGCAGATCACCCAGTTCGTGCTGGACGTCGACGGCCAGGTGGTGCGCTATGCGCATGGCCCGCAGGTGGGCACCACCGTGCGCTGGCCGGGCCCGCGCGGCACCAACCAGGTCCGGCTGGCGGTCACGCCGGTGCAGGGCGAGTCGGGCCTGGCCACCAGCGGCCCGTGGGCCCTGAACCGCATGCTGGACCGCGCGCGGCTGCGGCCCGGCGCCTCGCCCGAGATCACCGAGGCCACCTTCGAGGTGGGCGGGCGCAAGGTCGTGCTGGAAATCGTGGCCAGCAGCATCAAGAGCCCCTTCAGCCTGCCCGAGATGCGCGGCTTCTCCTGCCCGGGGCAGCCATGATGTGGGGCAGGCACGATGGCGCGGCGCGCGGCCGGCACGGCTGGTACGGCAAGATCCCGGCCGCCGGCGATTTCCTGCACCGGGGCGTCACGCGCGAGCTGGCGGCCTGGTGGGACAAATGGGCGCAGCACGGCCTGGCTGCGCTGCGCCAGCTGCCGCCCGAGGCGCAGCGCGAGTTCCTGGCCGCGCCGCTGTGGAACTTCGCCGTGCCGGCCGGCCCGGGCGCCGGCTCGGTGCAGCTGGGCTGCGTCATGCCCAGCCGCGACCGGGTGGGCCGGGCCTATCCGCTCTGGGCCTTGTGGGAGATCCCGGTGCGCGGCTACGAGCCCGGCATGCTGGCGCAGTCCGGGCCGTTCTATCGCGACGCCGGCGGCGCGCTGCTGAGCGCGGTGCGCCACGGCAGCGGCGCCGACCAGCTCGACCGCGCGCTGGCTCAGGCCGCGGCCGGATTGCAGGCCGCGCCGCAGCCGGCCGCGCACGGTTCGCCCGGCCAGGATATCCTGGAAATCCTCAACGCCGGGCTGCCCGATGCGCCCGCGCCCGCCCCGCATGGGCCGGCGGGCTGGCCCGAGCTGCCCGAGTGCTTCAACCCGGCCTCGCACACCAGCTACTGGTGGACCAACCAGGCCGACGGCGCCGCCCTGCAAACCTACGTGCACGGCGGCGCGCTCAATGCCACGCTATTTGCCCGGCTGTTCGTGCCGCTGGCCCGCTCGCGTCTGTGACAGGCCGACGATGTACTCTTTGTTTCCCGCCTCGCGCTTGCCCTCCAGGGATAACCCGCCATGAGTTCCATGCAGACCTTCGCCCCCGGCGCCAGCCCCCTGCCTCCCGCCAAGATACTGGCCATGCTCGACGGCATGCTGCCGGGGCTGGCGGTCCTGCACGAAAGCGGGCGCCTGCACGGCGGCATCGTGCCCGACGCAGTGGAAATCGACGCCGAGGGCTGGGCCAGGCTGCGCCCGCCCGGCGGCGATCCGCGGCCCGCCGATCCGGTGCTGCCCCTGGGTGCCGGCCTGGCGCCGGGCTACGCGGCGCTGGAGCAGTACCTGGACGACCCGGCGCAGCCGCTGGGCCCCTGGACCGACGTCTACGCCCTGAGCGCGCTGGTCTGCGCGTGGATCACCGGCAGCCCCCCGCCTCCGGCGCCCGAGCGCGTGGTGCAGGACACCTGGGTGCCGCTGGGCCAGCGCGGGCTGCATGAGGTGCCGCCCGCGCTGCTTCAGGCGGTGGACCGCGGCCTGCTCCTGTTCCCGCAGGAGCGGGCGCGCTCGCTGGCCGACTACGAGCACGCCCTGCAGGTTTGCGCCCAGGGCGAGCCGGCGCCTCCGGCGGCGGCCGCCCGGGCCAAGGCCGGCAACGCGGCCGCGGCCGCGCAAGCGCCGCGTTCCAGCGCCGCGGCGGCGGCCGCCGCTTCGGCATCGGCACCTGCACCTGCACCGGCACAGCCCGCCGCCCGGCCGGCCCCGGCCGCGCCGGCCGATGCCGGGCAGCGGCCCGAACCCGCCCCCGCGCCGGCGCAGCGCGCGCCCTGGGGCCTGGTCGTGGCCGTGCTGGCGCTGCTGGCCGGTACGGCCGCCTGGTGGCTGCTGGGCAGGGATACGGCCCCGGACCCGTCGGCCCAAGCGGCGGGCCAGGCCATGACGGCCCCGGCCCCCGGCGATGCCGAGCCGGTGCCGCCCGCCGCTCACGCCGGGGAACAGCCCGCCGCCCCTGCCGCCCCGCCGCCTGCCGCGGCACAAGATCCGGCGCCCGCCCTGGCCGCCGACGCACCCGCCATGCAGGATCCGGCCCCGGACGCCGGCCAGGCGCCGCAACCGCCCGCCCTGGCGCACGTCCCGCCGGCCCCGGAGCAGGCGCCCGCGCAGCCGGGCGAACCCGATCCGGCCGGCGCGGCCTTGGCGGCTGGCCAGCCAGCGCCCTCGGACGCGCTCTCTCCGCCCCTGCCGGCGCCGTCCGCCGCTTCCGCCGATGGGGCGGCGGCACAAGCGCCCGCGCCGGAGCAGGCCGAAACAGCCCACGAGGCGGGCGGGCCGCAGGCGGCACAACTAGAGGCAACGGAGCAAGCCGCAGCGGAACAGGCTGCAATGGAGCAGGCAGCGATGGAGCACGCCGATAGGGCGCTAACCGCCTTGGAGCCGGGCGAAACCGGGCAGCAGGCCGATGCGCAGGCGACGCCCGAGCCGCCCGCGCCCGCGCCCGTGCGCGTGAGCATCGACGTGCAGCCTTGGGGCGAGATCCTGGTGGACGGGATCTCGCGCGGCATCAGCCCGCCGCTGCGCAGCCTGCAGCTGGCGCCGGGCACCTATGCGGTCACGGTGCGCAACGCCGACCTGCCGCCGCACAACGTGCAATTGACGGTGCGCCCCGGCCAGCCGGCCAGCATCTCGCACCGGTTCTAGGCTGCCGGCCCGCCCGGGCCGGCCAGCAGCCCGCGCTCGCGCAGCGCGGCCAGCATCTGCGGGCCCTCGGGCGGGTCGGTCTCGAAGATCTCCGCGCCTTCCAGCATATAGGCGCGCATGAGCCGGTCGAAGGCGGGCTCCTCGCCCAGATGCCACATCGCCTTGCCCAGCATGTAATGGGCAAAGGCGTTTTCCTGCGCCGCCAGCGTATTCAGGGCCTCGAACAGGCAATCCTTGGCCTGCGCATAGTCGCCCATCTGGTAATGCGCATCGCCGATGCTGGCCTGCAGCCACTCGTAGGCCTCCCACTCGCGCCGCGGCTCGGGCAGCAGCGCCAGGGCGCGGCGCCAGTGCACGATGGCGTCGGCATGCTCGCCCAGGTCGCTGGCGTCGTTGCCGGCCTCGGACAAAGCTTCGATCTGGGCGTAGATGTCGTCGGGCAGTTGCTCCATGGCTTCTCCTTGCTATCTGCGCGCCTCGGTCGCCATCCTGACGGCCAGGCCCGCCAGCACGGTGGCCATGAGCCAGCGCTGCGCCACCAGCCACAACGGCCGGCTGCCCAGGAACGAGGCGATCGAGCCGGCGGCCAGCGCGATAAGGCCGTTGACGGTCACGCTGATTACCGTCTGGGTCGCGCCCAGCACCAGGCCTTGCAGCAGTACGTCGCCGCGGGCCGGATCGATGAACTGCGGCAGCAGCGACAGGTAGACCATGGCGATCTTGGGGTTGAGCAGATTGGTCAAAAAGCCCATCAGGAACAGCTTGCGCGGGCTGTCGGGCGGCAGTTGCCGGACCTGGAACGGCGAGCGCCCGCCGGGCTTGATGGCCTGCCAGGCCAGATACAGCAGGTAGAGCGCCCCGCCGAAACGCAGCACGTCGTAGGCATAAGGCACTGCCATCAGCACCGCGGTGATGCCCAGCGCAGCGCTGGCCATGTAGAACAGGAAGCCCAGCGCCACCCCGCCCAGCGAGATCAGGCCGGCCATGCGGCCCTGGCAGATCGAACGCGAGATCAGGTAGATCATGTTGGGGCCGGGAGTCAGCACCATGCCCAGGCAGACCAGGGCAAAGGCAATCAGCGAGGCGGTATCGGGCATGGCGGGCGTCGAGGCGGGACAGGCGTCGGGGCGGAAGCGGCAAAGGCCGGCGGGCCTGTCATCTTATGCCGTCAAGCCCGGCAGGCCAAGCGGTTTGCCCGCAGCCGCCCGCTGCGGGCCGCGCCGCGCTAGCCCGGGTACGGATGGGTCCTGCGCCAGTGCTCGGCGATGTCCAGCCGGCGCGTCACCCACACGCCCTCGTGCTTCATGACGTAGTCCAGGAAGCGCTGCAGCCCGGCGGCGCGCGCCGGATGGCCGACCAGGCGCATGTGCAGGCCCACCGACATCATCTTGGGCGCGCGGGCGCCTTCGGCGTACAGCATGTCGAAGGCGTCCTTCAGGAAGCCGAACCACTGGTCCGAGGTGCCCATCCAGCCGGCGTACTTGCCGTCGTTGTTGGTCAGCGAATAGGGCACGATCAGCTGCGGCCTGCCCTGCACGAGCTGCCAGAACGGCAGCTCGTCGCCGTAGTAGTCCGAGTCGTACAGGAAGCCGCCTTCCTGCATGAGCAGCCGGCGCGTGTTCACGCTGGGGCCGTAGCGGCAATACCAGCCCAGCGGGCGCGCGCCCACCGTTTTTTCCAGCGAAGCGATGGCCATGCGGATGTGCTCGCGCTCCTGCGCCTCGTCCAGCTCGAAATGCTTGATCCAGCGCCAGCCGTGGCAGCACACGTCGTAGCCCATCTGCCGGATCTTGGCCGCGGCCGCCGGGTTGCGCTCCAGGGCCAGGGCGCAGCCGAACACCGTCATGGGCAGGCCGCGCTCCTCGAACAGGCGCACCAGGCGCCAGAAGCCTACCCGGCTGCCGTACTCGAACATGCCCTCGGCGGCCAGGTCGCGGCCCTTGCCCATCTGGTTCAGGCCGTGGGCCTCGGTCAAGCCGGTCTCGGTGTGGTTCTCGCCGTCCTGGAAGGACGGCTCGGAACCTTCCTCGTAGTTCATCACGAAGTTCAGCGCCAGCCGCGCCCCGCCGGGCCACCTGGGGTCGGGCGGATGCTCGCCATAGCCGATGAAGTCGCGCGTGGGTTGCCAAGACATGGGTCTACTCTCCTGAAGGCAGCACATCGAAAGGTTCGACATCGACGAATTCCTCGTCGCCTTCCCCGCCGGTCGCCCACATGAACACGGCAAAGCGCGCCGGCCTGTCCAATACGGTCAGGCCGTGGTGCCAGGTGTCGGGCCGGTAGGTCACGCCCTGGTCGCCGCGCGCCAGGAAGGCGCGCACCTGTCCCAGGTCGGGCCCGCCTTGCGGGTGATGCGGCGCCACCACCACCAGGTAGCGCGCCACGTCGAGGGGCACGAAGGTTTGCGAGGAATACGGGTGCCGCTCGAGCAGCGTGGCGCGCAGCGGCAGCGGCGGGCTCGGTTCGCGCAGCGTCAGCGACAGGCTGGCCGCCGCCTGCGGCCGCAAGTTGCCCAGCGCGTCGTTGTAATAGATGCGCCCGGGCCGGCTGGGCAGCTCCAGTACGTCGCCATAAGGCGCGAAGGCCTCGGCGGTCAGCGGTTCCACTCTTACGCGATGCATGGTCATCCTCCTTCTTCATGGGCCGGCGCGCGCCAGGGCGCGGGCCGGACGGGTCAATGGCCCTGCAGCCGGCGCGTCAGGCCGGTCAGGCGCTCCATCAGCAGCATCAGCAGCAGCACGCCGACGATCAGCACGCCCGAGACCGCCGCCACCCGGACGTCCAGGGTGGATTCCATCATGCCCCACATGCGGATGGGCAGCATGTCGCTGCGCGGGCTGGACAGGAACAGCGAGATCGGCACATTGTCGATCGAGGCCATGAAGGCCATGAAGGTGCCGGCCGCCAGGCCCGGGAACACGATAGGCAGCGTGATGCGCCGGAACGTATGCAGGCGCCCCGCCCCCAGGCTGGCCGAGCATTCGAGCAGGCTGGCGTCGAGCTGGAGCAGGCTCGCGCTGGTGGTGCGCAGCACGAAGGGCACGATCATCACCGCGTGGCCGATGGTCATGAGCATCAGCGAAGGACGCAGGCCCAGCCAGCTGAAGAACACCAGCGCGGCCAATCCGAAGGCAATGCCTGGCAGGATCAGCGGCGACATGAAGAAGGCATCGAGCGCGCGGGCCTTGCGGCTGGCCGAGCGCGCCAGCGCCAGCGCAGCCATGCCGCCCAAGGCCGCGGCCGCACAGGCCGACCAGGCCGCCACCGTCAGGCTGTTGGCCGCGGCGCGGTGGATGGGCCCGGAGACGGCCGGGTCGAACAGCCGGCGATACCAGTCCAGCGACAGCCCTGGCGGCGGGAAACGCAGCGTCTGGCTGTCGGTCAGCGAGGTAAGCAGCACCACCACGACCGGCCCGATCAGGATCAGCAAGGCCAGCGCCGCCACGCCGTTCATCGCCAGGTGGTAGCTCAGGTCCGAGACGGAGCTTCTTCTAGACATGCAGGTACCTCATGCCGCGCCGGCCCAGCGCCGCGATCAGCAGGATGCACAGCATCACCGAGGCCAGCAGCACCACGCTGGCCACCGCCGCCAGCGGCCAGTTGTAGACCACCAGCGATTGCTGCCAGATCACCAGAGGCAGGTACACCAGGCGGTTGCCCCCGATGACGGACTGGGAGATGAAGGCCGTGGTCGAGCTGGCGAACACCAGCGTGCAGCCGGCCACCAGCCCCGGCAGCGACAGCGGCAGGATGACCTTGAACAGCGTGCGCCAGCGCGAGGCGCCCAGCGCCACCGAGGCGTCGATGAGATTGCGGTCGATGCGCGCCATCACGCCGATCAGGGGCAGCAGCATCATCGGCATTTCTATCTGGGTCAGCGACAGCACCAGCCCCAGTTCGGTCTGCAGCAGGCGCAGCGGCACCGGGCTCAGGCCCAGTGCCATCACCGCCTGGTTGATGACGCCCTCGTTGCCCAGGATGACGATCCAGGCAAAGGTGCGCACCACCACCGAGAGCAGCACAGGCATGACGATGACGAACAGCATGATGCGGCGCCAGCGTTCGCCGGCCTGCATATAGGCCACCGCCAGCGGATAGCCGACCAGCAGCGTGGCGCACACCGTCAAGGCGCCCAGCCTGAGCGTATCGAGCGTGACCTTCCAGTAGAAGGGATCGCCAGCGAACTTGCGCCAGTTGTCCAGGCCCGGCCGGGTCAGCATATCGTCGTCATAGGCGCTGGTGGCCAGGAGCATCAGCAGCGGCGCCGCGAAGAAGGCCATGAAGGCCAGCGTCAGCGGCAGCGCCAGCGGCCAGCCGCCGGCCCGGTCGGAGACGGCGGCCACGCTCAACGCGCCACTTCGCGGTTGAAGCGCTCGATCCATCCTGCGCGCAGCGGGTTGATCTGCGCCCAGTCGTGCTGCACCATCGAGGCCATCTCCGACAGCTCGGACAGCGGCAGGGTATCGTCCAGCGGCACGTCCGAGGCCACCGGCGCCATGAAATACGGCGCCTTCATCAACTGCTCCTGCACCGGCGCCGAGAGCACCGTGTCGATGTAGCGATAGGCGTTGTCCGCCTGCTCAGCACCCCTGGCGATATGCAGGGTGGTAAAGAAGGTGATGACGCCGCTGGCCGGGCGCACGAATTCGATATCCACGCCGCGGCCCTTGAGGGTGCCCACGGTCTGGGTGTTGGTGTACATGATGTCGCACTGGCCCTGCTGGAACAGGCTGGGCATCGAGGCCGGCGCGCCGATGGCCGCGATCCTGGGCAAGGCCTTCTTCAGCTCGGCGAAGAAGGGCTCGACGTCGGTGCCCTGGCCGCCGAAGGCCCTGGACATCTCCAGGATCGAGACCGTGCCGAAGGTGGTCTGAAAGCCGGTCAGGCCCAGGCGCGACACGTAGGGCTCGGCGAACAGGTCCGGCCAATCGGCAGGCGGCTTGTCGAACTTCTTGGGGTTGTAGGCAATGCCCACGAACTGCGCGGCCACCGTCACGCCGTGCTCGTCGGCCATGCCGGGCTGCAGCTTGGATGCGTTGGACAGGCGCGAGGGATCGAACTTCTCGAACAGGCCCGCCTCGATGGCCGTCACGCGCGGGCCCGGATCGAGCAGGAAAGTGTCGAAGAAGGGGTTGCCGCGCGCGGCGCGGGCCTTGGCGATCTGGTCCACGGCGTACAGCGGCTGCATCTGCAGGTCCACGCCGTGCGCCTGCTTCAGGGCCGGCGCAACGATGGAGCGGTAGGCCTCCTCCCAGGAGCCCGGATAGATCGCGCTGGTGACCGTGCCTTGTGCATGGGCCAGGCGCGGCAGCAGGGCCAGGCCGCCCAGGGCGGCGGTGCCGGCCAGCAGCCGGCGGCGTAGAGGATCGTGCGTCATGTGCTTTCCTTTCAGTTGGCGGGAGTCGTGGCGGGAAACAGGCAGGGACGCGCCTCGGGCCGCAGGCCGCACCAGGCCTGCCCGGCGGGCACGCGCACGGCCCCGTGGCGCGCGGCGATCACCTTCAGGGCCTGCCGGTCGCGCGTGGTCACCTGGTGCACCACCGTCGGCCCCAGCGGCAGGCTCAGGCCGACTTGCACCGGCCAGCGGCCGGCGCCCTGCTCGGCCGCCAGCGCCAGGTGCTCGGGCCGCAGGGATACGGTCACGCGCTGGCCGGCGGGCAGCGCCTGCTCGTGCGGCACGACGATGCTTGCCCCGGCATCCAGGTCCACGCGCAGGCCGGCGGCCTCGCGCCCGGCGACCAGGCCGGCCAGCAGGTTGGTGGTGCCGATGAAGCTGTTGACGAACAGGGTGCGGGGCCGGTCATAGACCTCGACCGGCGTGCCCAGCTGCTCGACGCGCCCGCGATGCATCACGGCGATGCGGTCGGCCACGCTCATGGCCTCCTCCTGGTCGTGCGTGACCAGGATGGCCGTCAGCCCCAGCTGGCGCTGCAGGCGCTTGATCTCGATCTGCATGTCCAGGCGCAGGTTCTTGTCCAGCGCGCTGAAAGGCTCGTCCAGCAGCAGGATGCGCGGCTCGGTGGCGATGGCGCGCGCCAGCGCCACGCGCTGCTGCTGCCCGCCGGACAGCTGCCTGGGATAACGCCCGGCCAGGTGCGGCAGCTGCACGATCTCCAGGCACTGCCCGACCCGCTGCGCCACTTGCGCGCGCGATCGCCCGCGCGCCACCAGACCGTATCCGACGTTCTGCGCCACCGTCATGTGCGGGAACAGCGCATAGTTCTGGAACACGATGCCGATGTCGCGGCGGTTGGGCTGCAGGTCGTCGATGGCCCGGCCGTCGACCCGCACGCGGCCCTGCGTCTGCCGCACGAAGCCGGCCACGATGCGCAGCAGCGTGGTCTTGCCGCAGCCCGAGGGCCCCAGCAAGGCAAGGATCTCGCCCCCGTCGATGGAGATGTCCACGTCGTCCACGGCCACGAAGCTGCCATAGCGGTGGGTCACGGATTCAATGTCCAGCGTGTGCTTGTTCATCGTTGCCGGCGGCGTTCCTTCAGGGATCCGGCGCAATGGGGCCGGGATACGCCTGCCTGAAGCAACAACCGTGCCATCGTCGGCGGCCCCGGGGGACCGACACGTGGCATACCCCGCAAGGCGCGGCGATGGTGCAGGACGGCTCGTGCTGGTGCAAAGGCCGGGCGCGCCAGCCGGCGTTGCGTCGTGATACAAAAGCTGCCGGCGACGCACGTCCTTGCCAAACAGCGACACAAATCGATACCAAATAAAGCCGGCCGGGCCATGCACAGCCAGCGCGTCACCCTTTAGTTTGGGGACAAATGCGCTGGCGCGTCCGGCGCGACAGGCCGTTTTTCCTTTTTTCCTGCTGACGAACCGATGCCCTCTGCCGCCCTGCCCCCGAACGACGCCAGCGAAACCCACGAACTGGACGACATGGTGCCCAGCTTCGGTTACCAAACGCTACGCGTGGTGGGCCTGGGCGGCTCGGCCGGTTCCCTGCCCGCGCTGCGCAGCTTCCTGCAGACCGTACCGCCCTCGCCCGGCGTGGCCTTCGTGGTGGTGGTGCATCTGTCGCCCGATCATGAAAGCAGCCTGGACCAGCTGCTGCAGCAGGCCACCCCGATGCGGGTGGTGCAGGTCACGCAGGCCGAGCGCCTCGAACCGGACACCGTGTACGTGATCGCGCCGCGCAAGCTCATCCGTACCATGGACGGATTCATCTCGGTCGAGGAACTGCCGCCGGGCCGTCCGCGCCACATCGCGGTGGACATGTTCTTTCGCACGCTGGCCGACGCGCACGGCCCGCATGCCACGGCCATCGTGCTCTCGGGAGCCGACGGCGACGGCTCGATCGGCATCAAGCGCATCAAGGAACGCGGCGGCCTGACCATCGTGCAGGACCCGGACCAGGCCCAGGTCGACGGCATGCCCCGCTCGGCGATCGAAACAGGCATGGTCGACTGGGTGCTGCCGGTCGAGCAGATGGCCCAGCGGGTCTTCGAATACCAGCGCATGGAGGCGCGCGTGCGCCTGCCCGCCGAACAGGCGCCGCTGGCCGAGGGCCGCAACGGCCAGGACCAGGAAGCCGCGCTGGAGGAAATCCTGGTCTTTCTGCGCAGCCGCACCGGCCGCAACTTCACCAACTACAAGCGGGCCACCATCTTGCGCAGGATCGGCCGGCGCATGCAGGTCAACGGCGTGGACGACCTGGCCGGCTACCTGTCCGTCCTGCGCACCCGGGCCGGCGAAGCCGGCGCGCTGCTGCAGGACCTGCTGATCAGCGTGACCAACTTCTTCCGCGACCCGGAATGCTTCGCCGCCCTGGAGCAGCGCATCCCGGAGCTGTTCGCCGGCAAGGGCCCGGCCGACGTGGTACGGGTCTGGGTGGCCGCCTGCGCCACCGGCGAAGAGGCCTACGGCATCGCGATGCTGCTGACCGAACATGCGCGCACCCTGGATGCGCCGCCGCAGATACAGGTGTTTGCCACCGATCTGCACGAGGACGCCATCCGTGCGGCCCGCGAAGGCGTCTACCCGCACACCATCCAGGCCGACGTCAGCGACGAGCGCCTGCGCCGCTTCTTCATCAAGGAGCAACAGGGCTACCGGATCCGCCGCGAGCTGCGCGAATCGGTGCTGTTCGCGGTCCATGACGTGCTCAAGGATTCGCCGTTCTCGCGCATCGACCTGCTGACCTGCCGCAACCTGCTCATCTACCTGACCAAGACCGCCCAGGCCAGGGTGCTGGACACCTTCCACTTCGCGATGAATCCCCAAGGCATATTGTTCCTGGGCGCGGCCGAGTCCATCGACGAAGGCAGCCCCCAGTTCGCCTTGCTGGACAAGAAGCACCGGCTGTACGTCCAGCGTTCGCGCCCGCGTGCCGGGCTGCTGCAGCCCGACCAGGCAGTCTGGGCCGCGCGCGCCCGCGCGCGCCACGCCGCCGCCACGCCTGTCATCCCCGGCAGCGCCTTCGCCCTGCAGGCGCCCATGCATCCTGCGCTGGCGCTGGAGGGCCGGGCGGGCTCGTGGGCCGAAATGCACCTGAAGCTGATCGACCTGCTGGCCCCGCCTTCGGTGCTGGTCGATGCCGATTACGACATCGTCCACTCCTCGCACTCGGCCGGCCGCTTCCTGGTTCACGCCGGCGGCGAACCCACCCGCAACCTGCTGCGCCTGATCCACCCGTCGCTGCGCATCGAGCTGCGGGCGGCGCTGTACCGCGCCGGCCAGTCCGGCGCGCCGGTGGAGATCGCGCCGCTGGCGCTGCAGGCCGGCGGGGAGCCGCTGCGCGTGGCGCTGCGGGTGGCGCCGGCCGGCGAGCTGGCGCCCGGCCTGCTGGTGGTGTTCCTGCTGCCGCGCCCGGCCGAGCCGGCCCAGGCCGTGCCTGCGGCGGCCGCCGACGGCGACGCCCCCGCCCAGCAGCTGGAGCAGGAACTGGAGCGGCTCAAGTTCCACCTGCGCGAGACCGTGGAGCAGTACGAGGCCTCCACCGAGGAGCTCAAGGCCAGCAACGAAGAGCTGCAGGCCATGAACGAGGAATTGCGTTCGGCCACCGAGGAACTCGAGACCAGCCGCGAAGAACTGCAATCGATCAACGAGGAGCTGACCACGGTCAACCAGGAGCTCAAGAGCAAGGTGGACCAGCTCAGCAGCGCCAACAGCGACATGCTGAACCTGATGGACGCCACGGCCATCGCCACGGTGTTCCTGGACCGGGAGCTGTGCATCACGCGCTATACCCCCTCGGCGGTGGAGCTGTTCACCCTGATCCCCACCGACGTGGGCCGTCCGCTTTCCGACCTGAAGACGCGCATCGACTATCCCGGGCTCGAGCACGACGCCCGGCAGGTGCTGGAGACGCTGGTGCCGATCGAACGCGAGGTCGGGCAGGCCGGCGGCCGCTGGCTCATGGTGCGGGTGCGGCCCTATCGGACGCTGGAGGACCGCATCGCCGGCGTGGTGATCGCCTTTGTCGACATCACCGAGCGCAAGAACGACCAGGAGCTGCTGCGTGCGTCCGAGGCGCGCTATGCGGCCATCGTGACCGAAGCGACCGTGGGCGTGGTGCAGACCACGCTGCAGGGCGTGATCACCTTTGCCAACCGCTGCTACCAGAGCATGCTGGGCGCCACCGGAGCGCAGCTGATCGGCTCGTCCCTGCTCGATCACGTGCACCCCGAAGACCGCAAGCAAAGCATCGAGCAGATCAAGCGCCTGGTCGAGGACGGCGTGTCCTTCCAGGTCGAGAAGCGCTGCGTGCGCCAGGACGGCGGCATCATCTGGCTGCACAACAGCGTGAACGTGCTGGCCGATGCGGCGGGCAGGCCCGACTCGGTGCTCATCGTGGCCAGCGACGTCACCGAACGCAAGCTGGCCGAGGATGCCCTGCGCGCCAGCGAGGAACAGCTGCGCCAGGGCCAGGCCAAGCTGCTACGGGCCCTGCAGGAAAAGGAAAGCGCGCTGGCGGCGCTGGAGCAGTCCGACGCCGGCAAGGAGCAGTTCCTGGCCATACTGTCGCACGAGCTGCGCAATCCGCTGGCCGCGCTGCACAGCGCCGGCGACATGCTCAAGGACGGGGCCACCCAGGACCCCCGCTACACGCAGCTGATCAGCATCGTGCAGCGCCAGTCGCGCACCATGAAGGTGCTGCTGGACGACCTGCTGGACATGTCCCGGCTTCGGCTGGGCAAGCTGTCGGTCAAGCGCCGGGCGGTCCGGGCCGGCGAGATCGTGGACAGCGCGGTGGAAACGGTCAGGCCGCTGGCCGAGGCGGCCGGCCACACGCTGTCCCTGGAGATCGGCGACGCCGATACCCTGCTGCATGCCGATCCGGTCCGATTGAGCCAGGTGCTGTCCAACCTGCTGGGCAATGCCGTCAAGTACACGCCCGAGCCGGGCCGCATCACCTTGTCGACGCGGCGCGCGGCGCAGGAATACTGCTTCGTCGTACAGGACAGCGGCATCGGCATGGAGCCTGACCAGGTCGAATCGATGTTCCAGATGTTCAAGCAGGCGCCCACCAGCACCCAGGACTTGCAAGGCATGGGGATCGGCCTGGCGCTGGTGCGGGCCATCGTCACGCTGCATGGCGGGCAGGTCCGCGGCGAGAGCAAGGGCGCCGGCCAGGGCAGCCGCTTCACCGTCTGCATCCCCCTGGACGAGGCGCCAGGCGAACCCTTGGCGCAGGCCGCCGCCGGGCCGCGTGTAGCGGCCGCGGCGGGCCTGGACGTGCTGGTGACGGACGACAACGAGGACGTTGCGTGGCTGATGAGCGAATTCCTGACACTGGCCGGCCACCGCACCCGCGTGGCGACCGACGGCGACCAGGCCCTGGCGCTGGCGCAGGCGCAACCGCCGGACGTCATGCTGCTGGACATCGGGCTGCCGCGGCGCGATGGCTATGAGGTGGCCCGCGCGGTGCGCGCCGCGCCCTGGGGAGCGGGCATCTTCCTGATCGCCGCCACGGGCTGGGGCCAGGAGGAAGACCGGCAGCGCTCGCGCCAGGCCGGCTTCGACGTGCACCTGGTCAAGCCCATCGACACCGACCAATTGCTGGACCTGGTGGCCCGGCATGCCAGGAAGCTAGCCGCCTCGGCCTGAATCCCGGCGCCTGGGCCGCGGGCCTGCGGCCACGCGCCGCAGCTTGTCCAGGACCGCCGGGTCAAGCACCCGCCGGTGCCGGACCAGCCAGGGCAGGCCGCGCAATACGTCGCTGGCCAGCCGCATGCGTGCCGCCAGCCCGCCGGCGCAGGCCAGCTGCCGCCGCGTGGCTTGCCAGGCCTGCGCGGCCGGCAGCCGCAGCCATGCCGTCCAGACAGCGTTGCGCGCCAGCATGCGCCGGCGCAGCGCCGAGTCGCGCCGCGGCGAAGGCCGGTGGCAGGTGGCCAGCGCCGGCGCATAGTGGATGCGCCAGCCCCGCTGCATGGCGTCCAGGGCCAGCAGCGCTTCCTCGCCGCCGATGAACAGGCGCGGATGGTAGCCGCCCACCTCCAGGAACAAGCCGGTGCGCATCACGCAGGCGCCGGCCATGTAGCCGATCAGCTCGGGCCCCAGGCCGGGCGGGCCGGGCAAGGGGCTGGCCGCCATCGGCGCATTGGCCGGATCGGGCCTGCGCTGCGGCCCCACCAGCACGCGCGCATTCAGGATGCCGGCCTGCGGATAGGCATCGAGCAGCCGCACCGCCTGGGCCAGCGCGCCGGGCTCCCAGCACGTATCGTCGTCGGCGAAGGCGACGTACTGCGTGGTCACCTGGCGCACGCCCGCATTGCGGCCCGCCGCCCCCAGGTTGCGCTCCAGGCATACCAGCCGGACCTGCGGAAAGGCCTGGCGCACCGCCTGCGCCGTGCCGTCCTGGCTGCCGTTGTCCACCACGACCAGCGGGCAGCCGGCGCTGCGCAGGTTGGCGGCGATGGTGCGCAGCGCCTCCTGGCGCCGGTTGTAGGTCAGCAGGACCAGCGTGATGCGCGCCGCCGCACTCATGCCGCGTGCAGCCAGTCCAGCCGCCAGTATCGTTCGGGCAGCATCGTATCGCCGCCCTGCCCCGGGCCCAGGCCCAGCGCGGCCAACTGGCTGGCATAGGCGGCCACCGCCGCGCGCTTGGACGGGTGCGCCGGGCAGCTCAGGTGCGGCGCGGGCGTGACGGCCACCCCGCGCGCCAGCAAGGCGGCCAGGCGCTGCTGGACCAGGCCGGGCTTGCGGCGGTACAGCGCCTCTTCGTAGGCCCACCATCGTCCGGGCGCCAGCATGCCTTCGGCGCCGATCCGCAGCAGCGCATCGCTGGCGCGCCAATGGTCTTCGTGAAACAGGCCCAGCGGGACCAGCACCGCATCGGGCCGCCAGGACCGCAAGGCGCAGCGCAGCGCCTCGCGCAGGCCCGCCGGCGCCTCGTGGCGGTACTGGCTGTCGGGCCAGGGCAGCGTGATCTCGTGCGCCCCCAGCGCCGCCAGCGCCTGGCGGTTTTCCTCGCGGCGCGCGGCCATGGCCTGCGCCGCGCTGGAAAATCCGCAGCGCCGGTCCCAGTCCGTGGACAGCTCGCCCTGGGGCGCGTCGCCCGCGAATACCGTCAGCACGCAGGCCTGCCCGGCCCGCGCCAACAGGTCGCCGCAGCTAAATACCGCGTCGTCCAGGTGGGGCGAGACGGCCAGCAGGCGGCCGGGCACGGGGCAGGCCCCGTCACCGGCGTCAGCCTCGGCCATACTGCAGGCTCTCCGGTTCGGGCGCGTGGGGCAGGCGCGCGGCCAGCACCACGCCCAGCTGCGCATCGGGCGGCCCGGGCTCGCGCGGGACGGCGCGCTGCGACTCGAAGTAGGCAACGGTGCGCGACAGGCCTTCGCGCACGCCGATGGCCGGGGTCCATCCCAGGTATTGGCGCGCGCGGCCGATATCGGGCTTGCGTTGCACCGGATCGTCGGCGGGCCGGTCCCGAAAGGCAAGCGCGCAGCGCGAGCCGGCCAGCTCCTGGATCAGGGCGCCGATCTCCAGCATGGTCAGCTCGGTGGGATTGCCCAGGTTCACCGGCCCGGGCAGCTCGCCGGGCACCTCCATCAGCCGCACCAGCCCTTCGATCATGTCGTCCACGTAGCAGAACGAACGCGTCTGCGTGCCGTCGCCGTAGATGGTCAGCGGCTGCCCGGCCAGGGCCTGGACGATGAAATTGGATACCACCCTGCCGTCCTGGCTGGACATGCGCGGCCCATAGGTATTGAAGATGCGGGCGATGCGCGCCTGAAAGCCGTACTTGCGCGCATGTTCGGTCACCAGCGTCTCGGCGCAGCGCTTGCCCTCGTCGTAGCAGGCGCGCGGGCCGACCGGGTTGACGTGGCCCCAATAGCTTTCGCGCTGCGGATGCTCGAGCGGATCGCCGTAGACCTCGCTGGTCGAGGCCTGCAGGAACCGCGCGTCCTGTTTGGCCGCCAGCTCCAGCAGGTTGATGGCGCCCAGCAGGCAGGTGCGCAAGGTGCGCACCGGATCGGCCTGGTAATGCGGCGGCGCGGCCGGACACGCCAGGTTGTAGATGCGGTCGGCCTCCACCTGCAGCGGCTCGGTGATGTCGTGGCGCAGCAGCCGGAAACGCTCGTGATCGAGCAGATGGGCCACGTTGCGCAGGCTGCCGGTATGGAAGTTGTCCACGCAGGTCACTTCGTGGCCTTCCCACAGCAGCCGCTCGCACAGGTGCGAGCCGAGAAAGCCGGCGCCGCCGGCTACCAGGATGCGCAAGGAAAAGGGTGAAGATACGTTCATGCCGCCTCCATCAGCGTATTGAGCAGCCGTTGCCAGTCGGCAACGAACCGGTCCATGGAGAATCGTTGCAAGGCGGTCCGCCGCCCCGCCTCGCCCCATTGGCGCGCCAGCTCCCTGTCCTGCAGCAGCGCGCGCATGGCCTGCTCGAGCCGCGCCGGGCTCGTGTCCACATAGCCGTTATGCCCGCTTTGGATCACGCAAGGCAGCTCGGTGGCCGCAAAGCCGACCACCGGGACCGCGCACAGCATGGCCTCGACCAGCGACAGCCCCAGGCTGGCGTAGCGCACCGGACTGAAGAAAAAGCGGTAGTCCGAGATGAAGCGCCCGACCTGCATGTTCGGCACCTCGCCGATGCCGCCCAGCGCCTGGGCGTCCATGCCGATCAGGTCCAGCGGCACGCTGCGCGAAAGCGCCTGGTACAGGTCGGCGCCCACGCGCCGGCCGCGCCTGGCCAGGTGGTTGACCACCACGATGCCGCGCGCCAGCTCGCCGCGGTACAGCGGCCCGGCCGGCGCCGGCACCCCGTGCTCGATCACCTGCGCCGGCATGCCGGGCGCATGCCACATGGCCGCGTTGTAGTGGGTGACGTGCACCAGCACGCCGCGCTCGTGCCGGAAGGGATGCACGGTATCGGTGGGATGCGGCTCGGGCGGGTTGTGTTCGATATAGGCGCATGGCAGCGCCTGCTGGCGCGCATCGAGCAAGGCGGCGGCGTCCTCCAGGTTGCCGCGCGACTGGTAGATCACGCAGTCCAGCGCCTGCTCGCGCAAGGCGTCGGCCGGCACCTGTCGCACGTTCTCGCCCCAGGGAATCTTCTCGCCCAGGGCGCCATAACCCGCACGCCCGGGTAGGTAGGGCACCACAAAATCGTGCGGCAGCTGCGTGAGCGAATACAGGTAGTTGCCATGCACGTGCCAGGTCAGGATGCGCAAGCGCCGCGCGCCGCGGTATTCGCCCTTGGGGCGGCCAGGTGGGCTCATGCCGCCTCCTTGAGCTGGCCGGCCGCGCAGGACAGTACCTGGTCCACGCCCACGTTCAGGGCGCAGGGATGGCCGATGGGGCACACGTCGTAGGCGCAGGGCCGGCAGGGCATGTCGGCGAAGCAGACGCGGTGCCGTTCGCGGTTCAGGGGCGCCCAGCGCGCCACGTCGCTGCCCGAGGCCACCACGACGCTGGGGGTGCCGGTGGCCGCGGCGATGTGCGAGATGCCGGTATCGTTGCACACCAGCAGGCGGCAGCGCTGCACCAGCGTGCCCAGCGTGCCCAGGTCGGTGCGCCCGCACAAGTCCACCGCCCCGCGCCCGGCCAGCCGCGCCACGCAGGCGGTCAATGCGGCCTCTTGCGGCGTGCCGGTCACGCCGATCTGCCAGCCCTGCCGCGCCAAGGCGCGCGCCACCGCCCCGAAACGCTCGGCCGGCCAGCGGCGCGAGGCCAGCCGCGCGCCGGGATGCACCAGCACCGTGCGCTCGGGACGCAGCCCGGTTTCGTTGAGCAACTGCTGCCCTTGCAGCATGTCGCTGCCGCTCAAGGGAAACTCCAGCGTGGCATCTTCGGCCGGCAAGCCCAGCTCGCGCAGCAGCGCCAGATAGCGCGCCGGTTCGGGCAGCTCGTCCGGCCACGGCAGGCGCAAGCCCGCCACGGCCTGCGCGCGCTCGGGCACGAACCCGGCCCAGGTCCGCGCGCCCATGGCCCGGACCACGGCGTTCGATTGCGCCCCGCTGCCGTGCATCTGCAGGGCCAGGTCAAAGCGCTGGGCGCGGGCCTGGCGATAGAAGCCGGGCAGCGCCTGCGTGCGTGCGGCCTGTTCCGGAAAGGCCGCTATCCCCGGAAAGGGCAGCAAGCCGTCCAGGTAATGCGAGAACCGCTGGACAAAGCCTGCCGCCCCGGGCAGGCCGGCCAGCACGATCCGGGCTTGCGGATAGGCGCGGCGCAAGGCCCGCAAGGCCGGCACCGAGCACAGCAGGTCGCCCAGTTGCAAGGCCCGGAAAACGACGATGCGGCGCGGCGCGCCAGGCAGCGAAAACGTATCGGCGGTCATGGCAAACCCTTGCGGAAACGGATCGCCCCCGCCACGCGCCAAGCGATGGACAGCAGCGGGATCAGGGCGGAAGTCAAGGCAAGATCGGCCACCAGGGCCGGCGTGCGGCGCGTGCCGCGCAGCCGCTGCAGGAAAAAGGCCAGGGTCAGCGCCAGCCATGCCGCGCCCGCGCCCAGCGCCAGCGCGGACCAGCCGGCCAGCGCCGCCGCCAGCGCCAGCACCAGGCAGCCCGTATGCAGCAGGTAGCGCCACGGCGGGCCGGCGCGGACCTTGGCGCGGTAAAGCCGCGGAAATTTCTTGTAGAGCAGCACGTCGTACATCACCTTCTTCTGCATGCGCAGCCCTGCGGCGAAAGGCACGGGCCGAAAGGGATGCAGCACGATGGCCTCGGGCGCGCGCACGATGCGCATGCCGCGCTCGAGCAGCTTGAAATGCAGGTCGGAATCTTCCCGCCAAGCCAGGGCGTAGCGCTCGTCGAATCCGTCCACGGCCAGCAGCGCCTGGCGCCGCACGAAACAATTGGCGGTCACGAATTCGGCGCTCGCCAGGTGCGCGGCATCGCGCTCGTAGTCGCTGGGCACGGCCGGCACGGGCATGACCACGCGTCCGCAGGCGGCGTCCACGCCCGGCGCCATCGCCAACAGGCCCTGGGCCAGCCAGTCCGGCGCCGGCTCGGTATCGTCGTCGGTAAAGGCGATGACAGGCGCCCGCGCCGCGCGCCAGCCGGCATTGCGCGCGCCAGCCGGCCCGCGCGTGGCGCGCACCGGGATGTAGCGCAATGGGGCCTGGCCGCCGCGCGCCTGCGCCAGGGCCTGGACCTGGGCCTGCGTGTCCTGGCTGGCGGCATCGTCGCAGACCAGCACCTCGTAGCCGCCCAGCACGCCGCGCTGGCGCAGCAGGGCCTGCAGGCAGCGCGCCAGCAGATCGGGGCGGCGGTAGGTGGGCACCACCACCGACACCCGCGGCGCGCCCTCGGGATCCCGCGCCAGGCTCATGTCTTCTCCACCAGGTACGAGCCGATCACCAGCGCATCGAGCGGCGAGGTCCAGAAGCTCTCCAGCGCATCGCGCGGCGTGCATACCACCGGCTCGCCGCGCGTGTTGAAGGAGGTATTGACCAGCACCGGCACGCCGGTGATCGCCTCGAAGGCCGCCAGCAGGTCGTAGTAGCGCGGGTTGTGCTCGCGGCGGATGGTCTGCACCCGGGCCGTGCCGTCGATATGGCGCACCGCCGGGATCCTGGCGGCGCGATGCGGCAGCACGTCGTACACGAACAGCATGAAAGGCGCGCAGATGCTGTCGCGCCCGCGCGCATCGAACCATTCATGGGCCTTGGACTCCAGTACCACGGGCGCCACCGGCCGGAAATCCTCGCGGTCCTTCAGGCCGTTCAGGCGCGCCTGCATGGCGCTGTCCAGGGGCGATGCCAGGATCGAGCGCGCGCCCAGCGCGCGCGGGCCGAACTCCATCCGCCCCTGGAACCAGCCCAGGATCTTGCCCTGCGCCAACAGCCCGGCGGCCTCGCCAGCCACGTCGTCGACGCGGCGGTGCGCGATCTTGGAAGACTCCAGGAAGCGGCCGATCTCCTCGTCCCCGAACTCGGGCCCCAGGTAGGCGTGCTCCATGGTCCAGCTGCGGCCCTGCCCGCGGCGCTGGTTGTCCACGTACAGCGCCGCGCCCAGCGCCGTGCCCGCGTCGCCGGCGGCCGGTTGCACCCAGACGCTTTCGAACTGGCACGACGCGGCGATGCGGGCGTTCATGACGCAATTGAGGGCCACCCCGCCGGCCATGACCAGATGGCGCGCGCCGCTGCGCTCGCGCAGCCACCCGGTCATGTGCAGGGCCGCCTGTTCGAGCCGGTGCTGCAGGGAACTGGCCAGGTCCTGGTGGTGCGCTTCGAAGGGCGCGCCGCGCTTGCGCGGCGGGCCGAAACGCTCGGCCAGGCGGGCCGGCGAGATGGTATAGCCGCCGTCTTCCTGCAATTGCACGATCTCGGCGAACTCGTCCGCGTAACGGGGCTTGCCGTAGGAAGCCAGCGCCATGACCTTGTATTCGTCGGACGAATGCAGGAACCCCAGATAGCGCGTCACTTCCTCGTACAGCAGGCCCAGCGAATGCGGGACCTCGATCTGCTTGTAGCGTTCGTAGCGGCCGTCCCGGTAGCGGCCGAAACTGGTGCACACCCGCTCGCCGCGCCCGTCCAGCGTCAGGACCGCCGTATCCGGCTCGGGCGCGGCCAGGTAGGCGCTGGCCTCGTGCGCGGTGTGATGGTCCAGGAAAATCCAGCGTTCCTGGGCGCGGTCCGGCGTCATGCCTTCCCAGCGCCGGCTCAGGTGGTGCGGCACCCCGTCGGCCAGCTGGCGCGGGGCATTGATCACATAGGAAAGAAACAGCGGATCCCAGGGCGAGCCCTCGTAATGCGCGCGCGGCTGCGCCGAAGGCTCCAGCGGCAGCATCATCTTGCCGTCCACCAGCTGGCTGCGGTCCAGCAGCTCGGGGTTCAAGGCATAGGCCAGGTGATCGACCTGGCGCAGCGCGATGCCGGCCTGCGCCAGGCAATAGTCGATGGCATGGTAGGGCAGCTGCCAGGCGGTGAACGGGACGGGCCGCTTGCCATGCTTGATGCGGGTGAAACGTTCTTCCTCGGCGGCGGCCACCACCTGGCCATCGCGCACCAGGGCGGCGGCGCAATCGTGGAAGGCTGCGTTGATGCCTAGCGTATACATGCTGACTCCTCTTCAAGCGGCCGTGGACGCGGCAAGCGCCACGGACCGGCCCAACAATTCGCACGCGGCGCGCACCACCTGCTCGGGCGGCACGCCCGCAAGGCAGGCGTGGTGGCCCTGCGGGCAGACGCTGCGATAGCAGTTCCTGCAGGGCACGTCCTGGTTCAGCACCCTGTGCGGCGTGCGCCAGGGCGTGTGCTGCGGGTTGGTCAAGGCATAGAGCTCGACGATGGGCGTGCCCAGCGCCGCGCCGATGTGCGCCGGCCCGCTGTTGTTGCACACCAGCAGGTCGGCCGCCTCGATGGCCGCGCCCAGCTCGCCCAGGCTCAGGCGTGCGCCCAGGTCCAGCACGCCGGGGCCGCACTCGCGCATCAGTTGCGCGTTCAGCGCCCGCTCCTGCTCGCCGCCCAGCAGCACGACCGGTCGCCCGGTGGCGCGGCGCAGGCCGGCCACGGCGCCGGCCAGCAGCTTGGCCGGATAGCGGCGCGAGGCCGCCGTGGCGCCGCCGTGCACGGCGATCCAGCCGCGCGGCGGCGCGCCGATGGCCCGCAGCTTGGCGGCCAGCGCGGCCCGGTCGGCCTGGCGCACGTGAAAGGCCATGCGCGTATCGTCGGTGTGCGCGCCGACGGCGGCCACCAAATCGAGTTGGCGCTGCACTTCGTGACGCCAGCCGCCTTCGGGCTCGGTCTCGCGCTGCCAATGGCTGATCAGGCGATACGGATTCTCCCGGCAATAGGCCAGCACACGCGGGATGCCGGCCAGGTGGCACAGCAGGGCCGCGGGCAGCGGGCTTTGGCTGTAGACGGTGAAGATCACCGCGGCCTGGGCGCCGCTGCGGCGCAGGCGCTCGATGGCGGCCAGGTCCTGCGCGTTGCCCGTGGAGCCGTTCTTGGACCAGGCCGCCTCGTAGGCGATGCACTCGTCCACCAGCGGCAGATGCGGCGCCAGCGCGCAACCGGCCGGCGAGCCCAGCAGCGTCAGGCGCCGCCGTGCGCGGCCCGATTGCCGCAAGGCGCGCATGGCCGGCGTGGACATGAGCACATCGCCCATGTTGTCCAGCCGCACGCACAGAATGTGGTCCACATCCGACCAGTCGTGCGTCCGGGTCAGCGGGCTCATGCCCCGGCCTCCATCGCCTGCGGACGGCTTTGCAGCGCCTGGACCAGCGTGGCCGCCGCCTGGCCGAAGCTGCGGCAATGATGCTCGGGCCGGCGCAGCGGCCCGTCGCGCCATTGCGTCTCGCCGCCGGTGTCCACCAGGATGGCGCGGCAGCCGGCGCGATGGCCCGCCTCCACGTCGTCCAGGATGTCGCCCACCATCCATGAGCGCGGCAGGTCCAGCCGCAGTTCGGCCGCGGCGCGCAGCAGCATGCCGGGCGCGGGCTTGCGGCAGGCGCAGGCCGGCGCGCCGGCGGGCCCGGGCGCATGCGGGCACCAGTACATGGCCGCCAGCCGCGCGCCGGCCTGCTCGAACATGCCGGCCAGCGTGTGCCGCACCTGCGCCAGCGCCGCCTCGTCGAACAGCCCCATCGCCACGCCCGGCTGGTTGCTGACCACGACCAGGGGCAGGCCGGTGCGGCCCAGCGCCTGCACGCCTTTGCGCACGCCCGGCGCCCACGCCATGCGCGCGGGCTCGACGTTGTAGGGCACGTCGGCCAGCAGCGTGCCGTCCTTGTCCAGGAAGATTGCCGGGGTCAGGGCCATGAGGTCTCCCGCATGGGCAGCACCATGATCTCGGGCACCACGGTCTCGTCTGGCTGCTGCAGCACGAACTTCACGGCCCGCGCGACATTGGCCGGATCCTGCAGGCAGCCTTCGTCGATATCGGGAAAGCGCGAAAGCAGGAAAGGCGTGCGCATGCCGCCGGCGATCACCGCGCTGACCTTGATGCCGGCGCCGCGCAGTTCGCTGTGCAGCGCCTGGGACAGGCCCATCAGGCCCCACTTGCTCGCGTGATAGACGCTGGCGTTGGGCCAGGCCCGGCGCGCCGCGGTCGAAGCGATGTTGACGATGTGCCCGCCCTGGGGCAGGTGCTGGCAAGCCAGCTTGGCCATCAGGAAGGGCCCCGTCAGGTTGGTGCGCAGCACGCGCTCCCAGTCCTGGACCGACAGCTCGCCGATGGGCGCGGTCACGTCCACCCCGGCGTTGTTGACCACGGCATCGAGCCGGCCGTGGCGCGCCACCGTATCGGCCAGGCCGGCCTGCACGTCCTCGGCCGAGCCCACGTCCAGTTCCACGGCCCAGGACGTGCCGCCGGCCGACTCGATGCGGCGCACGGTGTCCTGGGCGCTGGGCAGGCGCAGGTCCGCCACGGCCACCCGCATGCCCGCCTGCGCCAGCGTCAGGCAGATTTCGGCGCCCAGGCCGCTGCCTCCGCCGGTGACCAGTACGACCTTGTCCTGCAATGAATCATGTTCCGCCACGTCTTCGTCTCCTAGGCTGCGGTGGTGTGGACCCGTTCGCTGTGCAGCACGCTGGCACGGTGCAGACGGGTATAGATGCGCAGCAAGGCATGGGCGACCTTGCTCCAGGTGTAGTCGCGCCGCGCGCGCCGCTGGCCCGCCAGCCCCATGCGCAGGCGCAGCTGCGGGTCGGCCGCCAGCCGCGCCAGCCGCTCGGCCAGCGCATCCGGGTCGCGCGCAGGCACCAGATAGCCGGTGCGCCCATCGACCACCGTGGTCCGGATGCCGCCCGTGTCGGCGCCCACCACCGGGCGGGCGCACGCCATGGCCTCGACCGGCGTGATGCCGAAGGGCTCGTACCAGGGCGTGGTCACGAACACGTCGCTGGCGCCGTAGTACGCGCGCAAGGCCATGCGGTCGCGGCGGCCGACGAAATCGACGTAGGGCGCCACGCCCTCTTCCCGCGCGATGGCGCGCAAGCGGCCCAGTTCGGGCGTCTGGATTTCGCAAGGCTGCTCGCTGTTGCCGCCGACCACGCACAGGCGGGCATCCACGCCGTGGCGCCGGCGCAGCCGGGCCAGCCCCCGGATGACGTTGTCCACGCCCTTGCGCGGCACCATGCGCCCGAGCTGCAGGATGCGAAACGGCCCCTCCTCCCAGCCCAGCGAGCGGCGCGCGGCCGCCGCATCCAGGCTGAACATCTCGGCGGGGTCGTAGCCGCAAGGCACCACGTCGATCCGGCGCCGTTCGGCGCCATACAGCTCGATGAGGTCGCTGCGGTCCTGCGGGCACTCGGCGATGATCCTGTCGGCCTCGCGCACCAGCATCTCCTCGATCTCGAAGCGGCTGTCGGGAAAGCGGTCGGCCTCCTGCTGGTGGCGCCGCCGCACCCGTCCGAGCGCGTGAAAAGTCACCACCAGCGGGATGCCGTAGCGGCGCACGGCCGGCAGGCACGCCAGGCCCGACATGAAGAAATTGGCGTGCAGCACGTCGTACCGCCCGCCCTGGCGCGCCACGTGACGCAGCAGGGCCGCGCCGAACTCGTCCATGTGGCCAAGCAGCTCTTCCTTGGGCAGATAGCGGCGCGGGCCCGCCGGCACATGGATGACGCGCACGCCATCGTGCCAGGGCACGACCTCGGGCAGGCTGGCATCGTCCCAGCGGGTGTACACATCCACCTGATGCCCGGCCAGGGCGCACTGGCGGGCGATCTGCGCGACGTAGACGTTCTGCCCGCCACTGTCGACGCTTCCGGCAAGCGCCAGCGGCGAAGCATGCTCGCTGACTATCGCAATTCGTTTCATGTCGCACTCCATGTAGGTACGGGGATGGATCCCTTACCCGCATAGAGCAAGCGGTATGCCGCACCCGGCCAAGAGGGCCGGCCGGGCCGGAAAAAAGAAGTGATCCGGCACTTCTTTCCGGTCCTGGTAAAACTTACTCGCCGCCGGCCGCCGCCGCGCCGGGCCCGGCGGGCCGCGCGGCCGAGCGGCGCAGGCCCGAGACGGCCGCCAGCAGCTCGCCCGTATCCACCGGCTTGGCCAGGTGCAACTGGAAGCCGGCCAGCAAGGCGCGCATGCGGTCTTCCGAACGGGCATGGCCGGACAGGGCGATGGCCGGCAGGCGGTCCGATAGCGAGGCGCCGCGCTGCGCCTCCATGGCGCGCACGCCGGCGATCACTTCGTAGCCTTCCATGTCTCCCAGCGAGATGTCGCAGATCAGCACATCCGGCCACCGTGCGGGCGCCTGGGACTGCAGCCAGGACAAGGCCTGCTCGCCGCTGGCGCAGCCGACCGGCTCGGCGTGATGGCCCTGGAGCAGGGCCGCCAGCAATTCGCGCGCCTCGGCCTGGTCGTCCACCACCAGCACCCTCGCCCCGGCCAGGTCGATCTCCTGGCCTTCGTCGGCCGGCTGCGCCGGCGCCACGGCGCGCAAGGGAAAGCTCAGGCTGTGGCGCTGCCCGCCATCGGGCGTCGGCTGCCAGGCATAGGCGCCGCCCAGGCTTTCCATCCGGGCCGCGATGCGCGCCGGCTCGGGCGCGTGCAGGCCCTCGCCTGGCGGTCCGGCCGCGAAGGGCGCATCCTGCGCGTCCGCCCGCACAGGCGCCGGCCCGGGCGCGCCGGGTCCGCCCGTGCCGACGGACAGGCGCGTGAGCGCGCCCTCGCGCGCCAGCGTGATCTCCACCCGCCCGCCCGGGGGCGCCACGCCGATGGCATAGGCGCACAGGTCCCAGACCAGCTGCTGCACGGTACTGGGGTCGGCGGTGATGCGCGCGGCCTGGTCGGAAATCGTGGTGTACAGGTTCACTGCCTTGCGCACGGTCAGCTCGCGCGCCGCATCGAGCACCCCGGCCACCACCGCCACCAGGTTGACGGGCTGGCGGCTCAAGCGCTCGCCCGTATCATCCAGCGCGTGCTGCTGGCGCTGCAAGGCCCACATCTGCGCATACATGCCGTCCTGCGCCATGAGCTGCGCATGCGTGCCCTGCTCCACCACCCGCCCGTGGTCCATCACCAGAATGAGATCCGCATCGACGATGGTGGACAGGCGGTGGGCGATGACCAGGGTGGTGCGCCCCTGCGCCATGCGGTCCAGCTCGGTCTGGATGGCCCGCTCGGTCCGCGTATCGAGCGCCGAAGTGGCCTCGTCGAAGATCATGATGGGCGGGTTCTTGAGCAAGGCCCGCGCGATCGCCACGCGCTGGCGCTCGCCGCCCGAGAGCTTGACGCCGCGCTCGCCGACCACGGTGTCGTAGCCGGCCGGCAGCGCCTGGATGAAGTCGTGCACGCGCGCGCCCCGCGCAGCCTCGACGATTTCCTCGCGCGAGGCCTGCGGCCGGCCGTAGCCGATGTTGTAGGCGATGGTCTCGTTAAACAGCAGGGTGTCCTGCGGCACCAGCCCCAGGCTGCGCCGCAGGCTGGCCGGCTCGGCCGTGGCGATGTCCTGGCCGTCGACCAGCACGCGTCCGGCATCGGGCTCGTAAAAGCGCAGCAGCAGCCGGGCCAGCGTGGACTTGCCCGAACCGCTGCCGCCCACCACCGCGACGGTTGCGCCGGCCGGCACTTCGAAGTCCACGTCCCACAGCACCTGGCGTCCCGGCTCGTAGCCGAAGCTGACGTGCTCGAAGCGCACGCTGCCTTGCCCGGGCCGCACCGGCGGCAGCGCCGCCGCGCCGGCGGGCTCGAGCGGCAGCGCCAGCAGGCCGCACACCCGCTCGGCGTTGATGAAGGCTTCCTTCGACTGCCGGAACACCAGGCCCAGCGTATTGAGCGGCAGGCAGATCTGGATGATGTAGGCGTTGACCAGCACCAGGTCGCCGACCGTCATCGTACCGGCCGCCACCGCCTGGCCGGCCATGAGCATCACGGTGGCCACGCCCGCCGCGATGATGGCGCTTTGCGCGACATGCAGCGCGCTGAGCGAGCGCTGGTTGCGGATGCCGGCATCGACCCAGCGCATCAGCACGCTGCGCATGCGCTGGCCTTCCAGGGCCTCGTTGGCGTTGACCTTGGCCGCCTCGTAGTTCAGCAAGCTATCGACCAGCGTGCCGCCGGCCGAGGAATCCAGCTCGTTGAGCTCGCGCAGGACGGCCGTGCGCCGCTCGGTCAGGAAGAAGGTGCAAAAGAAGTACAGGCCGAAGGTCGCCGCCACCACCAGGGCGAAGCGCACGTCGTAGCCGGCCACCAGCACGCCCACGACGGTCACGATCTCGACCAGCGTGGGCAATAGGGTGAACAGCCCCGTGCCCAGCAGGAAGGCCACGCCGGCGGTGCCGCGCTCGATGTCGCGGGCCAGCACGCCGGTCTGCCGGCTGGCATGAAAGCGCGCGCCCAGGCGCAGCACATGGTCGAACATGCGCAGCGTGAAATCGGCCGCGCAGCGCTGCGCGACCCGGGCGAACACCAGGTCGCGCAGTTCGGTCAGCGCGCTGCCCGCGAAACGCAGCAGCGCATAGCCCAGCAGCAGGAAGACCGGCAGCGTCAACGCGGCGGGCGCGGCGCTCAAGGCATCGACGATGTGCTTGAGCGCCACCGGCACCAGCACCATCATCAGCTTGGCGCACACCAGCAGCACCACCGCCACGGCCGTGCGGCCGCGGTTGCGCCACAGCGCCCGCATCACGGTGCGCAGCACCTCCCGGCTGGCCACGTTCATGGCTGCACGATCGACTGCACGCCTTCCTTGGCCACGGCCCGCAGGGCATAGGCCACGGCGCCGGCGAACGCCTCGTCGAACCAGGGGTTTGCCCCGCTTACGCCCACCGCGATGCCGTGGGCGTAGACGCTGCCCCACAAGGGCTGCATGCCCTGGCGCAGCAGGTGCGGGTACAGGGCGCAGGCGGCATGGCCGTCCATGCGCGTGCGCCAGGCCATCTCGGCCTTGCCGCGCGCATAGGCGGCGTAGTCGGCATCCCACTTGGCGCGGTCGCCGACGCTGGCCTCATAGAGGATGGATGCCTCCAGCGCATGGCGCTGCGGGTCGGCCAGCGGATGCATGATCACGACGTGCAGAAAGCCGCTCTGGCCCACGCGCGGGTCGTCCAGCGAGGCCGTCATCATCGGCATGACCAGGTCGACGGCCCGTGCGGCGGCGCGCGCGTCCAGGAAAGCGGCGTCAAACGGCATGGGCTGGACAGAAGCATTCATCGAGACACTCCGGGGATGGGATGGCGGTTATGTAAGAACATGCAATCGCCCCATGCCCAGCAAGCGCCGTGCCCACGCGCCGGCGCCCCGGCACCGGCTGCGGCGCTGCGCGCCGGCGGCACGAAAATTTTTCAGGGCCAGTAAGTTTTGCCGCCCAATCGGGCCCGCGCGCCGGGCCGGCGCGCCGCTACACCCGGGTACGCGGCTTGCTCGCGACCAGGCACGGCGATTGCTTTCCAAACCACCATATGCGCCGCGATGTCCCGCATCGACGCCGCCTTCGCAATACGGAAGGACAGCAATGCAATCTCTACACACCGCTGCGGCCCTGCACCTGCGCCACGAATTGCGCCTGGCGCCGCGCCTGCAACAAGCCGTAAAACTGCTGCAGATGTCCACCGTGGAATTCTCCATGCTGCTGCAAGGCGCCCTGGCCAGCAATCCCTTTCTGGAGGCGCCGGGCGAGGCGGCATGGCAGGCGGCCGGACAGGAAGTGGTGGTCGAGGCGGGCCCGGACCCCCTGCCCCTGTCGGGCAGCGAACTGCAGCTGGACATCGCCCCGGCAAGCGAGCCGCCGCCGGCCGAGGCCGCCGCCCGCGTACGCGAGCCGCACGCCAGGGCCGGCACGGGCAACCCGACGGACTGGATCCATGCATCGATGACGATGAAGGAGCACCTGCTGCGCGAACTGGGCGCCTACACGCTGTCCGCCCACGACAGCCTGCTGGCGCAGCACATCATCGACGCGCTGGACGAGGACGGCTACCTGCGCGCGCCGCTGGAGGACCTGGCCGCCGCGGGCCTGTTCGAGCGCCGCCCCAAGGAAGGCGAATGGCGCGCCGCGCTCAGGCTGGTGCAGCACCTGGCCCAGCCGGGCCTGGCCGCGCGCGACCTGCGCGAATGCCTGAGCCTGCAGCTGCAGGCGCGGCCGGCCTGCCCGGTGCGCGATATGGCGCAGGCGATCGTGCAGGACCACCTGCACCTGCTGGCCCGCAAGGACTACGGCGCCCTGCAGCGCGCGCTGGGCGCCTGCGCCGCGCACGTGCACGCGGCCTGCGACCTGGTGCGCTCGCTCGATCCCAAGCCGGGCTATCGCTACGACAGCGCCGCCCCCCAGTACGTGGTGCCCGACGTCTACGTGGTGCGCGGCACGGACCGCTGGCTGATCGCGCCCAACCGCCAGGCGCGCGTGACGCCGCGCCTGAACGGGTCCTACGCGCAGATGCTGCGCGCCCTGCCCGGCCATCAGCGCGGCGAACTGCCGCGCGAACTTGACGAGGCCCGCTGGCTGATCCGCAACGCGGCTCACCGCTACAGCACCATCGAGCGCGTGGCGGCCGAGATCGTCACCCGGCAGCAGCGCTTCTTCGCGGAAGGCGAGCGCGGCCTGCAATCCTTGCTGCTCAAGGAAGTGGCCGACGCCCTGCAGATGCACGAATCGACCATCTCGCGGGCCGTCGCCAACAAATACATGATGACGCCGCAAGGGCTGCAGCCTTTCCAGCGCTTTTTCTCGCGCGCGCTGCCGCAAGGCGGGGGCAAGGAGCACGCCACCGCGGCCGTGCGCGCCCGGGTCAAGGCCTTGATCGAGGCCGAAAGTCCCGATCGCCCGCTTTCGGACGTGCGCATCTGCGGCCTGCTGGCCGACGAAGGCATCGTGGTGGCCAGGCGGACCATATCCAAGTACCGGGCGCAGCTGAACCTGCCGCCCGCCGAACTGCGCAGGCAGGCCTAGCGCCCTTGCGCCAACCGCCGCGCGGCCGCCAGGCAAGGCCGCGGGCATCCCACGGAGGATCCATGGAATACGACACTTTCAAACGCATGTACCTGGCCGAACTGCAGGAGATGCGCTCGGCCGAGGACCAGCTTGCCGACGCGCTGCCGCGCCTGGCAGAGAAGGCCTCGGCCAGCGACCTGCGCCAGGCGGTCAACCGGCACGCGCTGCAGACCGAGCGCCAGCGCGAGCGCCTGGACGCGCTGATCCAGGGCCATCGCGCCGAGCCCGCGGCGCACCGGGACAGCGCCATGGGCACGCTGCTCAAGGAGGCCGGCCGCTGGGCCGACAAGATCGACGTGCCGGCCCTGCGCGACGCCGGCCTGATCAGCTCCTTGCAGCGCATCGAGCATTACGAGATCGCCGTCTACGGCTCGCTGGCGACCTGGGCCAAGCAGCTGGGGCTGGACGGCGACATGACGGCCCTGCTGGACATCCTGGAGGAAGAAAAGCGCACCGACCACGACCTGAGCGTGCTGGCCAAGAAGGCCGTCAACCCGCAGGCGGCCCGGTCCTAGCGCCTGCGCCGCACGCTGCCAACGCCCCGGCAGGCGCGGCCCGGCGGCGCAGGCGTACACTGCGGCCTGTGCACCGCCGCCTTGCCCAGGCATGAACCTGCTCAGACAAGAAGCCCTGCTCGTGCTGGCCGCGCTGACGGCGCTGGCCGGCGCGGTGCTGCCGGCCAGCGTGCTGAGGGGCACGCCCGCGGCGGCCTACGTTTCCACGGTGGCGCTGGTCGCGGTCATCGTCTGCGCCTCGGTGCGCGCGGCCAGCCACGCCGAGCGCATCGCCCACCGGCTGGGCGATCCCTACGGCACCATGATCCTGACGCTTTCGGCCGTGCTGGTCGAAGTCGTGGTGCTGAGCCTGGTGATGTTCCATGCGCACTCGCCCACCCTGGCCCGCGACACCATCTACGCGGCGGTGATGCTCGACATCAACGGCATCCTGGGCCTGGCCGCCCTGCTGGGAGGCATCAAGCACGGCGAGCAGTCCTACAACGATGATTCGGCGCGCACCTACAGCGTGATGATCCTGACCGCGATGGCGGTCTCGATGGTGGTGCCCGAGTTCGTGCCGCAGCGCGCCTGGCGCGCCTATTCGATATTCACCATCGTGGCGATGGTCACGCTGTACGCGGTGTTCCTGCGCATGCAGACCGGCCCGCACAGCTACTTCTTCAGCTACAGCTACCCCGAGAAGCGCCGCAAGCGCAGCGAGCGGGCCGCCCAGGCGCATCCGGTGCGCGCGGCCGTCGCGCTGCTGGGCGCCAGCATCGTGCTGATCGGCGTGCTGGCCGAGCTGATGTCGCGCAGCCTGGCGGCATCCCTGGCCGAACTGGACGTGCCGGCGGCGGTGCCGGCCATCGTGGTCGCGCTCATCTCCGCCAGCCCGGAAATCCTGACGGCCCTGCGCGCCGCCCTGGCCAACCGCATGCAGGCAGTGGTCAACATCGCGCTGGGCGCCTCGCTTTCCACGGTCATCCTGACCGTGCCGGTCATCGAGGCGCTGGCGCTGATCACCGGCCTACCCTTCGAGATGGCCATGACGCCCATCCAGACCCTGATGGTGCTGGTCACCCTGGTGGTGACGGCCATCAACCTGAACGACGGCCAGACCAACGCCATCGAAGGCATGACGCACTTCGTGCTGTTCGCCACCTTCCTGATGCTGGCCGCCCTGGGCATATAGCGCGGCTCGATGCCCCTGCGCCCGGCTCGCATTCCGGGATGCCCGGCGTCATGATTCCCCTCGTACAATCCGCGCACTGTCCTTCGCGCGTTCTGCCGCGCCGGCAAACGGAAACCTCATGAGCAAGAAGCCTTCGGCCCCGCAGGCCGACACCCAGACGATCGCCTCCCTGACCGCCACGCGCGCGCGCATCGAAAGCCTGCTGCCCACGCTGGGCCCGGCCGCGCAGCGCATCGGAGAATTCGTGCTCCGGAACGCCGAACGCGTGGTGCATATGTCGGTCAGCGAAGTGGCCGAGCAGACCGACTCCAGCGAAGGCAGCGTCGTGGGATTTTGCAAGACCATCGGCGCCAAGGGCTTCCAGCAGCTCAAGATCGCGCTGGCGCAGGAACTGGTGCAGCCGGTGCAGTACATCCACGAGGACCTGGCAACCTCGGACAGCACGGGCGCGGTGGTCAGCAAGATATTCCACAGCAACATCCAGACCCTGCAGGAGACGTCCTCGGTGCTGGACGTAGGGTCGCTGGAACAGGCGGTGCAAGCCATCCGCGCCGCCCGGCGCGTGGAGATCTACGGCATCGGCAGCTCGGCCACCATCGCCGAGGACGCCTACTACCGCATGCTGCGCATCGGCCTGAACGCCGTGGCCGTGACGGACTCGCACATCCAGGCCATCAGCGCCTCGCGCACCGGCCCCGATGTGGCGGTGCTGACCATCTCCCATTCGGGCAGCAGCTACGAAACGGTGCTGGCCACGCGGCTGGCCAAGGAGGCCGGCGCGCGCACCATCTGCATCACCAACTTCGGCAAGTCGCCGATCCACGCCTATACCGACATCCTGCTCTACACCATGGCGCGCGAGACCCGCTTTCGCACGGAAGCCATGACCAGCCGGCTCGCGCAGCTGGCCATCATCGACACGCTGATCGCCTGCCTTGCCCTGGCCGACAGCGACCGTTCCGTCGCCACCCTGAAAAGCACGTTCGACGTGCTTTCGCTCAAGCGCTACTAGCCTGGCGCGGCATGGCGGCGCCTGGCAAGCCGCGGCGTGCAGGGCGCCGCAGCGCCAGCAAGCCCGCCGGATCCGGCGCATCGGCATGCGGGCCGGGCCCCACCAGCAGATAGGGCAGCCCCATCGCCACCGCGCCGGCCGCATCCGTGTCCGGGTTGTCGCCGATCACCACCAGCCGGCCTGCGCCGGCCGCATGCAGCCGGCCCACGGCTTCGGCGAACATCGCGCGCCCGGGCTTGCCCACCACATGGGTATGCGCGGGCTGCACGCAGGCGCGCAAGGCCTGCAGCAATGCCCCGGTCTCGGGCACGATCTGCCCGTCCGGCCCCGGGTGGGTCAGGTCGGGATTGGTGACCACCAGCGGCGCGCCCTGGGCAAGCTCGCGCGTGAGCTGGGCCAGGCGCCGGTAGCTGAAGGACTTGTCCAGCGCCAGCAGCACCACCTCGGCATCGCGCTCGACCAGCCGGCATCCCAGCGTGCTGGCCAGCCGCTTCAAGCCCGTGGACCCACATAACAGCAGGCGCCGGTCCAGGCTCGTTCGCGCCAGGTGGCGCACTGCCTGCTCGCCGGCCAGCACCAGGTCCTGCGGCACAACCGGCAGGCCGGCCCGCGCCAGCCTGCGCGCGAGCTGCGGCGCGGTATGGGTCGAATTGTTGGAGACGATCACGAAGCGCCCGGCATAGGCATGCAGCAGTTCGCTGGCCCCGGCCATGGGCTCGTCCTCGCGCATCAAGGTGCCGTCCAGATCGACGATCAGGCCCTGGGCCTCCTGCCGCCAGGGCCGGGCAGGCGCATGGGCGGCGGCCGGCATGCGCGGGCGCGGCGGGCTCGGTTCGGTGAAAAAGTCGGCATCGGGTCGGGGTAGCAAGGTCATCGAGGTTCGGCTGGGCTATGGCGGCGGGCTGGCCGCGGAGCCTGCGCACCGCCTTGCGGGGGGCCGGCCGATCGCGGCCCGGGCGCCGGAATCATCCTGCCATTCTATTGAAGATTTCTCAGTTTTACATCTGTGATTTCTGAACAACGTTCATTTGAATGTCATGTTGGCTACCTAACCTTGCATCCCGTGACGTCTCTTCCCCACACCACGCAAGGAAACCGCCGTGACCGCTCTTCGCCCCCGCTCCCTCGTCCTGGCCCTGTGCGCCCTGCTCAGCCTGCCCGCCGCCGTCCAAGCGCAACAAAGCGCCGACGGCAGCGCCCAACGCCCCTTGCGCGTGCTGCTGATTCCCGCCGACGGCGGCACCGAATCGGGCACCCGCGCCGATTACGAGCCCGTTTTTAATGCCATCAGCCGCACCACCGGCCTGCATTTCGACCTGAAGGTCGGCCAGTCCTACGGCGCCGTGGTCGAAGGCATGTGCAACCGGCTGGCCGATATCGCCTTCTTCGGCCCGGTCTCGTACGTGCAGGCGCACCAGCGCGGCTGCGCCCAGTTGCTGGCCGTGGGCGTGCAGAACGGCGAATCCGCCTACTACGCGGCCATGTTCGCCAAGGCCGACTCGCCCATCGGCGCCATCACCGACCTGAAGGGCCGCAGCGCCGCCTTTGGCGACGTGAACTCGGCCTCCAGCTTCACCTTCCAGGTCGCCTCCATGCTGGACGCGGGCATGAACCCGGCGCGCGACCTGTCGGCGCTGCGCATGACGGGCAGCCACGCCAGCAGCCTGGCCGCGCTGGTGCAGGGCCAGGTCGACGCCGCCGCCCTGTCCTTCGATTCCTTCGACAAGGCCGTGCGCGGCGGCGCGGTGGATCCCAAGACGGTCAAGGTGATCTTCAAGAGCGAACCCATTCCCTATCCCCCGCTGGCGATGAACACCGCCCTGCCCGACGCGCTCAAGGCCACCTTGAAGCAGGCCTTCGCCAAGGTGCACGAGGCCCCCGGCGTGACGCCGGAGATGATCCGCGGCTACGGCGGCGCCAAGCTGGACCGCTACGACACCGAGTTCTCCGAAGAGCAGTTCGCCGGCCCGGCCGCCAAGATGGCCCTGCTCACCGACGAGATAAAGGGCGAGATCCTCAAGAAGGCCGCGCAGCGCTGATCGCCAAGGAGGACGCATCATGCTCAGCTTCGAATCGGTCGGCATGCGTTACGCCAACGGCACGGTAGCCCTGGATTCGGTCAGCCTGGCGCTGCCGCGCGGTCAGTTCTGCGTCGTGCTGGGCTCTTCGGGCGCAGGCAAATCGACGCTGCTGCGCATGGTCAACGGCCTGGTGCGGCCCACCAGCGGGCGGGTATCGGTGCAAGGCGTGCCGGTCTCGCCGGCCAGCCTGGCCCGCCTGCGCCCGCGCATCGGCATGGTCCACCAGCAGTTCAACCTGGTGACCCGCGCCAGCGTGGCGGCCAATGTGCTGTCCGGTGCGCTGCCCGTGCTGCCGGCATGGCGCGCGCTGCTGATGCGGTACCCCCGGGAGCTGCGCGAGCGCGCCTGCGCGCTGCTCGAGGAGGTCGGGCTGCAGCCCGAGCACCTGCACCGGCGCGTCAGCGAACTGTCCGGCGGCCAGCAGCAGCGCGTGGGGCTGGCGCGCGCCTTCATGCTCAACCCGCCGCTGCTGCTGGCCGACGAGCCGGTCGCCAGCCTCGACCCGCGCATCAGCGCGCAGGTGCTGGCCCTGATGCGCCAGCAGGCGGGCGAGCGCGGCACCACCGTGCTGTGCAGCCTGCACCAGGTCGAACTGGCGCGCGCCTATGCGGACCGCATCGTCGCCTTGCGCCACGGGCGCGTGATGTTCGACGGCCCGCCAGCCGATTTCGGCCCGGCCGCCGCCGCCGCCCTGTATGCCGCCGCGCCCGCTTCGCCGGCCGGCGCCCCGCCTGCGCCCGCCATGCCGGCGCACTCCCTGGCCCCTGTCGAACAAGGCTGATCATGACCGCCCCGCACAGCAACGCATCCGGCACTCCTTCGCCTTCCTGGAAGCTGGACCCCCCATACGGCGCCCGCACCATCCTGGCCGTGATCGTGGCGCTGGCCTTGTTCCTTTACGGCGGGCAGCGCGTGGACATGGACAGGATGGCCGCGCTGAGCCTGCAGGGCCTGCTCTCGGCGGTCGGCCTGCAGGAAAGCTCGCAGGTCGGCGCGGGCCTGGGCAAGGTGGCTGGCAGCCTGTTCCCGCTGCAGATCGCCGAACGCACCGAGATCGCCCGCCTGGAGCATTTCGATCCCGACCGGCTGCCCTGGCTCTCGCGCGTCGAGACGCTGCGCCAGACCGAGGCCAGCCTCAATCCCCATACCCTGCGCATGGAGGAAACCGTCTCCGAACGGCGCTATCTGGTCGAGCCGCTGGGCTATGTGACGCACGTGGCGGTGAAGATGCTCGAGACCATCGAGATCGCCCTGTGGGCCACTGTGCTGGCGGTGCTGGGCAGCCTGCCGCTGGCCTACGCCAGCGCCCGCAACTACACGCCCAATCGCGTGGTATATGGCGCTGCGCGCGCCCTGGTCAGCCTGTTTCGCTCGATGCCCGAACTCATCACCGCGCTGTTCCTGGTGCTGGCCTATGGCTTCGGCCCCATCGCCGGCGTCCTGGCGCTGGCCATCCATTCGATGGGCTTTCTGGGCAAGTTCTATGCCGAGGACATCGAGACCGCCGACCCCAAGCCGCAGGAGGCCCTGCAGGCCATCGGCGCGAGCAAGCTGCGGGTGCTGATGTACGCCGTCGGCCCGCAAGTGCTGCCCCAGTTCATCGCCTACACGCTCTACATCCTGGACCGCAACGTACGCATGGCCACCGTCGTGGGACTGGTCGGCGCCGGCGGCATCGGCCAGGAGCTGAAGGGCCGCTACGACATGTACCAGTACGGCCACGTCGGCACCATCCTCGTGGCCATCTTTTTCACCGTATTCCTGCTGGACCTGTTCGCCGCGCGGCTGCGCCGCAAGGTGGCCTGATCCGGTCTTCCTCTCATCCAGGAGCCTTCCATGTCCTTCGCTTTGCTGCACGGCCGCCGCCTGGCCGCCGCCTTCCTGCTTGCCAGCCTGCTGTCCGCCTGCGGCGGCGGCGATTCCGACTCCGACGAGCCGGGCGCCAACGAGCCGCCCCCCACCCAGCCCGGCGGCCCGCAGGCGCCGCAGGAACCGCAACTGCGCTGCGCGCCCTGAAAACACCGACCGCCTTCCGACCCAACGTGTGAGACTTTCCATGAGCCCGACCGATCCGCGATTTCCCAGCAACGCCCCGCGCCGCGACTTCCTGCGCAAGTCCGCCGGCACCCTGGGCGCCGTCTCCGCCCTGTCGATGCTGCCCGCCTCGATCCAGCGCGCCCTGGCCGTGCAGGCCGACGTGCAGACCGGCACCATCCAGGACATCAAGCACATCGTGATCCTGATGCAGGAGAACCGCTCGTTCGACCACTACTTCGGCGCCATGCGCGGCGTGCGCGGCTTTGGCGACCGCTTTCCGATCCCGCTCGAGAGCGGCAAGTCCGTCTGGTACCAGTCGGACGGCACGCGCGAAGTGCCGCCCTTTCACCTGGACAAGGAGACGATGAACGCCATCTTCGTGCCGGGCACGCCGCACTCGTTCTCCGATTCGCAGGCCGCCTGGAACCAGGGCAAGTTCGGCTACTGGGCCAAGTTCAAGAACCCGCCTTCGATGGGATACTACCGTCGCGCCGACCTGCCCTTCCAGTACGCGCTGGCAGAAGCCTTCACCATTTGCGACGGCTACCACTGCTCCATCACCACCGGGACCGATCCGAACCGCATCGTGTTCTGGTCCGGCTCCAACTTCAACCCCGAACTGGGCCGCCTGGGCATCAACTGCACCGACGCCGACTCCGAACCCAACAACCTGCGCTGCTGGGTGACGGGCACCTGGCCGGACCCGGGCTACACCTATGCCGGCTCGGCCTTCAAGTGGGCCACCCTGCCCGACCTGCTGGAGCAGGCCGGCGTAAGCTGGCGCATCTACCAGGACCCGAACAACAACTGGACCGGCGCCATGCATGGCGGCCTGGCCTTCGAGAGCTTCCGCAACGCCCAGCCCGGCTCGCCGCTGTACGAAAAGGGCATGTCCCACTTCGACCTGGACCGGCTGGAAGCGGACGTGCGCAACAACACGCTGCCGGAAGTCTCCTGGATCCTGCCCTGGCCCTCGGTCTCCGAACATCCCAGCGGCGGCGGCAGCACCGCCCAGGGCGCCGACTATCTCTCGCGCATTCTCGATGCGCTCACGGCCAATCCGGAGGTCTTCAGCAAGACGGCCTTTTTCATCACCTTCGACGAGAACGACGGGCTGTTCGATCACGTGCCCCCGCCCGCCGTGCCTTCGTACGACGCGTCCGGCAAGCTGATGGGCAAGTCCACCGTGCCGCTGGACGGCGAGTATTTCTCGGACCCGGCGCGCGCCTATCTCAATCCGGAGGACACCATCAGCGGCACCACGCGGCCCTGGGGCCTGGGTCCGCGCGTGCCCATGTACGTGATCTCGCCCTGGAGCCGGGGCGGCTGGGTGTGTTCCGAAGCGCTGGACCACACCTCGATCGGCCGTTTCCTGGAAAAACGCTACGGCATCACGGTGGACAGCATCAGCCCCTGGCACCGGGCGGTGTGCGGCGACCTGACATCGGCCTTCGACTTCGAGACGCCCAACCGCGCCGCCTTTCCCGAGCTGCCCGACATGAGCAGCTACGCCGCCATGGAAGCGCAGCAGCGCGCCATGCCGCGCGCAGCGCCGCCCGCCGCGCCGCAGCCGCTGTACCAGGAAACCGGCGTGCGCTATTCGCGCGCCCTGCCCTACGAGCTGCACGTGAGCGCCCGCCTGCGCCAGAGCGGCGAGGTCGAACTGCTGTTCGCCAATACCGGTACGGCAGGCGCGGTATTCCATGTGTACGACAGGAAACACCTGGACCTGATCCCGCGCCGCTACACCGTCGAGCCGGGCAAGCAGCTCCAGGACGTCTGGGATGCGCGCGCCGACGGCGGCGACTACGACCTGTGGGTCTACAGCACCAACGGTTTCGTGCGCACCTTCAGCGGCAATACCCACGACGATCCGCGTTGCGAACTGCAGGTCTGCTACGACCCGGACAACGCCACCGTCTACGCCAAGGTATCGAACCACGGCGAGACGGCCGCACGTGTGGAGCTGGCCCCCAACGCCTACCGCCAGGACGGCCCCTGGACGCTGGACATCGCGCCCGGGCAGGTCGCCGAACAGCACTGGGCCCTGGCCGACAGCGGCAACTGGTACGACTTCAGCCTGCGTGCCGAAGGCCTGAGCCGCCGCTTCGCCGGCCGCCTGGAAAACGGCAAGGACGGCGTCAGCGATCCGGCCATGGCCACCACCCTCTGAAGACGACAGACAGGACACCATCATGCACGCAATCGCATCCATGCCTGCACGCGCCGGCCAGAAGGCGGCCCTGGCCCTGGCGGCCTGCTGGGCCACGGGCGCGCTGGCCCAGCCCGCGCCCAACCCCACCAACATCGCCGTGGGCGGAAACGCCGGCCAGAACGTTTCCACCAACTGGAACACCGCCGTCGGCGAGGGCGCCGGCTCGAACGTCAGCGGCAACAACGCCAACCAGGCGATCGGCTATTACGCCGGCAACAACGTCAACGGCGGCTGGAACCAGGCCATCGGCCGCAGCGCCGGGCAGGACGTGACCGGCAGCTACAACCAGGGCTTCGGCTTCTGGGCCGGCACCGGCGTGACGGGCAGCCAGAACAACGCCATCGGCTCGAACGCCGGGCGCAACGTCGCGGGCAGCAACAACCAGGCCATCGGCAACGGCGCGGGCAACAACGTCAGCACCAACTGGAACACCGCCATCGGCGAGGGCGCCGGCTCGAACGTCAGCGGCAAGAACGCCAACCAGGCGATCGGCTACTACGCCGGCACCAACGTCAACGGCGGCTGGAACCAGTCGATCGGCCGCAGCGCCGGGCAGAACGTCAGCGGCGACTACAACGACAGCTTCGGCTTCTGGGCCGGCACCGACACCGTCGGCAGCAACAACCTGTCGGTGGGCTCGAACGCCGGACGCAACGTCACCGGCAGCAGCAACCAGGGCATGGGCCAAGGCGCCGGGCGCAACGTCACGGGCCACGGCAACCTGGCCAACGGCCAGAATGCCGGCCAGTTCGTCGAAGGCGACGGCAACCAGTCCAGCGGCCGCAATGCCGGCCAGACCGTGGCCGGCGACAACAACATCGCCTCGGGTTCGTATGCCGGCAGCGAAGTGCGCGGCAACAACAACCAGGCCCTGGGGCTGGGCGCGGGCCGGCAGGTGGTCGGCTCGAACAACGTCGCGCAGGGCACCGGCGCCGGCATCGGCGTGGCCGGCGACGACAACATCTCGCTGGGCAGCGACGCCAACCGCGGCAACACCGCCAGCCGCACGGTGGCCGTGGGCACGGCCGCCTCGGCCGGCGCCTCGGACAGCGTGGCCATCGGCACGCAGGCCAGCGCCACGGCGGCCAACAGCGTGGCCCTGGGCGCCGGCTCGCAGGCGGCGCGCGGCGCCAGCCAGGACTACGCGGCCTACGGCATCCAGGCCCCGCAGTCCTCCAGCGGCGAGGTCAACGTGGGCGGGCGCCAGATCACCGGCGTGGCGGCCGGCAGCCAGGACGGCGATGCGGTGAACGTCGGGCAGTTGCGGGCCGTGGACCAGCGCGTGCAGCAGCATTCGGCCGACACGCAGCGGCACCTGGCCGACCTGCGCTCGGACGTCCACACCGTCGACCGCTCGCTGCGCGGCGGCGTGGCCGCCGCCATGGCCACGGCCGCCCTGCCCCAGGCCTACCTGCCCGGCCGCAGCATGGTGTCCATGGCCGGTGGCGCCTGGAACGGCGAAAGCGGCTACGCCATGGGGCTTTCGCACGTCACGCGGGGCGGGTCGTGGGTGGTAAAGGCCGCGGCCAACGGGACTTCGCGCGGGGATCTCGGAGGGGCCGTGGGGGTCGGGTATCAGTGGTAGAAGCGGGGATGGGCATGTCGGGGGGCGTCAGGAAAGCGCCCCCTTCATCGCGACTTGCTCTCCCGCAACGCCCGTATCCCTTCCGGCGGCTCGAACGTATCGGCCCGCGCCGGCGTCCAGAACGCCTGGAACACCGCATGCCCGGGCACCCCGCGCAGCAGGTCGCCCGGCGACAGGAAGTTGTACAGCGAAGCCAGCGAACGGATCTCCACCGGCGAGACGCGCCGCACGATGTGCTCCGGGCCCAGCTGCGAGGTATGGGTCAGGCCGGCGGCCGACAGCAGTTCGCGCAGGGCCCGCAGGGTATTGGCGTGATACTGGTGCACGCGCGTGGCCTTGTCGGGCACGTCCAGGTGGCGCCAGCGGCTGCGGTCCTGCGTGGCCACGCCGGTCGGACAGCGGTCGTTGTGGCAGCTGAGCGACTGGATACAGCCCAGCGCGAACATGAAGCCCCGGCCGGCGTTGCACCAGTCCGCGCCCATGGCGATGGTGCGGGCGATCTCGAAGGCGCTAGTGATCTTGCCCGCCGCACCCAGGCGGATATGCTCGCGCAGTTCCAGGCCCACCAGCGTGTTGTGCACCAGCATCAGGGCCTCGTTCATCGGCACGCCCACATGGTCGGCGAACTCCACGGGCGCCGCGCCCGTGCCGCCCTCGGCGCCGTCCACCACGATGAAGTCCGGCAGCAGGCCGGTCTGCATCATGGCCTTGGCGATGCCGAACCACTCCCAGGGGTGGCCGATGGCCAGCTTGAAGCCCACCGGCTTGCCGCCGGCCAGCTCGCGCAGCCGCGCCACGAACTGCAGCAGCTCGATCGGCGTGGAAAAGGCCGAATGGCGCGAGGGCGAGATGCAGTCCATGCCCACCGTCACCCCGCGGGTGGCGGCGATTTCCTGGCTGACCTTGGCTGCCGGCAGCACGCCGCCGTGGCCGGGCTTGGCGCCCTGCGACAGCTTGACCTCGATCATCCTGACCTGGGCGTCGGCGGCGTTGCGGGCGAAGCGCTCGGGATCGAAACGCCCCAGTTCGTCGCGGCAGCCGAAATAGCCCGAGCCGATTTCCCAGACCAGGTCGCCGCCGCACTCGCGGTGATACGGCGAGATCGAGCCTTCCCCGGTATCGTGATAGAAGTTGCCGCGCCGGGCGCCTTCGTTCAGGGCGCGGACGGCATTGGCCGACAAGGCCCCGAAGCTCATCGCCGAGATGTTGAAGACGCTGGCCGAGTAAGGCTGCGTGCACTGCGGCCCGCCCACCGTCACGCGAAAATCGTGGCTCTGGATTTCGGTGGTGGCCAGCGAATGGTTGATCCACTCGTAGTCGGTGGCATAGGTGCTGCGCAAGGTGCCGAAGGCGACCACGTCCAGCTGCCGCTTGGCCCGCTGGTAGACCAGCGAGCGCTGCTGGCGCGAGAACGGCACGTCCTCCAGGTCGCTTTGCACGAAGTACTGGCGGATCTCCGGGCCGATGGATTCCAGCCCGTAGCGGAAATGCGCCAGGATGGGATAGTTGCGCCGCAAGGTGCTGCGCCGTTGCACGATATCCCAGGTGCCCAGCCCGGCCAGCAGCGCGAAGACCGTGCCGGCGCCGGCCCAGGCCGGCCAGGCCGGCGCCAGCGCAAAGGCCAGCACGGCCAGCACGATGCTCAGGAAATAGACCGCGTAACGCTTCATCATTGTCGGGAGCTCCGCCTAGGAATACACCCGCACGACTATAAGCGAAGGCTACGCGCGCGACAGAAACGCGCGCAGCGGCGGCCGGCGCGTGGCCCTAGCCGAAAACGCGGAAGCGTTCGGCGTCGTCCATGAAGGTCTTCTCGGGAAAGCCGCCCTCGTTCGAGCCGAAGGGCATCTGGGCGCGCAGCTTCCACGAGGGCGGCAGGTTCCATTGCCTGGCCACGGCCTCGTCGATCAGGGGGTTGTAGTGCTGCAGGCTGGCGCCCACTCCCGCGTTGGCCAGTGCCGACCAAACCGAAAGCTGGGCCATGCCGCCGGACTGCTCGGACCATACGGGAAAGTTGTCCGCGTACAGGGTGAACTGGTCCTGCAGCTTCTTGACCACGTCCTGGTCTTCGAAGAACAGCACCGTGCCCACGCCGGCGGCAAAGCTCCTGAGCTTGGCCTCGGTTTTTTCGAAGCCCTCGGCCGGCGCCACCTTGCGCACCTCGTCCACGGCGATCTGCCAGAGCTTTTCGCTTTGCTCGCCGAACAGGATGACCGCGCGCGAGCTTTGCGAATTGAAGGACGAGGGGCTGTGCTTGATCGCCTCCTGGATCAGCCCGGTCAGCGCCTGCCGGGAATGCGAGACGTTGCGTCCCAGCGCGTATTGGGTGCGGCGCTGCTTGAGCGCGTCGAGATAGGCATTGCTCATGGATGAAACCTTCCGACCAGTAGATAGAGGGACAAACTGCGAAAAATTCTACTGGCATTGCATGGCAAAGCAAAGACATGCCGTGTCCGGGACGCCGGCGTTCAAGTGGGCTTCAGGCGGGCTGCACTAGAATGGTGAAAAAAATGAAGCCCCGAGACGCCTGCCCGCCGCCCCCTTCTCCCACCGTCCCGCCGCCTGCGCCCCCCGCCGCCGGGCAAGGCGCGCGCAAGCTGCCGGCCTGGCTCTGGCCCCGCGCGCCCTCGGTCGACAGCCGCGAGATCCTGCGCGCGGTCGTGGGCGCGGCCCTGGGCATTCTGTGCATGGCGCTGGGCAGCCGCTGGGCCATGCAAGCCCTGGGCGGCGCATATTGGCTGGCCGCGCCGCTGGGCGCCAGCGCCGTGATCCTGTTCGTGCTGCCATCCAGCCCGCTGGCGCAGCCCTGGCCGGTGATCGGCGGCAACACCCTGTGCACCGTGGCCGGCGTGGCCTGCGGCATGCTGGCCGCCGACCCGGCTTTGACCGCCGCCGCCGCGGTCGCGCTGGCCATCGCCCTGATGTTCGCATTGCGCTGCCTGCATCCGCCCGGCGCGGCGGCGGCGCTGCTTGCGGCCCTGGGCCAGGCCGAATGGAGCGCGGCGCTGCTGCCGGTGCTGGTCAATTCGGTGCTGCTGGTGGCCGCCGCCATCGCATACAACCGCTTGACCGGCAGGCCGTATCCGCAGGCAGCCGGGCGCGCCGCGGCCGGGCCGCCCCCGCGCGGCGGCCTGGACCCGCAAGACCTGGATGCCGCGCTGGCCCGCTACAACCACGTACTGGACGTCAGCCGCGAAGACCTCGCGGCCCTGCTGCACCATGTGCAGGCCGCGGCCTACGCGCGCACCTTCGGCCACCTGCGCTGCCGGGACATCATGTCGGCCCGGCCGGCGGCGGTCCCGCCGGACATGACGCAGCAAGCCGCCTGGGCGCTGATGCGCGCGCGCCGGGTCAAGGCGCTGCCCGTGGTCGATCCGCACGGCAAGCTGCTGGGCATCGTGACCGCCGCCGACTTCCTGCCGCACGATGGCGCCCCCGCCGGCGGCGGCTGGGGCGCGGGGCTGCGCGCGTTATGGCGCAAGGGCGCGCGCCGCCCCTGGGCCGCGCCGCGCGTGGGCCAGGCGATGACGCGCCAGGTCGACACGGCCTGGCCCGACCAGCCGGTCAGCAGCCTGGTCCCGCTGTTCGCCGAGCGCGGCCACCGCCACATCCCGATCGTGCGCCAGGACGGCGTGCTGACCGGCATCGTCACCCAGTCGGACCTGGTGCGCGCCCTGCACCGCACGACGCAGCAGGCCGCCGGCCAGGCCAGCCGGCCCACAGCCCAGGGCTAGCGGCAGCAGCCCTGCCGGCGCGGCACCGCCCGCCTGCGCCGGCCGCCCCGGCCCGCGCCCGGGGCCTTGACAGTCCTTGAGGTTTGGCGTTCACTGCGTCTTTTAATAAAACTTAATAAGACTGATTATCTTTATTAAACTCATGAGCACCCCTTTTCCTTCGCCCTCACGACTGATGCTCGCGCTGGCGGGCCTGCCCGGCCTGCTGGCGGCCCAGCCCGGCCCGGCGGTCACCACCCTGCCCCAGGTCACGGTCCAGTCCGATGCAATCCAGGAAACCGCCACCGGGCCGGTGCAGGGCTACGCCGCCCAGCGCTCGGCCACGGCCACCAAGACCGACACGCCCCTGATCGAGACGCCCCAATCGGTCACGGTCGTCACGCGCGAGCAGATGCTGGACCAGGGCGCGGCCAACATCCAGGACGCGCTGGGCTACGCGGCCGGGGTGCGCTCGGACGCCTATGGGCTGGATTCGCGCACCGATTCCGTGCGCGTGCGCGGCTCCTCGCCCGACACCTACCTGGACGGGCTGCGCCAGGCCTTCGACTACTACACCAGCACCACCCGCACCGAGCCCTATACGCTCGAGCGCCTGGAGGTGCTGCGCGGGCCGGCGGCCATGCTGTACGGGCAAGGCAGCACGGCCGGCATCGTCAACATGGTCAGCAAGCGGCCGCAAGACACCTTCCAGGGCGAGGTGGGCATCCAATACGGCAGCCACGACCGCAAGCAGATCCAGGCCGACCTGACGGGCCCGCTGACCGAGGACGGGCAATGGCTTTACCGCATCGTGGCGCTCAAGCGCCAGGCCGACACCCAGGTGGACCACGTGCCGGACGACCGCACCGTGCTCATGCCCAGCCTGACCTGGCGCCCCAGCGCCGCCACCTCGCTCACGCTGCAGGCGCTGTACCAGGACGACAAATCGGGCTCGACCTCGCAATTCCTGCCCTGGGCCGGCATGCGCACGCCCAACCCCAACGGCCGCATCCCCACGCGCCGCTTCATCGGCGAGCCCGACCACGACCGCTACGACTCCCGGCGCCGCAGCGTGGGCTGGCTGTTCGAGCACCGCTTCAACGACGACTGGTCCTTCAGCCAGGGGTATCGCCACGCGCGCAACAAGGTCGACTACTTCACCCACTATGCCGACTCGTTCAGCCTGCCGGGGGGCTGGGCCGCGGATCCGGACGGCCAGCGCATCATCGGCCGCTATGCCGACGACAGCATCACCGAGGTGCGCATCGATACGCTGGACCAGCACCTGCAGGGCCGCCTGCGCACCGGCATCGTCGAGCACCGCCTGCTGCTGGGCGTTGACTGGCTGCAGTACCGGCGCGAGCGCGAAAGCGGCTTCGGCTACAGCACCATCGACGCCTACGACCCGGTCTACGGCAACTTCACGCCGCCCACGCTGACCGAGGAGCCGCGCTTCAAGCTGCGCCAGACCGGCATCTACCTGCAGGACCAGATGAAGATCGGCCGCAACTGGATCGTGGCCGCCGGCCTGCGGCACGACCGCGCGCGCAGCGGCCTGGACGGCGGGCGCACCGACAAGGACCAGGCGACCACCAAGCGCCTGGGCGTGATGTACGTGGCCGACAACGGCTGGTCGCCCTATGTGAACTACAGCGAATCCTTCACCCCGCAGGCCAGCACCACGCGCAGCACCCCGGAAGGCGGCGTGCCGGAAACCTACGAACCCCTGCGCGGAGAGCAGTGGGAGGTGGGCGTCAAGCACCTGTCCGAGGACGGCCGCAACCTGTTCACCGCCGCCGTCTATACCCTAAAGGAAAAGAACCGCCTGGTGCCCGACGAAAGCGGCCCGCTGAACAACGTGCAGACCGGCAAGACCCGCAACAACGGCCTGGAGCTGGAGTGGCGCGGACAGATCAGCCCGTCGGTGGACCTGATCGCGCACTACAACTACATCGACCTGGACGACGAACTGGAGGGCATGCCGCGCCACCAGGCCGCGGCCTGGGGCAAGTACCGCTTCTCGGTGGCCGGCATCGACGGCTTTGCGGCCGGCGCCGGCGTGCGCTGGATGAGCGCCTTTCGCGACGGCGATGCGCCCACCACGCAATCGGTCGTGCTGTGGGACGGCATGGTCTCGTACGAAACCCGCCACTGGCGCTATGCGCTTAACGTGAACAACGTGACCGACAAGACCTACGTGGCCACCTGCCTGTCGCGCGGCGACTGCTGGTACGGCGCGCGCCGCAGCATCGTGGCCAGCGCCACCTACAGGTTCTGAGCGCTCGCCCCGCCGCTCAGTCCTGCCCGGCGGGCGGCGCGCCGGCGCCCAGTGCGCGCGCCGCCTGCCCGTCCACGCTGCGCAGGTGCAGGTCCCGCTGCGGGAAGGGAATCTCGATGCCGGCCTCTTGCAGCGCGGTGTACACGTTGGTGACCAGCTCGCTGCGTATGCCCGCCCAGTTGTCGAAATCGGCGGTCCAGCCGCGCACCACGAAATCCAGCGCGCTCTCGCCCATGCCGGTGAACAGCACCACCGGCGCCGGCTCGCCCAGGATGCCCTGCACGCGCGCGACGGCCTCGTGCAGCAGCTGCTTGACCCGCTCGACGTCGCTGCCGTAGGCCACCCCCACTTCGACGTCGACGCGCCGGGTGCGGTCCAGCAAGGTCCAGTTGGTGAGCTTTTCCGAAAGCAGCATGCCGTTGGGCACCACCACGTCGGCGCCTTCGAAGGTGCGCACCGTGGTCGATCGCATGCCGATGCTGCGCACCCTGCCGGCGGTGCCGCCGATGTCCACGACGTCACCCGGCTGCAAGGGCCGCTCGAACATCAGGATCAGGCCCGAGACAAAATTGTTCACCACGCCCTGCAGGCCCAGGCCGATGCCCACGCCCAGGGCGCCGAACAGGAAGGCCATCTGCCCCATCTGAAAGCCCGCCGCCGACAGCGCCACATATAGCCCCAGCAAGACCAGCGCGTAATAGCTCAGCGAGGCGATGCTGTTGTCCACCCCGCGCGGCAGCGCGACCTGGGGCAGCACCTCTTCGCGCAGCACCAGCCGCACCGTGCGCGCGATCCAGAACGCCAGCCACACCGAGAACACGAACAGCAGCACGGTGCCCAGGCTGATCGAGAGTTCGCCATAGTTCATGCGGGCGGTCAGGGCCGCGTGCAGCCAGCCGTACAAGGGCCGGAACAGCCGGAAGCCGTCCAGCGTAAAAACCACCCAGGCCAGCACCGCCACCGCCGTGAAGGCGCGCACCAGCGATGCCACGATGGCCTGGCCGCGCACGCGGGCCAGGTGCAGGCGCGCCACGTAGGACAGGCCCAGGCATTCGCGCAGCAAGGCTTCGAACACCGCCACGGCGGCGTACAGCACCAGGCCCATGTAGGCGGTGAGGATCACGCCGTTGACCAGCATTTCGGCCAGCGAGACGTTGCCCAGCAGGTTGCACAGCACCGACAGCGCCAGCAGCGCCGCCGCGCACCAGGCGCCCGCGCGCAGCAGCCCGCCGGTGCGCGCGCCGGCGGCGGCGCCCGGGCGCCGCACCAGCCAGAGCGTCAGGGCCAGGGCCGCCAAGGCCAGCCAGAAGGTGTACCAGCGATACAGCAGGTTGTCGGCCAGCAGCAGGAAGGCCCCGCGCTGCAGCAGGTAAAAGCCGCTGACCACATAGGGCCAGGCGCCGAGCTGCTCGCGCAGGCGGGTCGGCAGCAGCCGCAGCACCGGCAGCAAGGCCAGCACCATGGCGATCTGGTGCAGCAGCGGCGGGCCGTCGCGCTCGAGCGTGAGCACGCCGATCATCGTCAGCAGGATCCAGGCGGAAACCGGCCTTTGCAGGATGCGCAGCGATTCGGGATCGCGCAGCGGCGCATCGCGCCTGCGCGCGCGCACGGCCAGCACGGCCAGCAGCGGCAGCATCAGGACCTGCAGCAGCGCCAGCGCGCGCCGCCCGCCGCCGCCGGCCTCGCCGTACTGGCGCAGGAAGGCCAGCTGCATCCCCAGGCCCGCGCCCACCCCGGCCGCCGCGCCGGCTTGCTCGGCGCGCCACAGCGGCGGCGCATCGACGTGCAGCAGCCGCCGGTCGATATGATCGATGGCGTCGGCCACCGCTTCCTGCCCGGCCTGCACGCTGTTCTCCAGCACGTTCACGCGCTGGGCCAGGGCCATCTGGCGTGCCAGCGGCGCGGAAAGCGCCGCCTCGGCCAGCGCGATCTGCGCCAGCACCGCATCGATGCGGTCGGACAGGGCCTGCGGCAGCGAGCCGGCGGGATGGGCCGCCCGCGTGGCCAGCCAGGCCTGGCGGCGCTCGGCCATGTCGGCCACGTCGCGCAGGCTCGGGCCGATCGCCACGCGCAGGTCCGCTTTCCAGCGCGCCAGCCGGGCGGCATCGAGCCGCCAATGCCGCTCCAGGCTGTCTAGCTGCAGCTGCGGCAGCACCAGCAGGTCTTCGCTGCGGAACATGGCGCGCTTGTCGCCGACCGAGCGCTCCAGCGCGATCAGCGCCGGCTCGATGCGCCCCAGGGGATCGGCCTGCGCCGCGCGCGCGGCGATCTCGCCCGCCAACTGCTCGTCGGCGTCGGCCTGCCAGGCGATATCGCCCACGGCGATGGCCTGCGCCTGCCGCGGGGCCTCGCCGGCGGGAGCCTGCGGCGCGGCCGCGCCCGCCGGGCGGCCCGCGCTCAGGGCCAGGATGCACAACAGCGCCAGCAACAATCGGTTCATCATGCCTATGTCCGGGAAACGATGCAGCGACGCTATGGTAAAGCAGCCTGGCCGCGCACGCGGGCCGCCGCTCAGATGCCCTCGCGGGTCGGCATGACCACCACCTGCTGCAGGTTCACGTGCCTGGGCTGCGAAACGATGAAGCCCAGCACCTGCGCCACGTCCTCGGCCCGCAGGAACTCGATGGACTGCGCCGCGCCGGCCAGCCAGTCCTTGGCGCCCTGGAAGGTGAAATGATCCTGCAGCTCGGTGGCCGTGATGCCCGGCTCGATCATGCCGACCCGGATGTCGCGCGGCCCCAGCTCCAGGCGCAGGTGGCGGGTCAGGTGGCTGACGTAGGCCTTGGTCGCCGAATAGACGGCGAAATTGCCATAGACGTACTGCCCGGCGATCGACGAGGTGTTGACCAGGTCCGAGGGGCCGCCCCGGGCCGCGGCCTGCTCCAGTTGCGGCACGAACGCGTGGATCACGCGCATGGCCCCGGTCACGTTGATGTCGATCTGCCGCTGCCATTCTTCGAACGGCTGCTCGCCCACGGCGCCGGGCAGCATCAGGCCGGCATTGTTGAAAACCAGGTCGGCGCAGCCGAACTCGCGGCGCACCGCCTGCGCGGCCGCCTGGACCGAAGCGGCATCGGTCGCGTCGGCAGGCAATGCCAGCGCCTGGCCGCCGGCCGCGCGGATCTCGGCCGCCAGGCTCTCCAGGGCGGCCTGGCGGCGCGCCAGCAGCGCCACCCGGGCGCCGCGCGAGGCCAGCAGCAGCGCGCTGGCCTGGCCGATGCCGCTGGAAGCGCCGGTGATGACCGCAACGCGGCCGGCAAGGTCTTGGGAAGTCGTCATGGTGGGCTCCTTGGGGTTCAGGTTCGTCGAAATCCGACAGCCCGAACTCTAGAAGCCGGCGCCGATCGCCGGTAGACGGCGTGCGGCGCCATCAGTAGCAACCGTCAGTTGTCTATCGGCGCGTGGCGCGCGGCGGGCGTGCGCGGCCGCAGCTCGGCGGCCCCCAGCCAGTAGCGCTCGCCGCCCTGGAGCTGCTCGGCGGCAAAATCGATGAAGCGGCGCACCCGCAGCGGCATGTCCCTGCGCTGGGCGTAGTACAGGAACAAGCCCATGCGGTCGCTAACGTGGCGCGCCAGCAGCGGCACCAGCGCGCCGCTGCGCAGCGGCGCGGCCGCGTTGATGCTGTCGATCTGCCCGATGCCCATGCCCTGCAGCACGGCCTGCATCTCGGCCTCGGGATCGCTGCAGCACACCACGGCCGGCACGCACTGGAACACCGTCTCGCCCTTGACCTTGAACTCCCAGGGCACCGGGCGGCTCGTGCCCGGCTGGCGATAGCCCACGCAACGGTGGCGGGCCAGGTCCTGCAGGCGCGCCGGCGCGCCGTGCTCGGCCAGGTAGCCCGGCGAGGCGCACAGGATCAGCTGGATGGGGAACAGGCGCCGCGCCACCACCTGCGCGTCCGGCGGGTTGCCCGAGCGGAAACCCACGTCGATGCGCTCTCCCACGACGTCGGTGGCCCGGTCCTCCAGCGTCAGGTCGAAACGGATGCCCGGATAGCGCTGGCCGAAGGCCGCCAGCAAGGGCATCAGCACCTTGCGCCCGACCGCGCCAGCCGCGCTGATCCGTATCAGCCCTTCTTCCTGCCGCGCGGCGCTGCGCGCGCCTTGCAGCGCCTCGGTCAGCGCCTGCAGGCTGTCCCGGGCCGAATCGAACAGGCGCTGGCCTTCCTCGGTTAGCGCGCTCTTGCGCGTGCTGCGGTGAAACAGGCGCACGCCCAGGTGCGCCTCGAGCTGGCGCACCGCCTTGCTCACGGCCTGGGCGGTGGTGCCCTGCGCCAGGGCGGCGCGGTTGAAGCTGCCCAGTTCGGCAGCCCTGATGAATGTCGATATGGCGCGCAATTCGTCCATGGCAGATCTCCCGGTCCCGGCCGCTGGCCCGGCACGCATTATGGCGCGAGGCGCCGGCCTGCGCAGCCGGGCCCCGGAAATCTATACTTGCCGGGGCACAACGATCTACAAGGAAGACCCCATGCCGGACGTCACCATCTACCACAACCCCAATTGCGGCACCTCGCGCAAGGTGCTGGACATGATCCGCGACAGCGGCGTCCAGCCCACCGTCGTCCAGTACCTGAAGGACCCGCCCGACCGCCAGACGCTGACGGCGCTGATCAAAAAAATGGGCGTGCCCGTGCGCGAGGTGCTGCGCAGCAAGGGCACGCCCTACGAGGAACTGGGCCTGGGCGAGCCCCGATGGACCGACGAGCAGCTGATCGGATTCATGCTCGAGCACCCCATCCTGATCAACCGCCCCATCGTGGACACGCCCCTGGGCGCGCGGCTATGCCGCCCGCCCGAAGCGGTGCTGGACATCCTGCCGCAGGCGGCGCGCGGCCAGTAGCGCGCCGCGCGCGCACGCCGCGGCTTAGCGCGCCGGCGGGGCGCCGGCGCCCAGGTCCACGCCGGTCTGCGGATCGGCCAGGGGATCGGAAGCCGTGCGGCTGACCAGCGCCTGCAAGTCCGCCAGTTCGGCCTGGTCCAACTGCTGCACGCTGGCCGAGCCGTCGCCGCCGTCCACGCTGTGCTGCTTGTCCCGGTCCGAGACGTACTCGAAATTCTCGTCGCTGTTCCACGAGCCGCGCATGTCTCCTTCGCCCTGCGACATATTGAAGTAGGTGTTGGCAAAGGCCGGCATGCCCGGCAGCTTGCCCGGCGGGAAATTCGCCTGCATGGAATACAGCGCCTTCTCGAACGACTGCTGGTGCGCCACTTCGCGCGTCATCAGGAAGCCCAGCGCGTCCTTGACGTCGGGATCGTCGGTCACGTTGATCAGCCTTTCATAGATGATCTTGGCGCGCGCCTCCGCGGCGATGTTGGTGCGCAGGTCGGCCGACGGATCGCCCACGTTCTCGATGTAGCCCGCCGTCCAGAGCTGGCCGGCCGAATTGATCAGCGCCGGGCCGCCGCCATACAGCAGCTGCGTCACGTGCGAATCGTTGCCCGGGCCGTTCAGCGAACGGTACAGCTCGGCCTCGCTTTGCGTGGCTTCGGCCAGCTGGCCCTTGGCGCCCTTGTTCAGCATGGCGATCAGCGAACCGATCACCTCCAGGTGGCTGAGCTCTTCGGTGGCGATGTCCATCAGCATGTCCTTGCGGCCCGGGTCGTCCTCGCCCAGCCCCTGGGCGAAGTAGCGACAGGCCGCCGCCAGTTCGCCCTGGGGGCCGCCGAACTGCTCGAGCAGCAGGTTGGCAAGGCCCGGATTGGGCCGGGCCACCCGCACGGTGTATTGCAATCGTTTGTTGTGGATGAACATGGGGTTTCCCTTGCGTGTCGAGAGCAAGGCCGCCCAGGCGGCGGCCCGCGATGGCTAGCGCTTGGCCGGCTCGCCTTGGCGCGAGCGCTGCAGGAACTCGGCGGTCAGCTGGTCCATGTGCTCTTCGAGCCACTTGGCCATCGCTTCCTCCTCGGCCAGGATGCCGGCGCAGATATCGGCGGTGGCCTGGTCCCCGACCAGCCGCGCGGCGGCCACGAGGCTGCGGTAGGACGCGATCTCCATGTGCTCGAAGGCATAGCTGAACAAGGCCCCCTTGACCACTTCGTCGCTGGCGAACATGCCCGAGAAATTCTGGGCCGCGGCCATCATCTTGCCGCCGGTATCCTTGAGCGCCGAGTTGCTGCCGCCGATGCGCTCCAGGCAGCTGGCGACCTGGCGGGCCTGCCCCTGGGTCTCGACGATGTGCTGCTCGATGCGCTGGCGCAGCACCGGATAATGCTCGAGCCGGCCCGCCATGCCCTTGAGCATGGTTTCGGCCTGCTCTTCCATGGCGTGCGCATCGCGCAGCCAATCCAGCAGGTGTTCCTTCGCTCGGTCTTCGTTGGTCGTCATTGCGTTCACCTTTTCCTCGAAAGTTGCGTGGCTGCAAAACAGCGGGTTATTTGCTCGCGGCCTTCTGGTTGCCGCCGCCCTCGGCGATCAGGGTCAGCTTCTGGTCGGTGGCCTTCTCTTCCTCCAGCGTCGCCTGCAGCAGCTTGATCACGTCATTCAGGCCGAGCTGCTTGGCCAGGGCGCACAAGGTGCCGTAGCTGGCGATCTCGTAGTGCTCGACCTTCTGCGCGCCGCCGATCAGCGCGGCGTCGCGCACCGGGCCTTTTTCCACTTCCTCGATCACCTCCTTGCCCTCCTCGACCAGGCCTTCCATGGCCGCGCACTTGATGCGCTTGAGGCGAAAGCCGGTGAGTTCGACGATCTCGTCGATGCGCTCGATCTGCCCCTGCGTCTCTTCCAGGTGCGTCTCGAAGGCCTGGCGCAGTTCGGGATTCTCCACCGCCCGTGCCAACCGCGGCAGCGCCTTGGCCAGTTGTTTCTCGGCACTGCTGATATCCGAAAGTTCGTGGATGAACAGGTCTTCCAGCGTCTTGACAGCCATTTCTCTCTCCATTGCGGTATAGGGGTTGAGTTCCCCGAAGACATCGGTGTCTTCGAAAGCATCACCGTAGAGCACTCGGCCGGCGCAGTTGTATCGCCCAGTGTCCGCGTTTCACGGAACGCTCGCGCCGGCGCCCGGCGGCCGGGCGCGCCGACTGCGCAAGCCCGTCGGGCCCGGGATGCGGCCGTTTCACGTCGTAGCCAACTTACACAGCCGGCCCACAAATCTGTCCGCCGGCCCGCCTGCGCAGGATCAGGCAAGAATCTCGCAGTAATCGGCATTGCCGCCAGGCTGGCGCCTTCCTTAAGCTTGCAGCTTCCGCGCGGCCACGCGCGCCTTCTGCACTGGGGGGAACCCATGACCATCACCCTGAACATCAACGGCGCCGATACGGCCCTGGACGCCCCCGGCGAAATGCCCCTGCTCTGGGCCTTGCGGGATGTGGCAAAACTGACGGGCACCAAATACGGCTGCGGCATGGCCTTGTGCGGCGCCTGTACGGTGCATGCCGACGGCAACCCCATCCGCGCCTGCGTCATGCCGGTCTCGGCGCTGGCGGGCCAGAAGATCACGACCATCGAAGGCCTGGGCGCCGATCGCGTCGGCCAGGCCGTGCAGGCCGCCTGGGAGGCGCTGGACGTGGTGCAGTGCGGCTACTGCCAGCCCGGCCAGATGATGTCGGCAGCCGCCCTGCTGCGCGGCAATCCCCGCCCCACCGACCAGGACATCGACGATGCCATGAGCGGCAACCTGTGCCGCTGCGCCACCTACGTGCGCATCCGCGCGGCCATCCACCACGCCGCCCGCGCGCTCGCCTGAAGGAGCCCACATGGCCTACCGCACCCTGTCGCAAGATGCCGCCCACGGCGGCCCCTACCCCGCCAACCCGGCCCGGCGCCGCGTGCTGCAAGCCGGCGCCGGGCTGGTCCTGGGCCTGCACCTGGCCCCGCTGCGCGCCGCCGCCGGCCCGCAGGCCGGCGCCGCGCAGCCGGCCGCCTTCGCTCCCAACGCCTTCCTGCGCATCGATACCCGGGGCATCGTCACCGTCTATGCCAAGCACATAGAAATGGGCCAGGGCGCCTACACCGGCCTGGCCACCCTGGCCGCCGAGGAACTGGACGCCGCCTGGGAACAGGTCCGGGTCGAGGGCGCCCCGGTAAACACCGAGCTCTACAAGAACCTGGCCCTGGGCATCCAGGGCACCGGCGGCAGCACCGCCATGGCCAACTCCTTCGAGCAGATGCGCCAGGCCGGAGCCGCGGCGCGCGCCATGCTGGTAGCGGCGGCCGCCGAACGCTGGCAGGTTCCCGCCGGCGAGATCGACGTCGCGCAAGGCACGGTCAGCCACGCCGCCTCGGGCCGCAGCGCCGGCTTCGGCGAGCTGGCCGAGGCGGCCGCGCGCCAGCCGCTGCCGGCCGGCATCGCGCTGAAATCGCCCGAACGCTATACCCTGATCGGCAAGCAGGACCTGCGCCGCACCGACAGCGCCGAGAAGGTCCGTGCGCGCGCCCTCTACACCCAGGATGTCCAGCTGCCCGGCATGCTGGTGGCGGTGGCCGCGCACGCGCCGCGCTTCGGCGCCACGGTGCGCGGCGTCGAGGCCGGACAGGCCAAGGCCGTGCCCGGCGTGCGCGCGGTCGTGCAGTTCGAGGGCTCGGCCACGCGCTCGGCCGGCGTGGCGGTGCTGGCCGACAATACCTGGGCGGCCCGCAGCGGCCGCGACCTGCTGGCCATCGACTGGGACGAAAGCCAGGCCTATCGCGGCGGCAGCGACACGCTGCTGGCCCGCTACCGCGAGCTGGCCGGCACCGCCGGCACGCTCGCGGCCGAGCGCGGCGACGTGCAGGCCGCGCTGGCCTCGGCCGCCCAGGTGATCGAGGCCGACTTCGAGTTTCCCTACCTGGCCCATGCCAGCATGGAGCCGCTCAATTGCGTGGTGCGCCTGGGCGAGGACGAATGCGAAATCTGGAACGGCGAGCAGTTCCAGACCGCCGACCAGCAGGCCGTCAGCGCCTACCTGGGCCTGCCGCCCGAGCGCGTATCGATCCACCAGCTTTATGCCGGCGGCAGTTTCGGCCGGCGCGCCAGTTCCAGCGCCGACTACCTGCTCGAAGCCGTGGCCATTGCCCGGGCGGCGCGCCGGCAAGGACTGGATGCGCCCGTCAAGCTGGTCTGGACCCGCGAGGACGACACCCGCGCCGGCTACTACCGGCCGCTGTACCTGCACCGGGCCCGCGTCGGCCTGGACGCCCAGGGCCAGGTCACCGCCTGGCAGGTGCGCGTGGTGGGCCAGTCCATCATCGCGGGCACGCCTTTCGCGGACTTCATGATCAAGGACGGCGTGGACACCACCTCGGTCGAGGGCCTGTCCGACCTGAGCTATGGGGTGCCCAACCTGCGGGTCGAGCTGCATTCGCCCAGCGACTCGCGCGTGCCCGTGCTGTGGTTCCGCTCGGTGGGCCACACGCACACGGCCTTCACCGCCGAGACCCTGATCGACGAGGCTGCCCGCGCCGGCGGCAACGACCCGGTGGCCTACCGGCGCGCCCTGCTGGCCGGCCATCCCCGCCACCTGGGCGTGCTGGAGCTGGCCGCGCGGCAGGCCGGCTGGGACCAGCCCCTGGCAAGCGGCGCCGCCGGCACGCGGCGCGGCCGGGGCGTGGCGGTGCACGAATCGTTCCAGTCGGTCGTGGCGCAGGTGGTCGAGATCACGGTGGACCAGGCCGGCGCGCTCAAGGTCGACCGGGTGGTGTGCGCCGTCGATTGCGGCATCGCCATCAACCCGGACGTGGTGCGCGCCCAGATGGAAGGCGGCATCGGCTTTGCGCTGTCGGCCGCGCTGCATGGCGCCATCACGCTGGCCGACGGCGTGGTCGAGCAAAGCAACTTCCACGACTATCCGGCGCTGCGCATGAACGAGATGCCCCAGGTGCAGGTGCACATTGTTTCTTCCGCGCAGCCGCCCACGGGCGTGGGCGAGCCTGGCGTGCCGCCGCTGGCGCCGGCCCTGGCCAATGCGATCTTCGATGCGGTGGGCACCCGGGTGCGCACGCTGCCCATACGCACGCCCCTGCGGGTTCCCGCATGAAGGGCACGCCAGCGGCCATCGCCGGGCCCGCCCTGGTCCAGGCGCGGCGCCTGGCGCAATACCGCGCCGAGATTGCCCGGCGGGTGGCCGCCCGGATGCCGGACGACGGCTTGCAGCAGACCCCCTACCCCGGGCTGGCGCTGGTGCGCTATGCCAGTCCGGCCGACCTGGGCTGCGCCCAGAGCCGCCCTTCGCTGGCCATCGCGGTGCAGGGCGCCAAGCAGGTACAGCTGGGCGAGGAGGTCTTCGAGTACGGCCCGGCCAATTACCTGGTGACCGCCTTCGACCTGCCGGTCCTGGCCCGCATCACCCATGCCACGCCGCGCCAGCCCTACCTGTGCGTGGTGCTGGACATCAATGCCGAACGGCTGGGCGAAGTGCTGGGCGAGATCGGCCCGCCCGCCCCGGCCGACGCCCCGCCGATGCGCGGGGTGGCCCTGGCCCCGGTCGATGCCGACCTGCTCGAACCGCTGCTGCGGCTGCTGCGCCTGCTCGACCACCCGGCCGACCTGCGCGCGCTGGGACCGCTGGCCGAACGCGAAATCCTCTATCGCCTGGTCACCGGCGAACTGGGTCCGCGCCTGCGCCGCCTGGCGGCCGGGCCGGCCCACCAGATCAGCCGCGCCATCGATTGGCTCCAGCGCCACTACGCCCAGCCGCTGCGCATCGAGACGCTGGCCCAGGCGGTGAACATGAGCCCGTCGTCCCTGCACCATCATTTCAAGGCCATCACCGCCATGAGCCCGCTGCAATACCAGAAGCAGCTGCGCCTGCGCGAAGCCCGCCGCCTGATGCTGGCCGAACCCCTGGACGCCGGCGCGGCCGCGCACCGGGTGGGCTATGAAAGCGCCTCGCAGTTCAGCCGCGAGTACAGCCGCCTGTACGGGCTGCCGCCGCTGCGCGACGTCAAGCGGCTGCGCTGCCTGGGGGATGCGCTAAGCTGACGGGCATGATGCTCGAGCACGCCGCGCGCCGCTATCGCCTGCCGGCCATGCCTGCCTGCGCCATGCGGGCGCAGGCGGACGATCCCGCCACGGCCCTGGCCTTGGCCATCGAGCAGGCCCGTCTTGCCGTGACGCAGGCGCAATCGCCGGATGCGGCGCTGGCACGGCAGTTCACCGATGCGCTGGCGCGCCTGATCCGGGATGCGATGCGGCCCGGGTCCGGCGATCCGGCGTTGCAGGCCATGGTGCTGCGGCATCATGCGCCGCCCGTGCGCGAATATGCCGGGCTGGCGGCCCGGGCCGCGCAGGACCTGCGCCGGGTGCTCGGCACCGTCCATGCCATCGCCCATCCGGCCAGGCTGCGGCGCCACGGCGCAGACCCGCTATGCGGGGCGCTGGCCCGGCTGCACGAATCGGCCAGCCGGCACGCCTGGGCCGAACTGGCCGATACAGCCAGCGCACTGCTGCGCACCCCGCAGGCCGCCGCCCAGGCGCCGCTGGCGCGCAGCCTGACGCGCCTGCTGGCCGGCCCCGAGCTGCAGCACCTGCTGCGCATGGACAGCCTGGGGCAGCACGAACAAGTACGGCAGTACCGCCAGCTGTGGGCGCGGCATGGACCGGCGCCGGGCAGCGCCGGCGCGACCGCCCGGGGCACGGCCGGCCAGCGGCGCGGGGCGGCCGTCGAAGCCCTGGCCGAGCAGGCCTTGGAGACGCTGGCCATGCGCCTGGACCAGGCCGGCGGCGGCGCCATCCATCGGGTCGTCACGTCCTTGCGCGTGCCGGCCGCGCTGGCGGGCCGCGCCAAGCGTGCCAAGACGGAATGGGACGCGGTGGTGCTGCGCCAGGCGCCGGGCTCGCAGCCGGCCTGGGACGTCTGCCTGGTACTGGAAGCCAAGGCCTCGGTGGACGCGGCCACGACCGACTTTCCCCGCCTGCTGCGGGGCCTGGCCTTGCTCGCGCTGGCCCGGCCCGACCAGGTCTATCCCTTCGCGGCGCGGCAAGGAACCGTGCCCCTGCGCGGGGCATCGCTCGCGGCCCTGCCCACGCAGGCGCATGCGCTGGCCGGCACCGTGCTTTATTGCTGCGATGCGCCGGCAGATTCCACCCCGCGCCTGCTGGGCGCGGCCAGCCGCATGCAGCTGCTGTCCGCGCCGGCCAGCCTGGACTACGCCAGTACGCTGGCACAGGGCCAGCCCGCCGACCCGGCGCTGCTCGAGCCCGTCTGGCGTGACCTGCTGGCCTCGCCCCGCTGGCATGCCGTGCTTTGGCAATATCCCACGCTGCGCCAGGTGCGCGAACTGATGGTCCACGCCGCCGACCTGCAGGCGGCGGCCGAATCGGCGCAGGAATTTACGAAGAATTGACGCGCCCGCGCGGCAACAGGCATGGAGACTTTACGGGGGCCGGATCGAGAATGCAGCCGTTGCCGATCCGGCTTGCAGGACCCGTCCCATGACCGAGTTCCTTATCGTTATCGCGCTGGCCCTGGCGCTGGGCTGGCCGCTGGGCCGCTACCTGGCGGCGGTGATGCGGGGCGCGCCGATGCGCGGCGACCGCGCCTTCGGGTTGATCGAGCGCCCGCTGTACCGCCTGCTGGGCGTGGATCCGGCGCGCAGCATGGGCTGGCAGGAGTATGCGCGGGCCTTCCTGCTGAGCAACCTCGTGCTCGGGGGGATTGCCTGGGTGCTGTTCATGACCCAGGCCTGGCTGCCGCTCAATCCCAACCAGGCCCCGAACATGCGCTGGGACCTGGCGCTGCACACGGCGGTTTCGTTCCTGACCAACACCAACCAGCAACACTATTCGGGCCAGGCCCAGCTGTCGCACCTGTCGCAAATGACCGGCCTGGTCGGGCTGCAGGTCATCACCCCGATGATGGGCCTGGCCCTGGCGGCGGCGACGCTGCGCGGCCTGTTCGGCGTCCCCGGCGCGCCGATCGGCCCGGGCGATGAACGCGGCGCCCGGGCCGGCCTGGGCAACTACTGGGCCGACATCATCCGTCCGGCGGTGCGCGTCCTGCTGCCGCTGTGCCTGCTGTTCTCGCTGCTGCTGACCAGCCAGGGCGTGCCCGCCACCTTGCAGGGCGGGCCGGTGGCCACGCCACTGGACGCCAGCGCGCCCATGGCCGGACAGAAGATCCCGCTCGGGCCGGTCGCGGCGATGGTCGCCGTCAAGCAGCTGGGCACCAACGGCGGGGGCTGGTACGGTTCGAACAGCGCCGTGCCATTGGAGAACCCCACGCCGCTGTCGAACCTGATGCAAACGCTGGCTATCGTCCTGCTGCCGGTGGCCGTGGTCTTCATGGCCGGCGCGCTGACCGGCCGCAAGCGGCTCGCCGCCCTGATCCTGGGCTGCATGGCGACGCTGTCGGTGGCCTCGGCAAGCCTGGCGGTGTGGTCCGAGGCCTATTCGCCATCGAGCGCCGATCCCGCCCTGATGGAAGGCAAGGAGGTGCGCCTGGGCGCGCAGGCCTCGGCCCTATGGGCGGCGCTGACCACGCAGACCAGCAACGGCTCGGTCAACGCCATGCACGATTCGCTCGCCCCGCTGACCGGCCTGGTGGCGCTGGTCAACATGCTGGTCAACGCCATCTGGGGCGGGATCGGCAGCGGATTGCAGCAGTTCATGGTCTACCTGTTGCTGGGCGTGTTTCTTGCCGGCCTGATGACCGGACGCACGCCCGCCCTGTGCGGGCGCAGGATCGAGGCGCCCGAGGTCAGGCTGCTGGCCGTGCTGGTGCTGCTGCCGCCGCTGGTGCTGCTGGGCCTGACGGCGACCAGCCTGGCCGTCCCCTCGCTGGCCGGCAACTCCAACCCCGGCTTTCATGGCGTCAGCCAGGTGCTCTACGAATACGCCTCGGCCTTGGCCAACAACGGCTCGGGCTTCGAGGGGCTGGCCGACGCGAGCCATTGGTGGAACCTGAGCTGCGCCGCCGCGCTGGCGCTTGGCCGCTATCCGGCCCTGATCCTGCCGCTGGCCATCGCCGCGATGCTGGCGCGCAAGCGCGCCGCGCCCCAGGGTCCCGGCACCTTGGACATCGAAACCCCGACCTTTGCCCTGACCCTGATCGCGGTCATCGCGATCCTGGCCGTACTGCAATTCCTGCCCGCGCTGGTGCTCGGCCCGGTGGCCGAGCACCTGGCGCTGGCCGCTTCCTGAAGGCAATGCCATGGACGAAACATCCTTCTTCGCCACGGCCGGCCATCGCCCGGCGCTGGCCGGCCGCGCCGGCCTGAAAACCGCCGCCTTGCAGGCTTGCGCCCGGCTCGCGCCCTGGCACGCCTTCAAGAACCCCGTCATGGCCGTGGTCTGGCTGGGCACGCTGTGCTGCGCCGTGCTTGCCCTGCTGGGCAGGACCGCGCCAGCCGCCGGCTGGAGCGTGACCGTGGTGCTGCTGGCGACCTTGCTGTTCGCCAACTTCGCCGAGGCGCTGGCCGAGGCGCGTGGACGCGGCCAGGCCGCTACGCTGCGCCGCGCCCGCAAGGACCTGGTCGCGCGCCGCGTCGTCATCGACGCGGCCGGCGTGCACGAGACGCAGACGGTCGCCGCGGCCCGATTGCAACCCGGCGACCTGGTACGCGTGGCCGCCGGCGAGATCGTGCCGGCCGATGGCGAGATCGTGCGCGGCCTGGCCACCATCAACGAGTCGGCCGTCACCGGCGAGTCCGCGCCCGTGCTGCGCGAAGCCGGCACCGACCGCTCCGGGGTGATAGGCGGCACCAAGGTGCTATCCGACGAGATCGTGGTGCGCGTCACCTCGCTGCCCGGCGACAGTTTCCTCGATCGGATGATTGCGCTGGTCGAGGGCGCCAGCAGGCAGAAAACGCCCAACGAAATTGCGCTGGGCCTGCTGCTGGGCACGATGACGCTGACCTTCCTGATCGTGGTCGGCACCTTGCCCGCCATCGCCGGCTTCGTGGGCATCCCGATCGACCCCTTGCAGCTGGTGGCGTTGCTGGTATGCCTGATTCCCACCACCATCGGCGGGCTGCTGCCGGCCATCGGCATCGCCGGCATGAACCGCGCGCTCTCGGCCAACGTGCTGGCCAAATCGGGCAAGGCAGTGGAAGTGGCCGGCGACGTGGACGTGCTGCTGCTCGATAAGACAGGCACCATCACCCACGGCGACCGCCAGGCCACGGCACTGCATCCGCTGGCCGGCGTCGATCCCGGCCGCCTGCGTGAAGCCGCCCTGCTGTCGTCGCTGGCCGATCCCACCCCGGAAGGCAAGTCCATCGTCCAGCTGGCGCGCCTGCCCGGCGCCGCCATCGACGAGCCCGCCGGCGCGCGCTTCATTGCCTTCAGCGCGCAGACCCGCATGTCCGGCGTGGACCTGACCGATGGCCGCGCCATCCGCAAGGGCGCCTTGGACGCCATCGTCCGCCACGTCAAGGCGCAGGGCGGCCAGGTCCCGGCCGAGCTGCAAAGCCGGGTCGAGCAGGTGGCGCGCACCGGGGCCACGCCGCTGGTGGTGGCCAGCGGCCGCCACGTGCTGGGCGTCGTGGCGCTCTCGGACGTGGTCAAGCACGGCATCAAGGAAAAGTTCGCGCGGCTGCGCGCGATGGGCATCAGGACAGTCATGATCACCGGCGACAACCCGCTGACCGCCGCCGCGATCGCGGCCCAGGCCGGCGTGGACGACTACATCGCCCAGGCCAGGCCCGAGGACAAGCTGGCGCGCATCCGCCGGGAACAGGCCGGCGGCCACCTGGTGGCGATGGTGGGCGACGGCACCAACGACGCGCCGGCGCTGGCCCAGGCCGACGTGGGGCTGGCGATGAACTCGGGCACGCAGGCCGCCAAGGAGGCCGGCAACATGGTCGACCTGGATTCCGACCCGGCCAAGCTGCTGGCGGTGGTGGAGATCGGCAAGCAGCAGCTGGTCACGCGCGGCGCGCTGACCACGTTCTCGCTGGCCAACGACGTGTCCAAGTACTTCGCCATCCTGCCGGCGATGTTCGCCGGCACGGTCCCCTCGATGGCCTCGCTGGACCTCATGCGCCTGTCCAGCCCCGCCAACGCGGTGCTGGCCGCGCTGATCTTCAACGCCGCCATCATCCCGCTGCTGATCCCGCTGGCCCTGCGCGGCGTGCGCTTTCGCCCGGCCAGCGCCACCGCGCTGCTGCGGCGCAATATGATGGTATATGGCGTAGGCGGCCTGCTGCTGCCCTTCCCGGCCATCAAGCTGATCGACATGCTGCTGGCCGCCGCCGGCGCCTGAGGAGATTTCCATGATCACCGACGACTCCCCCCTGGCAGCGCGCACGCGTGGCCCTGGCGCCGGCCTGCTGCGGCCCAGCCTGGGCCTGGCGGCGGTCACGCTGCTGGTGTTCGGCCTGGGCTATTCGCTGGCGGCCACCGGCCTGGGCCACGCCCTGTTCCCGCACGAGGCCCAGGGCAGCATGGCCTGGCGCGAGGGCAAAGCCGTGGGCTCGCTGCTGGTGGCGCAGCCCTTCGCGGCGGACCGCTACTTCCATCCGCGCCCTTCGGCTTCGGATTACGACCCGATGGCCTTGGCCGGCAGCAACCAGGCCCGCAGCAACCCGGCCCTGCGCCAGCGCATCGCGCAGGCGCGGGCGCAGGCCGCGGCCCGGGAAGGGATCGCGCCGCAAGCCGTGCCGCCAGAGCTGCTCACGCAATCGGCCAGCGCCCTGGATCCGCACATCAGCCCGCAGGCCGCGCGCATCCAGCTGGCCCGCGTGGCCCGGGCCCGCCAGCTGGCGCCCGAACGCATCGAGGCGGTGCTTGCCCGCCACATCGAAGGCCCGCAGCTGGGCTTGCTGGGGCAGCCGCGGGTCAACGTGCTGGCCTTGAACCTGGCGCTGGACGCCCTGCCGCAAGCGGGCGCGCACCGTCCATGACAGAGGGCGGGCGCCGCGACGCGAAGGCCGATGCCCTGGCCAGCGGGCTGCGCCGCCAGGACAGCGGCCGCCTGACCGTGTTCCTGGGCGCGGCCCCGGGCGTGGGCAAGACCTATGCCATGCTCGCGCGCGGCCGCGAGCTGCAGCGCCAGGGCATCGATACCGTGGCCGGCATCGTCGAGACCCACGGCCGCAGCGAGACGGCGGCCTTGCTCGACGGGCTGGAAGTCGTGCCGCGCAGGCGCATCGACCACCACGGCCGCCTGTTCGAGGAAATGGACATCGACGCCGTGCTGGCCCGTGCGCCGCGCGTGGCGCTGGTCGACGAGCTGGCGCACCGCAACGTGCCGGGAAGCCGCCACGAGCGGCGCTGGCAGGATGTGGTCGAGCTGCTCGATGCCGGTATCGACGTCTATACCACGGTCAACATCCAGCACCTTGAAAGCCTGAACGACATCGTGCACCGCATTACCGGCGTGCGGGTAAGCGAAACCGTGCCCGATGCGGTATTGGACCGGCTGCGCGACATCCGCCTGGTGGACCTGCCGCCGCGCGAACTGATAGAACGGCTGCGCCAGGGCAAGGTCTATCTGCCCGAGCAGGCCGAGCGCGCCTTGCAATCGTTCTTCTCGCCCTCGAACCTGGCGGCGCTGCGCGAGCTGGCCATGCAGACCGCCGCCGACCATATCGGCGAGGACCTGCGCCAGACGCAGGCCGCCCTGGGCCTGCCGGGCATCGCGCTGCGCCGGCGCGTGCTGATCGCCATCGACGGCCTGGGCGCATCCGAATACCTGGTGCGCACCGGCCGCCGCCTCGCCGAGCGCCGGGACGCCCCCTGGAGCGTGGTCACCGTGCAGGCCGGGGGCCCGCCCGATGCCCAACGGCAGGCCGAGCTGGATCGCGCCTTCTCGCTGGCGCGCAGCCTGGGCGCGGACACCGAGATCCTGCACGGCCCGCGTGTGGCCGATGCCTTGCTGGATCACGCCGGCCGCGACGGGGTGTCCACCATCGTCGTGGGGCGCACCCGCGAAAGGCCGTTCGCGCGCATGCTCAACCGCACCCTGACCCAGCAGTTGCTGCAGCGCGGGGCGCACTACGAACTGGTGATCGTCAGCGCGCCCCAGGCCAGGGCGCGCGCGCGCCGGCGCGCGCCGGGCCTGGCGCACAAGCCGGGACGCGGCGAGGCGCTGCTGGCCCTGGGCGCCACGGCCGCGTCGGTGGCGCTGGCGTGGCTGGCCGAACGCTGGATGGGCCTGCAAGACCTCTCGATGGTGTTCATCGTCGCCGTCGTGCTGGTGGCCTCGCGCACCCGCATGGCCGCCGCCGTGCTGGCCGCGGTCCTGTGCTTCCTGGCCTATAACGTGTTCTTCATCGAGCCGCGCTACACCTTGTTCATCGGCGCGCGCCAGGGCGTGGTCACCGTGATGCTGTTCCTGCTTGCGGCGCTGGCCGCCGGCCGCCTGGCCTCGCAGCTGCGCATGCAGGTGCTGGCGCTGCGCGCGGCCAACACCCAGGCCACGGCGCTGCAAGGCCTGGGCCGGCAGCTCGCGGCGGCTGCCGACCTGCAGCAGGTGCTCAAGTCGGGCTGCGCCGCGCTGGAGCGCTACCTGGGCGCGCAAGCCTGGCTGCGCGTGGACCAGGCCCTGCAGGCCTCGACCGGCGCGCCGCTGGCGCAGATCGACCAGGCCGCGGCGGACTGGACGCTGGCGCATGGCCAGCCGGCCGGACGCCATACCGACACGCTGGCCGGGGCAAGCTGGTGGTTCCTGCCCTTGCGCGACGGCCAGGACACCGTCGGCGTAATGGGACTGCTGCTGGACGCCGGCCCCGGGCGCCTGAGCACGCCGCTGCGCCGCCTGGCCGAAGCGATGGCCGAGGACATCGCCCAGGCCTGCCTGCGCACCCGCCTGGTGGCCGACCTGCAAAGCGCCCGGGTGGCCACCGAAACCGAGCGCCTGCGCTCGGCGCTGCTGTCCTCGGTTTCGCATGACCTGCGCTCGCCGCTGGCCGCCATGGTCGGATCGGCCAGCAGCCTGGCCAGCTACGGCCACGCAATGAGCGAACAGGACCGCGCCAGCCTGCTGGACGCCATCCTGCTCGAAGGAGACCGCCTGGACCGCTACATCCAGAACCTGCTGGACATGACCCGGCTGGGCCATGCCGGCCTGAAGCTGAACCGCGACTGGATCGGGGTGGACGAGCTGGTCGGCTCGGCCGCCAGCCGCCTGCGCCGCTACCAGCCCGATGCGGTGCTGCGATGGAACCTGGCGCCGGACCTGCCGCCGATATGGGTGCACCCGGCGCTGATCGAGCAGGCGCTGTTCAACGTGCTGGAGAACGCCGCCAAGTTCTCGCCGCCCGGCCAGGCCATCGACATCTCGGCGCGGCTGGCCGACGGACAGCTGCAGCTGGACGTGCTCGACCGCGGCCCGGGCATTCCCGAGGCCGAGCGCCGCAGGATCTTCGACATGTTCTACAGCGTCGAGCGCGGCGACCGGGGCGGCCAGGGCACGGGCCTGGGGCTGGCCATCGTGCAAGGCATGGTGGGCGCGCACGGCGGCAGCGTGCAGGCCCTGCCGGGCCCGGACGGGCGCGGCACGCTGATCCGCGTTACGCTTGCGTTGCTGGCCCCTTCTTCCTTGCCGAAAGCGCCGGATGCCGACTGAACATCTCCCGCCCGCCGCGCATATCGTGGTGATAGACGATGAACCGCAGATCCGCCGGTTTCTGGACATCAGCCTGCGGGCGCAGGGCTACCAGGTCGCGCTGGCCGCAAGCGGCAAGGCCGGCCTGGAGCTGCTGGCAAGCCAGCGCGCCGACCTGGTCGTGCTGGACATCGGCCTGCCCGACATGGACGGCCACGAGGTGCTGCGCGCGCTGCGCGGCTGGTCCGGGGTGCCGGTCATCATGTTGACGGTGCGCGCCGGCGAAAGCGAAAAAGTGGCCGCGCTGGACGCCGGCGCCAACGATTACGTCACCAAGCCGTTCGGCACGCAGGAGCTGATGGCGCGCATCCGCGCGCTGCTGCGCCGCCACGGCGAGCAGGCTGCCGAGCCCGCCGTCTTTGACGACGGGCGCCTGCGCATCGACCTGGCGCGGCGCGAGGTCCGCCTGCATGGAGAACAGCTGGCGCTGGGACGCAAGGAATACGCGCTGCTGGCGCTGCTGCTGCGGCACAGCGGACGTGTCGTCACCCAGCCGCACATACTCCGGGAGATATGGGGCGCGACCCACACCGAAGATACGCACTACGTGCGCGTCCTGGTCGGCAAGCTGCGCCAGAAGCTGGGCGACGACGCGGCGCAGCCGCGCTGGATCGTGACCGAGCCGGGCGTCGGCCTGCGCTTTGCCCCGGCCGCCTGCGGCGAAGAAGCGGCCGGCCCGTCCCGCGACGGGCCGGCCGCCTAGAACGGCTTGAGCACCACCAGCACGACCACGGCGCACACCAGGCCCAGCGCCGCCGCGGGCGCGTAAGGCAAAGTCCCGGGCAAGGACGCCTCCTGCGCATGGGCCAGCCGGCGCAGGCGGCCCGAAGACAGCTGGCCGCCCTGGCCCCCGGCCGCGGCGGCCAGGGCCAGCAAGGCAGCCAGCAAGCCGCCGGCCCAGGCCAGCACCGCCGCGATATGCAGGCACTTGAGCCAGAGATAGTCCATGTCCGCCCCCGCCCGCTAGGCTGCCAGCGCCTTCTGGCGCCGCGCCAGCGCGCGTTCGTTGACGAAGGCGCCGAAGGGCACCAAGGCGGCGGCCAGCATGCAAAGGACCTGCTTCCGCGGCCAGCCGCCCGCGCTTACGGTTTGCACCAGCATCCACACATAAAGCAGAAAGGCCATGCCGTGGACCGGTCCCATCACGGCGGTGGCCTGCGGCATGCCCCACAAATGCTTGAGCGGCACGGCGACCAGCACCAGCAGCAAAAGCGTCGTGCCCTCCAGCAGCGAGACGTGGCGCATGCGGCGCAGCCGCGCCACTTCTTCGGCATGGCCGGCCGCGGGCATCATTCGACCTCCTTGAGGACCTTTTCCACGCGCGCCAGCCGGGCGTTGGCCTCGGCCAGGCCTTCGCGCAGCGCGTCCAGCGATTGCGCCTGCTCGCGCAGCGCCCGGGCCGATTGCCCGGCAAGCTCGCGATAGGCTGTCTCGTCGGCCAGACGCAGACGGGCCTGGCGGGCCGACACGAAGTACTTCATCGCGAAGATGGCCAGCACCGTGGCCAGCATGAGAATCGTGACGAGCAAGAATGCGGAACCGCTTTGAGCCATGTTCGTTTTTCCTTTTCAGGGCTTGGACGTTTTGTGCGATGCGTTCAGCGACTGCGCGGCCGAGGCGATGGACGCCGGAGTCAGGGCGATGTCGAAGGCGGCCGCTTCGAAGAAGTTCAGGGCCTTGCCGTCCGCGGACAGCTCGTGCCTGCTCGTGACCAGGCCGGCCTCCTGCAGCTTTTTCAGGTGCAGATGCAGCAGCGGCCGGCTGATCCCCAGCTCGCGCGCCAGCTGGCTGACGTAGACGCGCCCGCCTTCATGCAGGGCCGCGACGATCCGCAGGCGATGCGGATTCGCCAGCGCAGCCAGCATCTCGAGCAATCGCTCGCCCTGGGCCTCGTTCAAGAACCGCTCCTGTCGCATGCCGGAAATGCTATCGGCCCGCCGCCAAATAGTCAACTTTTATTGACTCATGTCAGTTATTTATTACTAGTTGACGGCAGCCGAAGAAAAACCCTGCGGCAGGCAAGAATCTGGTCGAAAACGCCATCGAGCACGCCCCGCCCGGCACGCAGGTCCGGGTGGAAGTCGGCCCGCACGCCATCCGGGTGCGCGACCAGGGGCCGGGGGTCGAGCCCGGACAGCTGTCCCTGATGTTCTCCAGGTTCTGGCGCGGCGCGCACCGGCGCGACCGGGGCGCCGGCCTGGGCTTGGCGATCTGCCAGGAGATCGCCCTGGCGCACGGCTGGACGCTGTCCGCCCGCAACGAGGCGCCCGGCTTGTCGATGACGATATCCGCCGCTTCAGAGGCGTCTTGAAAACCAGGCGCGGATCAGCCCCGCCTGATAGAACGCCACCGGCTCGCCGAAGCCGCCGGCCTGGATGATGCCGGCCACCTGCCCGGGGGGCAGTATCGCCACGTCCTTGGCGTAGGCTGCGCGCATCTGTTCGAGCCCGCTCGCCGGGATACCGGCGGCCCGCATCATGTCCAGCCAGACGCCCAGCAGCGCTTCGTACTCGGGCAAGGCCGTATCGGCCGCCAGGTCCGAACTGGCCAATAGGCCGCCCGGCTTAAGCCTGGCCGCGATGGCGCCGAACAAGCCGGCGCGGGCCTGCGGATCCAGGATGAACTGCGAGACCAGAAAGCAGGTCGCCGCATCGAACGGCTCCTGGCCGGACAGCGACTCGACGTATCCCTCGTAGAAGCGGCAGCGGTGCGCAAAGCCGCCCTCTTCGGCCTTCTTGCGGCAAACCTCCAGCATGGCGCCGGAAGGATCCACCGCTGCGAAGCTCCAGCCCGGGTTCCGGCTGGCCAGGTAAGCGATTTCTTCGCCCGTGCCCGCGCCCACGCAAAGCAGTCGGGCATCGGCAGGCAGGCCGGCAAATACCGCCGCCACGTGCAGGTGCAAGGCGTCCCGGATAGGTGCCGTTTTCGCCCAGCGCTCGTCGTAGCTCGACGCCTGTTGATCGAAGATGGCCTTGACTTGCTCGCTGCGCATGATGTTTCCCGTGATGCCGCCTGCGGGGGCTCGCAGGCGATGCGGGCCCAAGGCTAAGGGATTCCGGGCATGCATTGCAAACCTACCAAAGGTAAGTTACCTTTAGTAGGTCAACGACCCACCGGAGCAATACCATGCACGCGCTCATCGTCATCGCCCATCCCGACCGTCTATCGCTCACGCATGCCGTCGCCGCCCGGGTAGCCGCAGGCATCGCCGAAAGCGGGCCGCGGCACAGCTTCGAGCTGGCGGACCTGTCGGCCGAGGGCTTCGACCCCAGGTTCGGCCAGGCCGACATCGCCTTGCACCTGAAACAGGCCGCCCCGCCGGCCGACGTGGCCGCCGAGCACGCGCGGCTGGCGCGCGCCGACGCCCTCGTGCTGGTGTATCCGGTCTATTGGTGGTCCTTCCCCGCCCTGCTCAAGGGCTGGATCGACCGGGTGTTCACCCAGGGCTGGGCCTACGAGGACAACGAGGACGGCAAGCTGGTGAAAAAGCTGCAGCGCCTTCAGGTGCACCTGGTCGCCCTGGGCGGGGCCGACCAGGCAACGGTGCACCGGCACGGCTACGAGAGCGCGATGAAGACGCAGATCGACCACGGCATCTTTGGCTACTGCGGCGCGCGCGTGACGGGCTCGCACTTGCTGCTGGCCTCGGATGCGGGGTACCCTGGCGCCCATCTCGAGTCGGCGCAGGCCATCGGCCGCGGCCTGTTCGACTCCCGGCCCCAGCCCTGAACCGACGACCCTGCCATGGCCTCGCCTGCCCACCCCCCGACACGCCACCGCCTGCCGCGCGAAGCGCGCACGCGCCAGCTCCTGGATGTGTCATGGGCGCTGATCGGCCAGGCGGGTACGGACGCGCTGACGCTGGGGCGGCTGGCCGAGGCGGCGGGCGTGACCAAGCCGGTGGTGTACGACCATTTCGGCTCGCGCAACGGCCTGCTGGCCGCGCTCTACCAGGACTACGACGCGCGGCAGACCGCGCTCATGGACGCCGCCATCGAGGCGGCCAGGCCGACCTTGTCCGAAAAGGCGCGTGTCATCGCATCGAGCTATGTCGACTGCGTGCTGACGCAAGGACGCGAAATCCAGGACGTGCTGGCCGCGCTTAGCGGCTCGCCCGAACTGTCGGCGGTGAAACGGCAATACCAGCAGGCCTACATCGAAAAATGCGCGGCCATCCTGGCGCCGTATGCCGGGCCCCAAGGCCTGTCCCCGGCCAGCCTGTGGGCAATGCTGGGCGCGGCCGATGCGCTGTCGGAGGCCGCCGCCGCCGGCAACATCACCGAAGCGCAGGCGCGCCACGAACTGCGGCACACCATCCTGGCCATGGTCAGGCGCAGCAAGTCCGCAGGCGCCCGATAAGCCGCCTGCGCCCGGACGCGGCAGCCAGGCAGGCGCGGCACGATTATTCCACCTGCCGCAATGATGAAATGCCCAGCGCACCGATTCTCCTCGCAAGCCTTGCGCCTCAAACTGGCGGCACGGATCGGGAATAGCCCCGGCCGCACACCGAGGAACAGAACGATGAAGCTCTATCACCATCCACTGTCGGGCCATGCCCACCGTGCCCGCCTCTTCCTGTCGCTGCTGGGCCTGCCGCACGAACTGGTCGAGGTCGACCTCGCCGCGGGCGCCCACAAGCGCCCCGAATTCCTGGCGCTCAACCCCTTCGGGCAGGTGCCCGTCCTGGAGGACGGCGGCACCGTCGTCGCGGACGCGAACGCCATCCTTGTCTACCTGGCCAAGAAGGCCGCCGACGGCAGCTGGCTGCCGGAAGATCCGGCCGGCGCCGCGGCGGTGCAACGCTGGCTCTCGGTGGCGGCCGGCGAGCTGGCCTACGGACCTTGCGCGGCAAGGCTGGTCACCGTGTTCGGCGCCAGGTTCGATCCCCAGGAAGTGATCGAACGCTCGCATGTCCTGCTAGCCCGGCTCGAGCAGCGGCTGGGCAGCCAGGACTGGCTGGCCGGCGCGGGCCCGACCATCGCCGATATCGCGATCTACAGCTATGTCGCCCGGGCGCCCGAAGGCAATGTCGACCTTGCGCCCTATCCCGCGGTCCAGGCCTTCCTGCGCCGGATCGAGGCGCTGCCGGGCTTCGTTGCCTTCGCGCAGACGCCGGCAGGCCTGACGCGGGCATGAATCCCGGGCCGCTCGCCTCTTGAGGGCGCGCGCCTGCGCGAAGGAAAGACCATGGACGCAAGACAGGCCAGGCTGCCGACCTGGCACGAAGGCGAAAAGATCCTCCAGGAAAGACTGGGTGTTGCCCAGCGCATGGAGCCGGTGGGCCAGCGGGTCGTGCGCGACCACATGCCCGAGCAGCATCGCGGCTTCTACGCGCAGCTGCCCTTCATCGTGCTGGGCGCCGTGGACGCGCAAGGCAAGGCCTGGGCCACCTTCATCGAAGGCCGGCCGGGTTTCATCTCCTCCCCTGCGCCCACCATGCTCGACATCGCTGCATGGCCTGCCCCCGCCGACCCCGCGCGCGCAGGCATGGCCGCAGGCTCGGCCGTCGGCCTGCTGGGCATCGAAATGCACACGCGCCGGCGCAACCGCATGAACGGCACGCTGCTGGCCCGGCCGCAGGGCTTCGGCGTGCAGGTCGACCAGAGCTTCGGCAACTGCCCGCGCTACATCCGTCTGCGCGACGCCGCTTTCGCGCGCGAGCCCGGACAGGCCGGCGCAAGCGCGCCCGAAGACATGCCCGCGCTCGATGCCGCGGCCCGGGCCATGATAGGGCAAGCGGACGCCTTTTTTGTCGCCTCCTATGCCGACCGCCCGCAGCGCCGCCAGGTGGACGTCTCGTATCGCGGCGGCAAGCCGGGCTTCGTGCGCGTGGCCGAAGACGGCACGCTGACCATCCCCGACTTCAACGGCAACCTGTTCTTCGCGACGCTGGGCAACATCCTGCTCAACGGCAAGGCCGGCCTGCTCTTTGTCGACTTCGACACGGGCGACATGCTGCAGCTGACGGGCCAGGCCGAACTCGTCCTGGAATCGCCGGAAATCGCCGCGTTCGAGGGCGCCGAGCGCCTGTGGACCTTCCGCACGCACCGGGCCGTGCGCAGGCGCGGCGCCCTTGCGCTGCGCTGGCGCGCGCGGCCAGACGGCCAATCGCCCCATGCGCTGATGACGGGCGACTGGCGGCAGGCCGCCGAGCGGCTGCAATCGGCCCGGCTCGCCTCGCACTGGCGCAGGTTCAAGGTCGAGCGTATCGTCCAGGAAAGCGCCTCGATCCGCTCGCTGCATCTGCGGCCCGACGACGGCGCGGGGCTCGCACCCTACCAGGCCGGCCAGCACCTGCCCATCCGCGTCACCCTCCCCGGCTCGGACCGGCCCCTGGTGCGGACCTACACGCTATCGAGCGCGCCTTCGGACGGCAGCTATCGCATCAGCGTCAAGCGCGACGGGCGGGTGTCGCAATACCTGCACGGGCTGCGCGTCAATGACGCGATACTGGCGCGCGCGCCCGCCGGCCGCTTCGTCATCGACGCCGGAACAAGGCGCACGGCCGTGCTGCTGGCCGGCGGGGTCGGGATCACGCCGCTGCTGTCCATGCTGCGCCACCTGGTCCACGAAGGGCTGCGCACCCAGCGCATGCGCCCGGCCATGCTTTTTCATGCGGCGCGCACCAGGCAGGAACGGGCCTTCGACCAGGAGCTGGACGGCCTGGTGGCCGCTGCCGGCGGCGCGCTCAAGCGCATCCGGGTGCTCGGCGATGTCCGCGATGCCCGCGCAGGCATCGACTACGACGCGGCGGACCGCATCGACATGGCCTTGCTGGGCCGCTTCCTGCCCTTTGGCGACTACGACTTCTACCTGTGCGGCCCGGCCCCCTTCACGCAGTCGATCTACGACGGCTTGCGCGACTACGGCGTCACCGACGCCAGGATCCATGCCGAAGCCTTCGGCCCCTCGTCCCTGCAACGCAGGCCTGACACCGCCCCCGCCGCGCCCGCCCCGCCGGCAGCCGCCACCGGGCCGGTGCAGGTCGTCTTCGCCCAGGCGGGCCGGCAGGCGCAATGGACGCCGCAAGCCGGCACGCTGCTGGCGCTCGCGGAACAAAGCGGACTGGCCCCCGGGTTCGGCTGCCGCGCGGGCACCTGCGGCACGTGCAGCACCGGCCTGCTCGAAGGCGCCGTCGCCTACGCCAAGGCGCCGGCCGCCATGCCGCCGCAAGGCCAGGTGCTGCTGTGCTGCGCGGTTCCGGCCCTGGGGCCGGCCGGCGACAGCGCGGCCCGCATCCGGCTGGCGCTATAGCGCTTGCCGCGAAATATAGTAGAGGCCTTGGCGGTGCCGGAAGCGGGGAATCCATGGATCGTTGGCAGGCAATGCGGATTTTTGTAAGGGTCGGCGAAACGCAGAGCTTTGCCAAGGCCGCGCGCCAGCTGCACATGAGCGCGCCGGCCGTCACCCGGGCGGTGGCCGCCCTGGAACGGCAGATCGGCGCGCGCCTGTTCGTGCGCACCACCCGCTCGGTCAGGATGACCGAGGCGGGCGCGCGCTATTTCGACGACTGCCGCAGGATCCTGGCGGAAATCGCCGACGCCGAGGCCGCCGCCGCCGGCTCGTATGCCACGCCGTCGGGCCTGCTGTCCGTGACGGCCTCCACGCTGTTCGGGCAGATGTACGTGCTGCCCATCGTCACCGAATACCTGGACGCCTTCCCGGCCATGCGCGCCAGCACCTTCTTCATCGACCGGCCGGTCAACATCGTCGAGGAAGGCATCGACGTTGCCGTGCGCATCGGCCACCTGCCCGATTCGGGCTTTACGGCCATCCAGGTCGGCGCGGTCCGCCACGTGGTGTGCGGCTCGCCGGGGTATTTCGCGCATCACGGCGTCCCGGCCACGCCGGCCGACCTCAAGGACCACCGCATCGCCGCGCCCACCGGCGCCTGGGCCGCGTCCGAATGGCGCTTTGCCCGCAACCAGCGGGTGGCCGTGCAGCCCACCCTCCGATGCAATACCAACGAAGCGGTGATCGCGGCCGCGCGCGCCGGCTGGGGATTGACCAGGGTGCTGCACTACCAGATCGGCCCGGCGCTGCTCGAAGGCGAACTGCAGATCGCGCTGCAAGACCATGAAGAGCCGCCGCTGCCCATCCACGTGCTCTATCCGGAGGGCCGCCGCGCGCCCGCCAAGGTCCGCGCCTTCGTCGACCTGGCGGTCGCGCGCCTGCGCGCCAATGCCGTGCTCAATCAACAACCATGACACCATCGCCGCCCGCGGAAATCTCGCACCAGTTATCGGCCGCCCAGGCCGTGCTGCATGAGCAGCTGGGGACGTCGCTGCTTGCGCTGCACTTGTTCGGCTCGGCGGTCGATGCGGGGTTGCGGCCCCATAGCGACATCGACCTGCTGGCCACGGTGCAGGCCCCCTTGAGCGGGAGCCAGCGGCTCGGGCTGATGAAAAGCCTGCTCGCCGTCTCGGCCTGGCCGCCGACCCCGGCGCTGCGTCCGCTGGAAGTCACGGTCGTCGTCAAGGACGAGGTGGTTCCCTGGCGTTATGCGCCCATGCGCGAACTGCAGTTCGGCGAATGGCTGCGCGAGGAGCTGTCGCAGGGACGCGTCGAGCCGGCGATGCCCGATGCCGACCTGGCGATATTGCTTACCCAGGCCAGGCAGCACAGCGTCTGCCTGCACGGCGCGCCGGCCGCGGCGCTTTTTGATCCGGTTCCGCCCGCCGGGCTGGTCCGGGCGCTGGCCGAAACGGTGGATCTGTGGAACGAAGAGGCGGACTGGCTGGGCGATGAGCGAAACATCGTCCTGACGCTGGCGCGCATTTGGTACAGCTTGTCCACGGGCCGGATCGCGTCCAAGGATGCCGCCGCGGCGTGGGTGCTGCGCCGGCTGCCGCCGCCGCATCGGCCCGTGCTTCGGGCCGCCAGGGCGGCATACCTGGGGCAGGCGCCCGACGACCTGGGCGATCGATTGCCGCAAGTCGCGGCCTTCATCGGCTATGCCAAGGCGCAGGTCCAGCAGGCGTATTCATGATCGTCTCGGAATCGGCGGGCAAGGCGGCGGTATCCAGAGTCCGCCTGGCGCGCGCCAGGGCCGTCTCGACATCCCGCCGGTCTGGCTCGATCAGTTCGGCAATCGCCACGGTCGCGGCAATCCGCTCGATGTGATCCTCCAGTGCCAGCCGGTGCGCCGGTTTTCGCGCCACGCAGGAAAGATCCGCGATCACTTCCGCCATGCGTATCAAAACCGCGGGATTGTTAGCGCCGGCCTGCCTGATCGGATGGAACGCGGCGCCCATGATGCCGTCGATATCGCTGCGGTCGGCGATCACCCTTTGCTCTGCGCTAGCGTCGCGCAATACGCACGGCTGCAGTTCGCATTGGAAGACACATTCGAGCGCCGCGCCCAGCCTGTCGATCACAGCCAGCGCAGTAAAGAAATCATTGATACCGGGAGAAAGCGCCCGGGTCGCAATCTCCACCAGTTGACGGATGCCATGCTCGGGATCCTGGGCCGGCGTGCGCAACGGTCCGACCGTGATAGCGGCGCGCACACGATGGCGCAGCTCGTCAGAGGGCGGCGTTTCACCATAGACCGTCAGATGTCTGCCGTCCTGCAGGACGTAGTGTCCCGCTCGGACCCTCACGACGATCCGCACACCCGCCTCGGCTGCGAGCGTTACCAGCCGGTCGTAGTCGATCACCTGCACGTAGCCCACCTTGCCGACACCCAGCTGCCAGTGCGGCCCATCGAAGGCGGCCGAACGGTCTTGCCGGCCTTGCCCGCTGGCAAGAATATCGCGCAGCGTCTTTCGGAACTCCTGCCACACCGCTTCCACCACATTGTCCGCAATGATCGAGCGCGCGACCTTGTGGACGTAGAAGAGAAGCGCCAGCAGGCAAAGTATCGTCAGGACACTTGCCGCCGTGACGGCAAGATGCGGCACGCCCTGTGCGCCGAGCGTATCGTCCAGCGTCCTGAGCACCAGGATGACGTAAATGATCGTCCCGATGAAAAGGCCCAGGACCGCCTGTATCTGCCGATCGGCCATGAAGATGGAGATGAGCCGCGGCCCCAGTTGGTTCGCGGCAAGCGTCAGAATTACGAAGGTGACCGAAATGACGAGCGAAATCATCGTCATCAGCCCGGAAAGCAGGCTGCCGAGCAAGTCTCGCGCCGCGCCAGCATCGCCGCTGAACAGCCACCAGATGTTGCCCGCCGGAACGATCCGCTGTCCATAGTTGAGCAACACGAAGGCAAGGACAATGCCGCCTGCCGCGCACATGATGGGCAAGGTCCACAGCTGCCTGCGCAACAGCGAGAGGGAATTGCGAAGCCGGTCCATGCTGCATCTCCTCAGGAGACTGCTTGCCGATCCACCGGACCAGCGAGACGGAACCAAGGTCCGGGGCCGCCACGGCGCCCTGCCGGCCAACGTACTGCCTGAATCATACCGGCATCCGACTTCGTCCGGACGCGCCTTGCTTGATGCCCCCATTGCAGCCCGTATAATCCGCCTCGCGCTGGCAGAAACCGTAGCCACGCATGGCGTTTCCCAGCGCCAGCGTTTCCAAAAACGACCGGGACGGACCGGCTCTTCAAGCAAGGGCCGTGCAGGCCCGTGGAGTCGAGGAAATGATCTCTCTGAAACCGCTCACTCGGCGCATCGTCTATGTGCTGACTTTCGAACTCTTCGCGATCGCGCTGTCGACGGCTTTGCTGGTGTCGTTGGCCGGAGGCGACGCAAAAGGCTCGCTTCCCGTTGCGGTAGCCGTATCGGTGATCGCAGTGGCGTGGAACTACACGTACAACTTGCTTTTTGAGGCTTGGGAGCGGCGCCGCAAAGCACCAGGACGAACAGTGCGGATCCGAGCCGCACACGCGTTCGGCTTCGAAACGGGCTTGTGTCTGTTGATCATACCGCTCTATATGTCCTGGTATGGGGTAGGACTGTGGGAGGCCATGAAGATGGAGGCGGCAATCCTCCTATTCTTCCTGGCCTACACCTTCCTGTTCACATGGATCTTCGACGCCATTGTTCAATTGCCCACCGGCCACGCCGGTGCGATCCGGCCCGGATCGGGCACGCCCGCGATGTAGCGGGAAACAGCGCAGATGACGTCGTTACGCCCGGTCACGCCCCTTATCTTGGCGTGACCGAGCCAACATGGCGCAACGCCACGGCCGATAGCACGGTCAACACAGCAACACTTGCCGCGCTGAAAAAGGCGGCGCCATGTAGTCCTGCCACGAACGCCGCCTGAGCCTGCGTCATCACGCCAACCGGCAGCTCCGGCGCGAGTGAAGAGGCCGCCCACAAACTGTCAATGACGGCTTGGCGCGTGCCCGCTTCCAGGTCGCTGGGCAAATGGCTCGACATCGAGCGGCGATACACCGCACTGGCAATGCTCCCTAGCAAAGCGATGCCCAAGGAAATGCCCAAGTCCTGCACCATCTCGGTCATTGCCGAGGCCGATCCTGCTTTTTCCGCGGGGGCAGAGCCGACCGCCAGATCGGTTCCCAACGCCGCGATAGTGCCATTGCCCAGATAAGCCAAGGCCAGTGCGGCAACGGCCAACGTCACGCCTTGCGGGTCGGGCGTCGTCTGCGTCAGCATCAGGTAGCCCGCCACCGACAACGCCAATGAACCCGCGACAACGAACCCGGGCCGGATAACCCGGGCCACAAGCGGCGCACCCGTGCCGCCAATGATCATGGCCAAGGCCGCCAGGCCCATCCACAATCCCGCGCTTGCAGGAGAATGGCCCGCCACCAACTGCAGGTACTGGGCGACCAACAGCATCGTGCCGCCTACCGCAACAAGGCCGAACAACAGCACGATCAGCGCAACCGAGAATGCCCGGTTGGAGAACAGGCTCGGATCCAGCAAGGGATCGGCCAAGCGCCGCTGACGCCTGATGAATATCCAGGCGGACAGCATGCCGAACAGGATGGAAGCGATGACGTCAAGCCCGAGACTGGATTTGGCGATCTGCTTGATGCCATAGACGAACGGCAACATGGCAGCCAGCGACAGCAATACGCTGGGCAAATCCAGCCGCCCGGCCTCTGGCGCGCGGTATTCGGGCAACAACAATGGCGCGAGCAACAGCAGCAGGATCACCACAGGAACGGCTATCAGGAACGCAGCCCCCCACCAGAACCACTCCAGCAGCAGTCCGCCTACCACCGGCCCCAACGCATAGCCGATTCCCCACATCGTTGCCCAGATGCCGATGCCAAGCGCCCGCTGGCGCGGGTCGGTGAATAGATTGCTGATCAGCGCCAGCGTGGACGGCATCAGTGTGGCGCCGGCCACACCGAGCGCCGCCCGTGCCGCGATCAGCATGTTGGCGCTGGTCGAGAAAGCGGCAAGCACAGAAGCTGCGGCAAACGCGGCCGAACCGATCAGCAGCAGTTTGCGACGGCCAATCCGGTCGCCCAGCGTTCCCATCGTGATGAGAAAGCCCGCGATCAGAAAGCCGTAGGCGTCCATGATCCACAGCGCCTGCGAACTGGTGGGCCGCAGGTCGGCAGCCAGTGCCGGCAGGGTCAGATGCAGCAGCGTCAGATCCAAGCCGAGCATGACTGTCGGCAAAGACAGAAGGGCAAGCCCGGCCCAGGCGCGGGGTCCAGCGCGCCCGATTTCTTTTTGACTTGTTGCCGGGGGGATAGGGACAGAAGCCCCAGGGGCTTGCAGGTGTGTCATGGGCGGCTGATCCTCGCGCTATTCGTTTGCGAAAACCGCATCGTCCCCGCAATATAGTCACATGACAATCTAAGCATCTATCCTATTATCAATGACAACAGCAAGGCGAGAACGCAGCCTCAGCCGCACGCGACACGAGCTGTCCGAGTTTCTGATTCGCCACCGCAAGAAGCTGACTCCGGCCGATGTCGGCTTACCTGCGACCGCACGACGGCGCACGCCCGGACTACGCCGGGAAGAGGTAGCCGCCCTGGCGGGGGTGGGGCTGACCTGGTATACCTGGTTCGAGCAGGGCCGCGACGTCAAGGTGTCAGAGCAGTTCCTATTGCGCGTGGCCTACGCGCTCAAACTCGACGATGCCCAATGCAGTCATCTGTTTCTCCTGGCACACAGGCGCCCGCCGCCGCCCGAAGCGTATCAATGGGAATCGGTGACTCCCCGCATCCAGCAACTGCTCGATGAGCTCCCCAGGCCCGCCTATGTGCAAAACCTGCACTGGGATGTAGTGGCATGGAATGCGGCGGCGGATGCGCTGCTTGAACTGCAGGCCAAGTCGCGGCAAGACCGCAACCTGCTGCGCATGACGTTCGCCGACCCCGTGATGCGACGGCGTCTATGCGCCTGGCGCGACGATGCGCCTCGATTGCTGGCGCAGTTTCGTTATGACGCTGCCGTCGCCCCGCAAGACCCCGCCATGTTGGCGTTGATCGAGGAGATGAAGGCGCTATCCCCCGGCTTTCGCCGCGAGTGGGACACGCCAGGCAATGCGGTCGCCCAGCGTGGCATCCGTTCAATACTCAATGCCCAGGGGCAACAGCAGGATTTTCATCACGAAACCCTGGTGGTGGACGAGCACCGGCACTTGAGGATGGTGGTGTACTTCGCCTTCCCGCGTCAGTCGGCCAAGCGCTGCGTTCTTGCCAGCATCAGCAACAGTACGCAGGCCAGCAGGGCCGCGCCCAGGTTGTAAAGCATTCCCGCCACGAAGGCTGTGACGTACTGACCCGCTTGCGCTGCCGCGCCATCGACAGCGGCCAGTGCCGTGCTGAACAGGAGGCCGACCGCCGCCACGCCCAGCGCCGCACCCACCTGCTGCACGGTGGAAATGACGCCTGACGCCATGCCGGCCTGTGCTTCATCGACAAAGCCCAGCACCAGATTCAGCAGCGGTGTCATGATCAACCCCTGCCCGGCACCGACCACCACCAGAACAGGGATCAGCCGCGTGGGCGCCAGCTCCGGGCCCGCCGCCTGTACTTGCGCGATCAGCAGCCCGATGGAAACCGCATAGACCAGTGAACCCCACACAATGGCGCGCGTGCCCCAGCGCGCCACCAGCCGCGGCGCTGCCAGCGATGCCAGAACGAAACCCACGCTGCATGGCGCGAAGAGGCTGCCCGCCATGAAAGGGTCAAGGCCCAGCCCTGTCTGCACCAGCAAGGCAAAGCACAAGAAGAAAGAACTGGACGTGGAATAGACCAGCAGCACCAGCATCGCCCCGAGCGCGAAACGGCGCTGCGCCAGCAGCCGCATGTCCACCAACGGCCATCCGCCGGCCATGCGCTGGCGCTCCTGCTGCCGATGGAACAGCGCAAGCAGCACCACCGCCACGGCCAGCGACCATAGGCTCCAAGCCGGCCAGCCTTGCCCCGGTCCCTCGATCAGCGGCACCAGCAGCAGCGCCAGCCCGGCGCTGACCAGTCCCACGCCCGTCCAGTCCAGTGCCGGGCGCTGCGACGCGCGGGATTCGGGGATATAGCGCGCCGCCGCGATCGCAAACAGCCCGATAGGCACATTGATCAGGAAAATGCTGCGCCAGCCCAGCCCGAACAGGTCGGCATGCACCAGCCAGCCGCCCAGCACCTGCCCGGCGATGGCAGCCAGGCCCAGCACCATCCCCAGCAGGCCGAAGGCGCGGCGGCTGTCCTGGCCATCGAAGTTGACGCGGATCGACGCATAGACCTGGGGGAACAGCAAGGCCGCCGCCAGCCCTTGCAACACCCGGGCACCGATCAGCAAGCCCGCGCCCGGCGCCAGCCCGCACAAGGCCGAAGCCGCGGTAAAGCCCGCCATGCCGACGATGAACATCCGACAGCGGCCGAACAAATCGCCCAGCCGTCCGCCGGTAATGAGCAGGACACCAAAAGCCAGTTCGTAGCCGGCCACGATGAAACCGATCTGGGCAAAGCTCGCGTCCAGCCCGGCCTGCATGCTGGGAATGGCGACATTGACCACGAACAGGTCGAAGATCGTGACAAAACCGGCCAGCAGCAACACGGACAAGCCGAGCCACGGCGGGCCATTGACGGCGCGCACCAGCGGCGCCGGAAAGCAGGAATTCGAGTTCATCTTGCGTATCCACGGTAAAGACGCAAGCATTCTCAAACCCTCTTTAAACAATTACAATTTAACCATTTATGCTATTACTAAAAACAACGAGATAAGCCATGCGGACCATGGAACGAACCCGCTCCGACCTGGCGGCCTTCCTGCGGGCGCACCGCGAGCGTCTTTCACCTGCCGACGTGGGTTTGCCCAGCGGCGGCCGCCGCCGCACGCCGGGGCTTCGGCGCGAGGAAGTGGCTGCGCTCGCCGGCGTTGGCCTGACCTGGTACACCTGGCTGGAACAAGGGCGCAACATCGGCGTGTCGGCCACCTTCCTGGACAACCTGGCGCGGGTGCTGAAACTGGATGCCGCCGAGCGCCGCCACCTGTTCCTTCTGGCCCACGAACGCCCGCCCGCCGAACCGGGCAAGACCTGGTGCGTGCTGCCGCCGCTGGTGCGGCGCCTGATGCACGACCTGCCGCACCCGGCCTTCGTGCTCAACCTGCGCTGGGATGTGCTGGGCTTCAACGCGCCGGCGGACGCGCTTTTCGGTTTTGGCAAGCACGCGCCCGAGCGGCGCAACCTGCTCTGGCTACTGTTCACCGATCCGTTGTTGCATGAACGCGTGGACGCCTGGGACGAACAAGCCCCGCTGATGCTGTCGAGCTTTCGCCGCGACTTCGCCCGCGCCGCGCAGGACGCCGACATTCACCAGCTGGTGGACGAGTTGGAACGGGTCTCGCCGGAGTTCAAGGCCTGGTGGCGGCAGCACGATGTCCATGCGGCCTGCAACGGCGTGCGCAAGCTGGTCGTTGACGGCCAAGCCGAGCCGTTCGAGCACACCTCGTTGACGGTGGACGAAGACCGGCATCTGCGGCTGGTGGTGTATGCCCGGCAGCTGTTCGAGGTGTGCGATGCCCAATAGCGACCACTGCGGCGTACCGGCAGCCAATGACAGCAGAAAGCGCCGCTCGTTGTCGTCCAAGCCCTGCTGATTCCCGGCACTTTCAGGCGTAAGGCTGGAAGTCGTTGGTGTCCCGGCTGATCAATTGCATCAGCCTGGGATGTATGAAGAGCTTTTCCTTGCCAACCGGCATTTCGCGCAGCACACCCAGGCTGGCCAAGTCGTGCAGGTAGCGCGAGGCGGCCTGGCGTTGGGCAATCCCTTTGTCCACCAGGTTGCCGATGCGGCAATAGGGCTGTTCAAAGATGACATCCACCAATTCGCGGGTGTAGATCTTGGGCAGGCGTGTGCGCACGTACTCGGTGGTGTGTTCGGCCAGCCCGCGGATGGCAGCGATCTTCCCTGTGGTCCATTTGGACGTGTCGGCGACGGCCTGCAGCATGAACAGCAGCCAGGGCTCCCAGGCGCCATCTCGCGTCACACTGAGCAGCAGGCGGTAGTAGTCGGCCTTGTGGGCAATCACATGGCGACTGAGATACAGGATTGGCAGATTCAGCAGCTCTTCCTGGATGAGGTAGAGGATGTTGAGCACGCGGCCGGTACGGCCGTTACCATCGGTGAATGGGTGTATGGCCTCGAACTGGTAGTGGCCCACGGCCATGCGGATCAGCGGATCCAGGTCGACCTCGTTGTGCAGGAAGCGCTCCCAGTTGGCCAGCATGTCACGCAAGCGGGCCTCGCCTTCGGGCGGGGTGTAGACCACGTCCCCCGTGCGATCGTTGGCGAGCTGAGTCCCCGGGGTGCGGCGGATGTCCATGTCCACTCCTTTGAGGGTGCGACAGACATCCACGGCGGTGGCAGTACACAACGGCCGGATCTTGAGCGACTGAAAGCCTTGGTGCAGCGCGGTGCGGTAACGCAGCGCCTCCTTGGTGGCGGGATCGGCGTTGCCGTGGCCCTGCGCGTACTGGAACAGTTGGTCGGTCGTCGTAACGATGTTCTCGATTTCCGAGCTGTCTTTGGCCTCCAGCAACGGAATGGTGTTGATCAGCATCGCCTGGTTGGGAATCAGCTCGGCCGCCTGCTTGAGTTCGGCCAACGCGGCACGGGCCTCGATGCAGGCCTTGAGCACGGGCCGGGTCTCCAACTCCTGCGCAGGTGGCAACGCCGGGAGCTGGTTGTGGGGACGCTCCGGATGCCAGGCAAGTGCAACATCACTCATGATGTAAAAATGCCATTTTGACGACACGTTCCCAGCTTACGTCGCTGCTGGCGACACGTCAACGGCTCATGTTCTTATTTCCACAAAATTGCGACACGTACGGAGTTCATGTCGTTCTTGACGACATGAGCCTCTCGACATGGCGCCAATTTACGCTTTCAAGAACATCATGAGCGCTCCCATGAAAGCGAGTAGCCAAGGTCGGGATGTGCTTGCGCATCGCCCGGGTGCTGTCGGCCATGCGGGCATCGGCCAGCCGGCGTTCCGTCATTTCGCCGGGTCAAACGGTGTCACGCGGCCGGGCCCTGGCATCGGCTATTGCTTTCGCGGTTTCTTTCCTGCCCATCAGTAGCCCGCCTCTTTCTGGTGCCGAACGGCAAGAATGACGATGTTCTCCCCGTCGAAACGATAGAGGGCGACATAGCCGCTGTTGCTGAAGTCGATCCGCCATTCCCGAAACTCAGGTTCCATGTCCTCGACCGGCCGACCGATGTGTGGCTGATGGGCCAGAATCTTGACCCCGGCCCGGATCGCCTTCACCGCGCGTTGCGCCGCGTCGGCATCCTTGGGCGCAAGGAAGCGGTAGAGCCGCTGTACATCAGCCAGTGCCGGCGGCGTCCAGGTCAGACGTGGCACTTAGGCAACTCCGCATCCTCGCCGGCTTCCAGCTTCGCCAGCCAGGCGTCGGCTTCCTCAAGTGTCAGATGCAGGCCGGTGCGCTGATAGTCTTCCCAGGCACGGAGCGCATCCTGTTTGAACGCTTCGCGCTTTTCCTCGCGCTCGACGTACTGCGCGATGGCTTCTCGCATGATCCAGTGCGACGTGCGGCGGCGGGCTTCGGCCAGGTGCTGGACGCGCCCTTTCAGTTCGTCATCGAGCTTGATGGATGTTGCCGTAGCCATGTGGCCTCCGTAGCAAAAGGTAATACCTCACGCTACTATAGCCTTCCCCTGCCCTGTCGTCCATCCCTTTTAGGTTAGGAGATGCGTGGCTTCCCCATGTTTCGACAGAGGACCACGTTTCCAGCATCGAGCAGCGCCCGGATCTGTATTGACCCAGTGAAATCCTGCTCACGTCATAATCGAGGAAACGACGTTGAGCACGAAGATGGAAGAAGACATCAAACGCTGGACGGCCAAGCGCAAGAGTGCGCTGGTGCTGGACATTATTCAGGGCAAGACCACCGTGGCCGAGGCGAGCCGTCAGTACGACCTGTCGCCCTCGGAAGTCGAGCAGTGGGTCGATGACGGCAAGCGGGGCATGGAGAACGCCCTGCGCGCCAATCCGCAGGACGTGCGCGAACAGTACGAACGCCAGCTCAAGGACCTGCAAGAGGCCTATGGCGAAGCGATGCTGGAGCTGCGAGCCAGAAAAAAATTGCAGTCCCTGCTGGGCGAGGACGAGAAGTGATCGAGACGATCCGCCAGGGACTGCAAGCCGACGGCATCACCGTCTCGATCGCCAAGCTGTGCCGCTGGTTCGGCGTGCCGCGCCGCACGGTGTACTACAAGCCGGTGAAGTCCGCGCCCAAGGTTGATCCCAAGTTCGCCGTGCCGATCAAGGCGATGATCGAGGAATCGCCGTCGTTCGGGTACCGGACGGTGGCGCACCTGCTGGGGTTCAACAAGAACACCGTGCAGCGCGTGTTCCAACTGATGGGCTGGCAGGTTCGCAAGCGGCCCATAGGCTTCAGGCCCCGCATCCAGGCTCTGCCATCGGTAGCGACGATGCCCAATGAACGTTGGTCTACGGACCTGTGTCGCGTGTGGGCCAGACGGGACGGCTGGGCAACGCTGGCGCTGGTGATCGGCTTGGTTTTTACCTCGCGCAGCTACGGCTTGCGCCAGGAGTTCATCACGCCGCACTGCCCTCAGCAGAACGGCATGATCGAACGGGTGATCCGCACGCTCAAGGAACAGTGCGTGCATCGGCACCGCTTCGAGACGATCCAACACGCCAGCCGCGTGATCGGCGATTGGATACGCTTCTACAACGGCCGACGCCCGCACCAGGCGCTTGGCATGAAGACCCCGGCTGAGGCATTTGCATTAGCCGCTTAACTTGAGCAGGTTCTGCTGGGTCAATACAGAGATCCTATTTCGGCAAGGACTGGTTCAGACGACCAAAGCCTTAGCGACCTATTGCTCCATTCTCTAACATCGCAGCTCAACGCTGCCCATCAGGCGCCTGCCGTAGCCGAAGAATGGGAAACCTGTCAAATTGGAGAGAATTGAGTTGGCTATTGATTGGACAAATGCCTCTGGAGGCATCGAAGTAGCGGTGGCAGCAACGGCTCAGGAATTTATTGACGCTCTTCGTCCATCCAATTCCCATTGGTGGGAAGGTGCATCTTGCCCGTGGGTTTTTCGGGGCCACGCATACGAGGAATGGCAGTTATTACCTTCGGCTTGGCGCCCGTCGAATACCATCTTGAACAACAGTATTACTGAAGCGACGCGCCGCTTTGACGCTGTGCAGCCGACGCAAAATCTCAACTGGTTTTGGCATCCCAACTACTGGTCCGGTTCCGCTGCATTTGGCCCACGCGATGCCGAGCTTAGTAGGCTCCTAACAATCCAAACCACTGCCGAGTATTTGCCAGTGTGGGACTTCATCAGCAGGTGTGATGAACTGGGAATGCCGGTACCGATGACAAATCTCGGACCGGATCCAACTACCAATCCAGATTGGTTGGCGGATCCTCACAATCCGATATTTGGCGACGAATTCTTGCGCTTCTCAGATTTGCCGGCTGCCTTGGCTCTCGCACAGCATCATGGGATACCTACGCGTCTTCTTGACTGGACACGAGATCCGATGGCCGCCGCATTCTTTGCCGTTGAGCCATTGCGGGTTGCAAACGCTGGAGCACATCTGGTCGTTTGGGCATTGCACAAGAGCCATGCACAGAGAGTTTCTATCGAAGGAGTCAGCTTCCCCAATGCACCAAATGGCGCCCCACGATTTGATCCCACCATCGCAGTCGTCAGGCCATCTACTCGCGACAACCCGTTCTTAGCTGCTCAGGCTGGGCTGTTCACGACCATTAGCAGGTCTGGCATTTATTTTATGAAATCAGGTGGTAAACGGCCTGGCATTGCGGAGTTTGTTTCTGAGGCCAACCCGGCCATCACGGTACTTAGGAAGCTTAGATTGGCACATGAGCATTTAGCCGACTTAATAGAGATTCTTCGCCGTGAGAATATATCCCGATCTGCACTCATGCCCACCATGGATAACGTGGCGCAAGACGTTCGAACGAAATGGACACAGCAAGAAGTGATGGATTGAACCATCGCGCGCCGTGAAAAACGAAGTCAATGCTAAGGCGGGTCTCGATACCATGTTGGAATTGTGTCCCAATGCATGGTACCGGCGTTTTTCCCTTGGTACACCCTCCACGTACCATGAAAAAGACCATTGATGATGTGGAAGACATAGTTATTGAAATTAAATTCCAACATTTAAATCAATAACTTATAACCCCCCTCACTCCCACTCAATCGTCGCAGGCGGCTTGCTACTCACGTCATAAACCACCCGATTGATCCCCCGCACTTCATTAATAATCCGCCCCGACACCTTCGCCAACAGCGAATACGGCAACTGCGCCCAATCCGCGGTCATGAAGTCACTGGTCTGCACCGCCCGCAGCGCCACCACGTAGTCGTATGTGCGCCCATCGCCCATCACGCCCACCGACTTCACCGGCAGGAACACCGCGAACGCCTGCGAGGTCAGGTCGTACCAGGTCTGCTGGCTGACGGTATCGATCGTGCCGCGCAGCTCCTCGATAAAGATCGCATCCGCGCGCCGCAGCAGGTCCGCATACTCGCGCTTGACCTCGCCCAGGATCCGCACGCCCAGGCCCGGGCCCGGGAAGGGATGGCGATACACCATGGCCGGGGGCAGGCCCAGGGCCACGCCCAGCTTGCGCACCTCGTCCTTGAATAGTTCGCGCAAAGGTTCCAGCAGCTTCAGGTTCAAGGTATCGGGCAGGCCGCCCACGTTGTGGTGCGACTTGATGGACACGGCCTTGCCGGTCTTGCCGCCGGCCGACTCGATCACGTCGGGATAGATGGTGCCCTGGGCCAGCCACTTGGCGTTCTTGAGCTTGGCGGCCTCGGACTGGAACACCTCGACGAACTCGCGGCCGATGATCTTGCGCTTGGCCTCGGGGTCCTCGACGCCGGCCAGCTTGCCCAGGAACTGCTCGCTGGCGTCCACGTGGATGATCTTGATGCCCATGGCGCCGGCGAAGGTTTGCATGACCTGCTCGGCCTCGTTCAGGCGCAGCAGGCCGTGGTCCACAAACACGCAGGTCAGCTGGTCGCCGATGGCCTTGTGGATCAGGGCCGCGGCCACCGAGGAGTCCACCCCGCCCGACAGGCCCAGGATGACCTCTTCCTGGCCGACCTGCTCGCGGATGCGGGCCACGGCTTCCTCGACGTAGTCGGGCATGTTCCAGTCGCCGGTGCAGCCGCAGATCTCGTGCACGAAGCGCGAGAGCAGCGCCTGGCCCTGCAGCGTGTGGGTGACCTCGGGATGGAACTGCACGCCATAGAACCCGCGCGTCTCGTCGGCCATGCCGGCGATGGGGCACGAGGGCGTGGAGGCCATGAGCGTAAAGCCGGGCGGCAGCGCGGTGACCTTGTCGCCGTGGCTCATCCAGACCTTGAGCATGCCGTGGCCTTCGGCCGTGCGGAAGTCCTCGATGCCTTCGAGCAGGCGGGTGTGGCCGTGGGCGCGCACCTCGGCATAGCCGAATTCGCGGTGGTCCGAGAAGCTGACCTGCCCGCCCAGCTGCTGGGCCATCGACTGCATGCCGTAGCAGATGCCCAGCACCGGCACGCCCAGCTCGAACACGTTGGCCGGCACGCGCAGCGAATCCTCGGCATAGGCCGAGGCATGGCTGCCGGACAGGATGATGCCCTTGGCGCCCTGCCCGACCTGCCCGGCGACGAATTCCGGGCTCACGTCGCCCGGATGGATCTCGCAGTAGACGCCGGCCTCGCGCACGCGCCGCGCGATCAGTTGGGTGACTTGGGAACCGTAATCGAGGATGAGGATGCGCTGGTGCATGAGGAACTCTGTCGGAGGATATGAAAGCGCACCGGCGAATCGCTTCGTCCGGTGCGGGATACTGCAGGCGCGGCGCGGGGCCGGCGGCGCCGCTGCCTGCGACGGCGGCGTCAGTCGGCGCGGTAGTTGGGCGCTTCCTTGGTGATCTGCACGTCGTGCACGTGCGATTCGCGGAACCCCGCCGAGGTGATCTCGACGAACTCGGACTTGGTGCGCATCTCTTCGATGTTGGCGCAGCCGCAATAGCCCATGGAGGCGCGCACGCCGCCCACCAGCTGGAAGATGATGGCCAGGACGCTGCCCTTGTAGGGCACGCGGCCTTCGATGCCTTCGGGCACCAGCTTGTCGGCGTTGTTGGACGGATCCTGGAAGTAGCGGTCGGCCGAGCCGTCGGTCATGGCGCCCAGGCTGCCCATGCCGCGATACGACTTGTACGAGCGGCCCTGGTACAGCACGACCTCGCCGGGCGCCTCTTCGGTGCCGGCGAACATGCCGCCCATCATGACGGCCGAGGCGCCGGCCGACAGGGCCTTGGCCACGTCGCCCGAGTAGCGGATGCCGCCGTCGGCGATCAGCGGCACGCCGGTGCCTTCCAGCGCCTGGGCCACGTCGGAGATGGCGGTGATCTGCGGCACGCCCACGCCGGCCACCACGCGGGTGGTGCAGATGGAGCCCGGGCCGATGCCGACCTTGACGCCGTCGGCGCCGGCCTCGACCAGCGCGCGGGCGGCGGCGGCCGTGGCGATGTTGCCGCCGATGACATCGACCTTGGGATAGTTCTGCTTGACCCAGCGCACGCGCTCGAGCACGCCCGAGGAATGGCCGTGGGCGGTGTCGACCACGATCACGTCCACCCCGGCGGCCACCAGCTTGGCCACGCGCTCTTCGGTGCCCTCGCCCACGCCCACCGCCGCGCCCACGCGCAGCTGGCCGTGCGCGTCCTTGCAGGCGTTGGGATGCTCGGTGTTCTTGACGATGTCCTTGACCGTGGCCAGGCCGCGCAGCTCGAAGGCGTCGTTCACGATCAGCACGCGCTCCAGGCGGTGCTTGTGCATGAGCTCCTGCGCCTGGTCCAGCGTGCCGCTCTCGTCCATGGTGATCAGGCGATCGCGCGGGGTCATGACGTCGCGCAGCGGCACGTCCAGGCGGGTTTCGAAGCGCAGGTCGCGGTTGGTGACGATGCCGGCCAGCTTGCCGTCCTGCACCACCGGCAGGCCCGAGATGCCGTGCTTGCGCTGCAGCGCGATGGCGTCGCGCACCTTCATGTCGGGGGTGACGGTGACCGGGTCGATCACGATGCCGAACTCGTGGCGCTTGACGCGCGAGACCTCGGCGGCCTGCTGGTCGGCCGACAGGTTCTTGTGGATGATGCCGATCCCGCCCTCTTGCGCCATGGCGATGGCCAGGCGCGCCTCGGTCACGGTGTCCATGGCGGCGGACACGAGCGGGATGTTCAGTTGGATGTTGCGGGTCAGGCGGGTGGCCAGGGACGTGTTGCGCGGCAGCACGTCGGAATACGCAGGCACCAACAACACGTCGTCGAAGGTGAGCGCTTTTTTGATGAGACGCATGGGAAACTCCGGGCGCAAAGCAAGATTATACGCTTGTGCCGTAAGTATGCTAGGGCAATCCCCTATACGCCCCCCTGCCCGGCGCGCGGACCGGGCGGCGCCTTGCCGGCGCGGCGTAAAAGTCCGTTTCCCCGCGCAGCCGCGCATGCTGCCGGCCCGCCCTGGCCGCGGCGCGCGGCGCGCCCCGCCGGCGCCTGCGGCGCTGATCGGACGTTGCGGTTTGTAGCGTTCGAACATGGGCGGCGCGGGCCGCGCCGCTACGATGGATGCTCCACCTACCGGCGCCGCCGCCGGCGGCGCGCATCGACGGAGACGCCCCATGAAAGCCCTGTGCTGGCACGGCAAGAAGGACCTGCGCTATGACACCGTTCCCGATCCGGTGATCGAGCATCCACGCGACGCGATCGTCAAGGTATCTTCCTGCGCCATCTGCGGCTCGGACCTGCACCTGTTCGACGGCTTCATGCCGGGCATGAAGCACGGCGACATCATGGGCCACGAGTTCATGGGCGAGGTGGTCGAGACGGGCAAGGAAAACCGCGCGCTGAAGGTCGGCGACCGCGTGGTGGTGCCCTTTACCATCACCTGCGGCGAATGCGACCAGTGCCGCCGGGGCAATTTCTCGGTGTGCGAGCGGACCAACCGCAACAAGGACAAGGCCGACAAGATGTTCGGCCACACCACCGCCGGCCTGTTCGGCTACACCCACCTGACCGGCGGCTACCCGGGCGGGCAAGCCGAATACGTGCGCGTGCCCTTTGCCGACCAGACCCACGTGAAAGTGCCCGACGGCCTGACCGACGAGCAGGTGCTGTTCCTGGGCGATATCCTGCCCACCGGCTGGCAGGCCGCCGTGCAATGCGAGATCGAGCCCACCGACACGGTCGCCATCTGGGGGGCCGGCCCCGTGGGCCAGATGGCCGTGCGCAGCGCGGTGCTGCTGGGCGCGCGCCAGGTCGTGGTCATCGACCGCGTGCCCGAGCGCCTGGCGATGGCCGCCCAGGGCGGCGCCATCCCCATCAACTTCGAGGAGGAAAGCGTGCTGGAACGGCTGGGCGAGCTGACCGGCGGCAAAGGGCCCGAAAAGTGCATCGACGCGGTGGGCATGGAATCGCATGCCACGCGTTCCTTCGATGCGATCTACGACCGGGTCAAGCAGGCCGTCATGCTGGAAACCGACCGCCCGCACGTGCTGCGCGAGATGATCTACGTGTGCCGGCCCGCCGGCATCCTGTCCATTCCTGGCGTGTACGGCGGCCTGATCGACAAGATCCCCTTCGGGGCGGCCATGAACAAGGGCCTGACCTGGCGCATGGGGCAGACCCACGTCAAGCGCTGGACCGACGACCTGCTGCGCCGGATCCAGGACGGCCAGATCGACACGTCTTTCGTCGTGACCCATACGGTGGGCCTGGACCAGGGCCCGGCCATGTACGAGACCTTCCGCGACAAGCGCGACGGCTGCATCAAGGTCGTGCTCAAGCCCTAGCCCCTCAAGGCGGCGACGCCGGCGCACCGCCTGGCCGGCTCCGCGGCATTCCCCGCGCGGGCCTGCCGCGCCCGGCGCGTTAAGCATCGGTGAACACCTCTTCAGCAAAACCGGCTTCCATCCAGCTGGAGCCGGGCTGATAATACCGAAAATAACGTTTCATTAATTGAGGCCGAACACGGCCGCGGAGACAGCTTCCTCCCGCCATAACAACCATGATAATCATGGCCGTGGCTTGTTATTGCGCTCCCGCTCATTAAGACAACGTTTCACCGATCTCGCTCAAGACATAGGATATCGTCCTTCATGACCGATCTGCTTAGCATCCCTGGCCTGCCGCCCACCGGCAACCTGATCGCCGGCCTCTGGGTGGAGGGCGCGCGGCCCTTCGCCGTGCTGGACAAGTACAGCGGGCGCCCCATCGCCCACGTGACCGAGGCCAGCCGCGACCAGGTTGCGCTGGCCGTGCGCACGGCGAAAAAGGCGGCCGACGCCGGCGCCCCGCCTCCGCACGACCGGGCCCGGCAGCTGCGCCGCGCCGCCCTGGTGCTGCAGACGCATCGCCAGCGTTTCGTGGACGTGATGGTGGCCGAGGCCGGCTTCACGCTGGCCGACGCCAACGGCGAGATCGACCGCGCCATGGTCACGCTGGAACTGTCGGCCGACGAGGCCGTGCGCCTGGTCGGCGAAGTGGTGCCCTTCGGCGCCAGCCCGGGCGCGCATCGCCGCATGGGCCTGACCCAGCGCTTTCCGGTGGGGGTGGTCTGTGCCATCACGCCCTTCAATTCGCCGCTGAATACGGTGCTGCACAAGGTGGCCCCGGCCTATGCCGGCGGCAATGCGGTCGTGCTCAAGCCTTCGGCCTTCACGCCCCTGACCTCGGCCTTGCTGGGCGAGGTGCTGCTCGAGGCCGGCATGCCGGCCGAGTTCCTGGCCATCGTGCAGGGCGAAGGCGACTCGGTGGGCGCCTGGCTGCTGGAAGAACAGGACATCGCCTTCTATACCTTCACCGGCAGCACCCGGGTGGGACGGATCATCCAGCAGGCGGCCGGGCTGCGCCGCACGCAGATGGAGCTGGGCAGCATCGCCAGCACGCTGGTGTGCGCGGACGCCGACCTGGAGCGCGCCATCCCTCGCATCGCCAACGCGGCCCTGCGCAAGGCCGGGCAGGTCTGCACCTCGGTGCAGCGCCTGTATGTCGAACGCCCCATCGCCGAGGAAGTCACCCGGCGCCTGGTCGAATACGCCGGCACCTTGCGCGCGGGCGATCCGCGCGACCCGGCCACCCGCGTGGGTCCGCTCATCAGCGAAGAGGCGGCCCGGCGCGCCGAGCAATGGCTGCAGCAGGCCGTGCAGGGCGGCGCGCGCCTGCTGTGCGGCGGGCAGCGCACCGGCTCGGTGGTCACGCCCGCCGTGCTGGCCGACGTGCCGCAGGACGGCAAGGTCTGGTGCCAGGAAGCCTTCGCGCCCTTGCTGGCGATCAAGCCCTTCGACGACTTCGACGCCGCGCTGGCCGGGGCCAACGACACGCCCTTCGGCCTGTCGGCCGGCGTGTTCACGCAGGACATCGACCGCGCGCTCAAGGCCGCGCGCACCCTGCGCTTCGGCACCGTGCAAATCAACGAAACCTCCAGCGCCCGCTCCGACGTCATGCCCTTTGGCGGCGTCAAGGACAGCGGCTTCGGCAAGGAAGGCCCGGCCTACGCGATCCGCGAGATGACCGAGGAACGCCTGCTGATCTTCAATCCCTGACCTTTCCCTTGCGCGAGGCCGTGCGCCCCCGGCGGGGCGCGAGCCGGCCGCGCCTATTTTTTCCATTTCCCCACCGGAGAGAGACACCATGTCCAGACTGGGACTGCTGCGCGGCCTGGCGGCCGCGGCCACCATCGCCTGTACCCTTGCCGCGCCCGCCGCGGCGCAATCCTGGCCCGAGCGGCCCATCACGCTGGTTGCGCCCTTCACCCCGGGCGGCACCACCGACATCGTGGCGCGCGCCGTGGCGCTGCAGCTGCAAAAGCAGCTGGGCCAGACCGTGGTGGTCGAGAACAAGCCCGGCGCCGGCGGCACGCTGGGCGCGGGCATCGTGGCGCGCGCCAAGCCCGACGGCTACACCCTGCTGCTGGCCAACGTGGGCCACACGGCCGCGGCCGTGCTGTACAAGAACCTGCCGTATGACTTCGTGCGCGACATGACGCAGATCACCACGGTGGCCAACGTGCCCAACGTGCTGGTCGTGCCCAAGACGCTGCCCGTGGACGACGTCAAGGGCCTGCTGGAATATGCCAAGGCCAACCCCGGCCGGATCGACTACGGCTCGGCCGGCATCGGCACCACCCAGCACCTGTCGGCCGAACTGCTCAAGAAGGAAACCGGCCTGCAAGCCGTGCACGTGCCCTTCAAGGGCGCCGCGCCCATGATGACGGACCTGATCGCCGGGCGCCTGACCTTTGCCGTGGACTCGGCCGCCTCGGCCGCCACCCAGATCGCCGGCGGCGGCGTCAAGCCGCTGGCGGTAACCGGCCTGGAACGCACCAAGTTCCTGCCGGACGTGCCGACGCTGGACGAATCCGGCGTGCCGGGCTACCAGATGACCACCTGGTACAGCCTGGCCGCGCCCAAGGGCCTGCCCGAGGACATCGTGGCCCGCATCCGCCAGGCCGTGGTCGACGGTCTGCAGGATCCGGCCATGCAGCGCGCGCTCGAAGGCATGGCCGCCGAGCCCGGCGGCATGCCCACCGACGAGTTCCAGGCCTTCGTCGAGCAGGAAACCCGCCGCTGGGCCGAGCTGGCCGGGCAATGGACCGAAAACTGAACCGCCACGTACCGGACTTCGCATGAACCCCTCGGACATCACTTCCTTTCTCTGCCCCACCCGGCTGTACATGGGCGCCGGCGCCTATCGCAAGCTCGGCGAGCTGGTGCGCCAGTACGACTGCAAGCGCCTGTTCATCGCCATCGACGCGGCCTTGCGCGAGACCGCCTTCCATGCCGATGTCTGCAAGCTGCTGGATGAGGCCGGCGTGGCCCACGCCAGCTTCTCCGAGATCGAGCCCGACCCCAGCGCGCACACCGTGGCCAAGGCCTTCGAGGCCTGCCAGGCGCACGGCGCCACGCTGCTGCTGGCCATCGGCGGGGGCAGCACCATGGACGTGGCCAAGGCGGTGGGCATCCTGGCCACCAACGGCGGACGCATCCACGATTACGAAGGGATAGAGAAGTTCAAGACGCCGCCCTTGCCGCTGATCGCCGTGCCCACCACGGCGGGCACCGGCTCGGAAGTGTCGGGCTCCTGCGTGATCACGGACACCGACAGGCAGCTGAAGATGTCCATCCGACATGCCGCGCTGAACCCGGCGGCCGTGGCCATCCTGGACCCGCTGGCGCTGCGCACGGTGCCGGCCCACGTGGCCGCGCACTCGGGCATGGACGCCTTCGTGCACGCCTTCGAGTCCTACGTGTCGCGCCAGGCCAACATCCTGACCGACGCGCTGAACCTGCAGGCGCTGGCGCTGCTCTCGGGCAACATCCGCCAGTTCGTGGCCAACCGCGAAAACCTGCAGGCCGGCCTGAACATGCTGTGCGGCTCGGCGCTGGCCGGTATCACCTTCGGCCAGACCGGCCTGGGCAACGTGCACTGCATGGCGCGTTTCGTGGGCGCGTATTTCCACCTGTCGCACGGCCTGTCCAACGCGGTATGCCTGCCGCACGTGGCGCGCTTTAACCTGCCTGCCAACCCGGCCAAGTTCGCCCGCGTGGCCGAGGCCATGGACCGTCCGGTGCGCGGCCTGCCCGAGCGCGATGCGGCCCAGGCCGCGGTCGATGCCATCGAGACGCTGTGCCGAGACCTGGGCATCCCGGCGCGGCTGCGCGAGGTGGGGGCCGATCCCGCCCGCTTCGACGAAATGGCCCAGCTATGCAGCCAGGCCGGCTACAACCGCTGGAACCCGCGCCACACCAGCACGGCCGATTTCAGGCAGCTGTTCGAACTGGCCTATTGACGCCCGGCGCCGGCGGGCGGCTTGGCCCGGGCCTGCCGGCGCCGTCCCTAGCCGGTGGGCACGATGGCCGGCACGCCTCTAACGCCTCTAGAATGACGGCTTATGCGCCCGCCCCCATCCGCCCCTCATCCGTCTTGAACGCTCCCGATTCCGCCCCGCGCCCTGCCAAGCGCATTACCGTGCACGACGTCGCGCGCGAGGCCGGCGTGGCCATCGGCACCGTCTCGCGCGTGGTCAACGGCGCGCCCACCGTCAAGCCGCAGGTGCGCGCGCGCGTCGAGCGCGCCATCGCCCTGCTGGGCTGGACGCCCAGCGTGGCGGCCCGCGCCATGCGCGGGGTGGCCAGCCGCATGGTCGGCTTCATCTTTTCTGACGTGCGCAACCCGCTGTACGCCTCCATGATCAAGGGCGCCGAAGACGTGCTCAGCGAGCACGGCTACCTGCTGGTGACCGCCAGCAGCGACGGGCGCCACGAGCGCGAGCTGGCCTTGCTGGACCTGTTTCGCCGGCGCCGGGCCGACGGCCTGCTGTTCGCGGTCGAGCGCGAGGACGATCCGGACGTGGTGCGCGCCGTGCAGCAGGCCGGCTTTCCGGTGGTGCTGCTCGAACGCGAGATGAGCGTGGCCCTGGGCGCGGTCGGCGCCGACCACCTGAACGGCACGCGCCAGGCCACCGAATACCTGGTCGGGCTGGGCCATCGCCGCATCGCGCTGGTCAGCGGCGGGCGCAACAACCGGGTGGGCCGCGACCGCCTGGCGGGCCTTGCGCAGGCGCACGAGCGCGCCGGCCTGCCGCTGGACCCGGCCTTGCTGCGGCTGGACAGCTTTGCCTCGGACTACGCCTTTCGCGAAGTGCAGCTGCTGCTGGAGCTGCCCGCCCCGCCCACGGCCATCGTGGCCGCCGGCATGCACCTGCTGCAAGGCGTGCTGCAGGCCCTGCGCATCAAGGGCCTGTCGGTGCCGCGCGACATCTCGCTGATCGCCTCGAACGACAGCCCGCTGGCCCAGCTGGTAACCCCGGCCGTCAGCGTGATCCGCTACGACGGCTATGCGCTGGGCCGCGAAGCCGCCTTGCTGCTGCTGCGCCGGCTCGACCAGGCGCAGGCGCCGCTGCAGGCCCGGGTCGAGATCCCGACCGAGCTGGTGATCCGGGAATCGTGCGCGCCGCCCCGGGCCGGCGGCTAAAGCGCCCGGCAGCTAGCCCGCCGCCGCAGCGCATTGCGCATCCGGCCGCTGGCCCGCCGCGCCCCGAGCCAGCAGGCACAGGCATTCGTACATGAGCGTGGCGCCCACCAGCGCAGTGTTGCCGCTGGGATCATAGGGCGGCGCCACTTCCACCACGTCCGCGCCCACCAGGTCCAGCCCGTCCAGCCCACGCAGCAGCGCCAGGGCCTCCCGGGTGGTCAGCCCGCCGATTTCGGGCGTGCCGGTGCCGGGGGCATAGGCCGGGTCCAGGCCGTCCACGTCCACCGTCAGGTAGGCCGGCCCGCTGCCTATCACCCGCCTCGCTTCGGCGGCCACGGCCGCCGCGCCCAGCGCATCGAACTCGTCCATGAAAACCACCCGCATGCCCTGCTCCAGCGAATAGCGCCAGCCTTCGTCGGAATTCTGCGCGCCGCGGATACCGATCTGGATGCAGCGCCGGGGGTCGATCAACCCTGCCTCGACGGCGCGGCGAAACGGCGAGCCGTGGCTGAACTTGGAGCCGCTGAAGGCATCCCAGGTATCGGTATGCGCATCGATATGCACCATGCCCAGGGGCCGGCGCGGCGCGATCGCCTGCAGGATCGGAAAGCTGATCGAATGGTCCCCGCCGGCGGCCAGCACCTTCTTGCCGGCGGCGTAGTACGGCGCCAGGAAGCGGCGGATGTCCTCATGCGCGCGTTCGAGCTCGTAGACGCTGGAGAACGGCACGTCGCCGATATCCCCGACCCGGCATGCGGCAAAGGGATCGAAGCGCGTCACGGGATGGATGGCGCGCGTCATGGAGGACAGGTTGCGCATCTCCCGCGGGCCGTAGCGCGCGCCGGGACGGGCCGAGACGCCGCCGTCGAAGGGCACGCCGGCGATGGCGATGTCCACCTCCTGGGGACTGGCGGCGCAAGGCACCCGCATGAACGTGGGAATGCCGCTGTAGCGCGGCTGGCTTTGGCGGGAAGTGTCGGTGCTTGGCATTTTCTGCTCAGAACGTGGCCGGCGTGTTCACCCACATGACCCGTGTCACGGTATTGCCGGGATTGCGATAGCTGTGGGGCGTGTCGCTGGCGAAGTAAAAGGAATCGCCGGCCTGCAGCAGGTGCACGTCCTGGCCCAGGCGCAGCTCGAACTGGCCTTCCAGCACATAGCCCACCTCCTCGCCGACGTGGGCGATCTGCTCCAGGCTCTCGGCGCCGGGTTCGAGCACGTGCACGTCGGCCTGCAACAGCTGGCCGCGCATGGGCACGATCACCCGCTCGAGCTTGACGCCCTGCCGGCTGCGGCGGTGGCTGTTGAACTCCAGGACGGGACGCTGGTCGGCCCGGGTCACGGGCGAGACCGGCGGCGCATGGGCAGCAGCCAGTTCGGCCACGTTGGTCCCCAGCGATTGGGCCAGCCTGTGCAGCGTGGCGAGCGAGGGCATGGCCTGGCCTCGCTCCACGCGCGAGAGCAGGCTTTCCGAGCACCGGGCCGCGTCGGCCAGCGCCTTGAGCGTCATGCCGCGCACCATGCGGGCGTGCTTGATGCGCGGGCCCAGCGACGGCAACGCATGCGCCGGCTCGGGTGGCTGTCCGCTGTCGTGGCGTCTGGCCATCGGTCTGCCTCGGCTTGTCATTGCGGCCGGCTCAGGCGCCGGCCTCGACGACGAAATGGACTTCGACCGGACGATTGTCGTTGATGGGGATGATGTCCTGCGGGCAGGCCGACATGACCACCACGCAATCCATCTCGGCCCGCAGCGTGACGTAATCGCCGGCCTTGGAGACGGGCGCCAGCCATTGCACGCCATGGTCCGCGCCCACCGGGATGTTCATCCACAGGTTCAGCGGCTGGGGCACCTCGCGCGAACGCAGGCCGATGGCCTTGAGCGCCAGCCGCATGTTGTCGGCGCAGTTATCGTGGTAGTGCTGCACCCCCAGGTTGCGATAGCGGTACGCGTCGCACGCGGCCATCAGCGTATCGTGCACCCCCGGCGAGGTGTCCTGCAGCAGGGTCATGATCGGGCGGCGGCGGTTGGTGGCCAGCGGATCGCCCGGCTTGGGGATGATGCGGTCGATATAGGCGCGCGCGTGCTCCATGGACATGAACTCGCTCAGGTCGTCCGCCTTGAACGCCCAGGTGTCGCACACCTGGCTGCCGTGGGTGTTGATGATGCGAATGACCTGGCCCCGGGCCAGGCGCACCGCGCGCCCTTGGCGGGCCGGCACCTCGTAGCGGCGGCCCAGCTCGGGCACGCCGTCGGCGGAAATCGGTTCATGGACGGTGGCGTTGACGCCGACCGGCTCGCCGTTGTCCGGCAAGCCGGCGGGGGACGACAGGGACTCTTGCATGACAGCTCCTTTGTGCTGGCGATCAGGGTTGCGAAGAACGGGCAGGCAGGCCGGCGCCGCCGGGCGCCGGGGCGAGGCTGCGGCGGATCCACGGCTGCAGGAAGGCCTGCAGCCTCGGATGGGTGGGCCGGCGCACCATGTCATCGGGCGGGCCCAGCGCCACGATGCGGCCTTTTTCCATGAAAACGATGCGGTCCGAAACGTCGGCGGCGAAACTCATCTCGTGCGTAACCATCACCATGGTCATGCCGTCGCGCGACAGGGACTTGATGACTTCCAGCACCTCGTCGACCAGTTCGGGATCGAGCGCCGAAGTCGGCTCGTCCAGCAGCATCACTTCCGGATGCACGGCCAGCGCGCGCGCGATGCCCACGCGCTGCTGCTGTCCGCCGCTGAGCTGGCCGGGCAGCGCATCGGCCTTGCCGGACATGCCCACGCGCGCCAGCGCCTGGCCGGCCAGCTCGCGGGCGCGCGCCTCGTGCATGCGCTTGGCCAGCGTGAGCGGCGCCATCACGTTGGCCAGCACCGTCATGTGCGGCCACAGGTTGAACTGCTGGAAGACCATGGCAACCGGCGCGCGCACCTCGGCGATGATGCGCTCGCTTTCGCGCTCGCGCCGGCCTTGCGCCAGCCGATAGCCCAGCAGCGCGCCGCGGATGCGCACCTCGCCTTCGTCATAGGCCTCCAGGAAGTTCATGCAGCGCAGCAGCGTGGTCTTGCCCGAGCCCGAAGGGCCGATCAGCGAGACCACTTCGCCGGCATGCACGTCCAGGTCCACCCCGGCCAGCACGCGATGGCCATCGAAGGACTTGCCCACGCCGCGCAGCGAAACCATGGGCACGGCATTGCCTCGATTCATAGCTTTCCTCCAGCAAGCGCCACGCGCTTGCGCAGCCGCTCGCCCAGCGCGCCGATGGCCACCGCCATCAGCCAGTAGCTCAGCGCAAGCAGCAGATACGGCTCCAGGTAGACGAACTGCTCGGACACGATCCTGCCGGCGGTCAAGGTCAGTTCGGGATAGGTGATGACCGAGGCCAGCGCGGACTCCTTCATCAACAGCACGGTCTGGTTCACGACCAGCGGCACGCTCGCGCGCAGCGCCTGGGGGCATTCGATGTGCAGGAAGACCTGCCGCCGGCTCAGGCCCATGACCTGCGCCGCCTCGATCTGTCCGCGCGGCACGGCCTGCCAGCAGGCGCGGAATATCTCGGCGAAGTAGGCGCCGCCATAGACCGCCAGCGTGCAGGCCGCCGCCGCGAAAGGATCGAGCCGCACGCCGACGCCCGGCAGCCCGAAATACACGATGAACAGGTGGATCAGGAAGGGCGTGCCGCGCCAGATGGCGGTATAGCCCCAGTACAGCGCCCGCAGCGGCAGCCAGCCGGTTTCGCGGGCCAGGTTCATGGCAAAGCCGATCAGCAGCCCCCCGGCCAGGCCGACCGCCACCAGCCCCGCGGTGCGCAGCGCCGCCTGGCCGAACAGCGGCAGGAAATCGACCAGCAGTGCAAGGTCCATCATGGCCGGCCTCCCGCTTCGTGCGGCAGCATGCGCGAGGCCGCGCGCGGCCCGCCCCACAGGCGCCGGCCGAGCCAGGCGCCCAGCAGGAAGATCGCGCCGGTCAGCACCAGGTAGGTCAAGCCCGCGGCCAGGTAGACCTCCAGGGCGCGGAAGTTGGCGGCCGCGATCTGGCGGGCGCCGCGCGCCAGCTCCGCCACCGCGATCACCGAGACGATGGCCGAATTCTTGACCACGTCGATGGCCTCCGATATCACGGCCGGCCATACCGCGCGCGCCATTTGCGGCAACTGCACATGGCGGAACACGCGGCGCGGGGCAATGCCGAAGCTCAGCGCCGCCTCGATCTGTCCGGCCGGCACCGCGGCCAGGCCGGCCCGCAGGATCTCGCACTGGAACGCCGCCGAGTTCAGGCCCATCACCGCGATGGCCACCAGCAGCGGCGGCAGGTCCAAGCCAAAGGCGCTGGGCAGGTAGAACGCCATCAGCAGTTGCACCAGCAGCGGCGTGCCGCGGAAAAAGCTGACGTAGGCCGCCACCGCCGCGCGCGCCAGCCCGCGCCCGGCGCCGGACAGCGACAAGCCCAGCAGGGCCGCGCCCAGCGCGAACCCGATGAGGATGGCGGCCGCCGAGACCAGCAGCGTCATGCCCGCGCCGTGCAGCAGCACTGGCAGGTAGGCGGACAGCCTTTCGGCAAGCGTGGCGGCGTTCATGTCGCGTTCGCTCCGGCCCGGGGCTCAGATCTGGGGCTCGGGCACGGCGTCCACGGGCACGTCCATGGTGAAGCCGAACCACTTTTTCTGCAGCGCCTGCAGTGTGCCGTCGCGGCTGGCCTTGGCGATGCCGTCGCTGAAGAACTTCACCAGCGAGGCGCTATCGGCGTCCTGCCTGCCCACCCAGCCGAAATAGGTTTTCGGGCCGATGGGCGTGTCGATCACCGCGTAGACGTCGCCACGCGACTTGACCAGCGTGGCCAGGTTGGCCAGGGACTGCGCCACGGCCTGCACGCGGCCGGCGCCCAGGTCGGCATAGGCTTCGTCGAAACTGACGTACTCGCGGATGTTGACCGCCGGCTTGCCCTGCGCCTTGAGCTTGGCCGCATACTCCTGCAGCGCCTTGAGCTGGGCCGACCCGGCCTGCGAGCCCACCGTCTTGCCGGCGATGTCCGGCGCGGCCTGGATCGTGTCATCGCCCTGGCGCTTGACCAGCGCGGTGGTGGCGTCGGCGATGGGCAGCGTGAAGGCGAACTTGGCGGCGCGATCCTTGGTCATGGTCACCGAGGTGACGACAAAATCGAAACGCCGCGTGGCAAGGCCCGGCAGGATCCCCTGGAAGGGCACATCCATCTGCCTGACCCTCACGCCGGGCAAGTCCTGCAGGATCAGGTTCATCAGGTCCGGGCCATAGCCCACGATCTTGCCGTCCTGCACGAACTCGAAGGGCGCGAACTGCGCCTCGGTTCCGACGACGATTTCCTTCTTGCTCTTGATCGATTCCAGCAGGTCGGCGGCCTGGGCCGGCACGGCCGGCAGCAATGCCGCCAGCAGCGCGGCCAGCACGCCTGCGACGCGACGAGACAAGCTCATGATGTTTCCCCTTGTGCGATGGATGGCGTACCGGCGGCGCCGGCAGCACAAGCGACATGCAATGCATGCAAGTCACTTGCATAAAAGCCAAGCAATTTGCATGCCAACGCGGCACAAGGGGAAAAAACAAAGCTGGCGCGCATTGCGCACGCCAGCGGTGCATGATGACGGGCATGCCCGCACCGTTACGGCGCGTGGGCGCCTGGGGCGGGCTACCCTGCTATTTCAGCCACACCCGCGCATTGCGGAACATGCGCATCCACGGCGAATAGGGGCCGCCGCTGTCGGCCTGGCCCCAGCGGGCCGGCGCCCAGGACATCATCACGTTGCGCGTGACCCGCTCGGGGTGCGGCATCATCACCGTGAAGCGGCCGTCGGCGGTGGTGACCGCGGTCAGTCCGCCCGGGCTGCCGTTGGGGTTGTAGGGATAGGCCTCGGTGGCCGCGCCCCGGTTATCGACATAGCGGGCCGCGGCCAGCACGCGCCCGGGATCGCCCTGCTGCGAGAAATCGGCATAGCCCTCGCCATGGGCCACGGCCACGGGGATGTGGGCGCCCTGCATGCCGTCAAAGAACAGCGAGGGCGACTGGGCGATCTCGACCATGGACAGGCGCGCCTCGTACTTGGCCGACTGGTTGTGCGTGAAACGCGGCCAGTGCTCGGCGCCGGGAATCATGGGCGCCAGCGCGGCCATCATCTGGCAGCCGTTGCATACGCCCAGGGCGAAGGTGTCGCGCCGCGCGAAATACGCCGCGAACTGCTCGGCCAGCCGCTCGTTGAAGCGGATGGTGCGCGCCCAGCCCTCGCCCGCGCCCAGCACGTCGCCATAGCTGAATCCGCCCACGGCCACCAGGCCCTGCACGTCGGCCAGGTCGACGCGGCCGGCCAGCAGGTCGGTCATGTGCACGTCCCAGGCCTCGAAGCCGGCGGTGTCGAAGGCCCAGGCCATCTCGACCTGGCTGTTGCAGCCCTGCTCGCGCAGGATGGCCACGCGCGGGCGCGCGCCGCTGGCGATGTAGGGCGCGGCGATGTCCTCTTGCGGATCGAAGGGCACGCGCGGGCTCAGGCCCGGGTCGTCGCGGTCGTTCCAGACGTCCAGTTCGGCCTGGGCGCAGTCGGGGTTGTCGCGCGCGGCCATGATGCCGTGGCTGACCTGGCTCCAGATGCGGCCCAGCTCGGCGCGCGGCTGGCCCCAGATCTTGTGGCCGTCGCGGTAGAACTCGATCTCGTCGCGCTCGTTCAGGCCGCCGATGACGTGCGAGTGCGCCGACAGGCCGGCGGCGCGCAGCACCTGCATGACCGCGTCGCGCTCGGCCGCCGGCACCTGGATGACCGCGCCGGCCTCTTCGCAGAACAAGGCGCGCAGCGTGGCCTCGGCCCGCTGCACCGCCACCTGCTCGGGGCGGATCTTGTAGTCGCCCCAATCGGCGCTTTGCGCATCGAAGGTCAGCATGTCCAGGTTGACCGACACGCCGGTGTGGCCGGCAAAGGCCATTTCGCAAACGGTGGCATACAGCCCGCCGTCCGAACGGTCGTGGTAGGCCAGGATGACGCCCTGCTCGGCCAGCGCGCGGATGGTGACGAAAAAGGCGCGCAATTCGTCGGGTGCGTCGATGTCGGGCACCGTCTGGCCGACCTGGTTGAAGGCCTGCGCCAGGATCGAGCCGCCCATGCGGTGGCGGCCGCGGCCCAGGTCGATCAGGATGAGCACGGTCTCGCCCTGGTCGGTGCGCAGCTGCGGCGTCAGGCTGGCGCGCGCGTCGGCCACCGGCGCGAAGGCGGTGACGACCAGCGAGACCGGCGCGATCACCTGGCGCTGCTCGCCCTGCTGCTGCCAGGAGGTGCGCATCGACAGCGAATCCTTGCCCACCGGGATGGACAGGCCGACCTGCTGGCACAGCTGGCTGACGGCCGACACGGTGTCGTACAGCGCCGCGTCCTGTCCGCTGACGCCGCAGGCGGCCATCCAGTTGGCCGACAGCTTGATGTCCTCGATGCGCGCCACGTCGGCGGCCGCCAGGTTGGTCAGCGCCTCGGCCAGCGCCATGCGGCCCGAGGCCGGCGCATCGAGCACCGCCAGCGGCGTGCGCTCGCCCATGGCCATGGCCTCGCCCCTGAAGCCGTCGTAGTCGGCCAGCGTCACGGCGCAATCGGCCACCGGCACCTGCCAGGGGCCGACCATCTGGTCGCGGCTGCACAGCCCGCCCACGGTGCGGTCGCCGATGGTGATCAGGAAGGTCTTGTTGGCCACGGTGGGATGGCGCAGCACCCGCCGGGCCGCCTCGTCCAGCGAAATGACGGTCAGGTCCAGGGGCGCGCCCGCGCCCGGGGCGCGGCTGACGTCGCGCGTCATGCGCGGGGCCTTGCCCAGGATGACGTTCATGGGCACGTCGACCGGATGGCCGGGCGCGCCGCCCTGGGCGCCGGGCGGCTGCCCGGCCGGCGTGGCGCCCAGGCGGGCCAGTTCGGCATCGACCGCGGCAAAAAGCTTGGCGTCGGCGCCGGCCGCGCCGTTGAGCACGCGCAGCTGGCGCGCCTCGGTGGCGATGCCCACCACGGCGTAGGGACAGCGCTCGCGCGCGGCCAGCGCATGAAAGCGGGCCAGGTCCTGGGGCGCGATGGCCAGCACGTAGCGCTCTTGCGACTCGTTGCTCCAGATCTCGGCCGGCGACAGGCCCGACTCTTCCAGCGGCACGCGCTTGAGGTCGAAGACCGCGCCGCGCTCGGCATCGTTGACCAGCTCGGGGAAGGCGTTGGACAAGCCGCCCGCGCCCACGTCGTGGATGGCCAGGATGGGATTGTCCTCGCCCTGCTGCCAGCAGCGGTCGATGACCTCTTGCGCGCGCCGCTCGATCTCGGGGTTGCCGCGCTGCACCGAATCAAAATCCAGCTCGGCGGTGTTGCTGCCCACGCCCATGCTCGAGGCCGCGCCCCCGCCCATGCCGATGCGCAGGCCCGGCCCGCCCAGCTGGATCAGCAAGGCGCCGGGCGGAATGCGCTTCTTGTGGGTCAGGCCCGCATCGATGCTGCCCAGGCCGCCGGCGATCATGATGGGCTTGTGATAGCCCCAGCGGGTGCCGCCCGCGGTCTGCTCGAAGGTGCGGAAATAGCCCAGCAGGTTGGGTCGGCCGAACTCGTTGTTGAAGGCGGCCCCGCCCAGCGGGCCGTCGATCATGATGGACAGCGGCGTGGCGATGCGCTCGGGCAGGCCGTGGTGGTCGGCCTCCCAGGGTTGCACGTCGCCGGGCAGGCGCAGGTGCGAGACGGTAAAGCCCGTCAGGCCGGCCTTGGGCTTGGAGCCGCGGCCGGTGGCGCCCTCGTCGCGGATCTCGCCGCCGGCCCCCGTGGAGGCGCCCGGAAACGGCGCGATGGCGGTCGGGTGGTTGTGCGTCTCGACCTTCATCAAGGTGTGCACGGTGGCCTCGCGCCGGCCATAGCGCGGCGCCTGGCCGGCCTGCGGCGGCTGCGCGTAGAAGCGCTGGGCCGGGCCGCCCTCCATGATGGCGGCGTTGTCGGAATAGGCCACCACCGTGCCGGCGGGCTGGGCCGCGTGGGTCTGGCGGATCATGCCGAACAGGGTGTGCGGCTGGTCCTGGCCGTCGATCACCCACTGGGCGTTGAAGATCTTGTGCCGGCAGTGTTCGCTGTTGGCCTGGGCGAACATCATCAGCTCGACGTCGGTGGGATCGCGGCCCAGCTCGCCGAAGGCCTGGGCCAGGTAGTCGATCTCGTCCTCGGACAGCGCAAGGCCCAGGCTCAGGTTGGCCTGCACCAGCGCCTGGCGGCCCTGCGCCTGCACGTCGACGGTGCGCATGGGCTTGCCGGCCAGCGGCTCGAACAGGGCGCGGCCGTCGAAGGCCGCGTCCACCACGGTCTCGGTCATGCGATCGTGCAGCAGGCCGGCCGCGCGGGCCAGCTGCTGGGCGTCCAGCGGCTTGGCCCCGCCCAGCAGCCCGCGCTGCGCGATGAGCACGTAGCGCACGCCGCGCTCGATGCGCCGCACCCGCGCCAGCCCGCAATTGCGCGCGATGTCCGTGGCCTTGCTGGCCCACGGCGAGATCGTGCCCAGGCGCGGGATCACCCGCAGCACCAGGGCCTGGTCCTCGCGCTCGTGCGCCTGGTAGGGCGTGCCGTAGTCCAGCAGGCCTTGCAGCCGCTCGCGCTCGGCCGGCGCCAGCTCGCCGTCGGTCCAGACGAAATGCTCGTGGCGCGCGGCGATGTCGGCCACGGGCAGGCCGGCCCCTTGCAGGCTGGCCAGCAGGCGCGCGCGGCGAAAAGGCGACAGGACGGAAGAACCGGGAAGATGCAGGATGGAGACGGACACGATGGGCGCGCGCAGGCAGGGGAAGGAGAAACCAGTGATTTTAGCCTGCCTGCGGGAAAACACGGGGGCGCGCGGACGGTGCCCGGCGTTAGCATGCTGGCACGCCGGGCGCATCGCCCGCCCGCGCGCCATAAAGCCGACAAGAAGCACCGAGACAGACGCCGTACCCGCCCATGCCCCCACCCCCGCCTGCCCAGGACCGGGCGCAAGACACCGCCGCGCCCGCGCGCCCCGAACCCAAGGTTTCCGTGCCGCTGGCCATCGAGGACGTGCTGGCCGTGGCCGCGATGGCCGCCCTGGCCCTGATCACCTTCGCCAACGTGCTGGTGCGCTACTTCAGCAGCCGCTCGTTCGCCTGGACCGAGGAAGTATCGATCTTCCTGATGATCGTGGTCACCATGGTGGGCGCCTGCTCGGCCTTCGTGCGCAACCAGCACATCCGCATCGAGGCCCTGGCCGACGGCGGCAGCGATGCGCGCCGGCGCCGCCTGGCGGTGACCAGCCAGGCCGTGGTGCTGGCCTTCTTCGTGCTGCTGGCCGTGCTGTCGGCGCGGCTGGTCTGGGACGAATACATCTACGAGGAAACCAGCCCGGCCATCGGCGTGCCGACCTGGTGGTACTCGATCTGGCTGCCGGCGCTGTCGGCCGCCATCGCGCTGCGCACGCTGGGCTCGCTGCGCCGCCTGCTGCGGGCCCGGCCATGATCGGCGCGCTGCTGTTCGCGGCCTTCGTGGGGCTGATGCTCATCGGCGTGCCGGTGGCCGTCTCGCTGGGCGCGGCCGGCGCGCTGGCCATCGCCATCGCCAACCACGACGTGCAATGGTTCGGGCTGCTGGCCGTGCCGCAGAACTTCTATGCCGGCGTGGCCAAATACCCGCTGCTGGCCATCCCGATGTTCGTGCTGGTCGGGTCCATCTTCGACCGCTCGGGGGTGGCGCGCCGGCTGGTGGACTTCGCCACCGCCGTGGTGGGCCGCGGTTCGGGCATGCTGCCGCTGATATCGATCGCGGTGGCCATGTTCCTGGGCGGCATCTCGGGCTCGGGGCCGGCCTGCGCGGCGGCCGTGGGCGGGGTCATGATCGCGGCCATGCGTCGCGCCGGCTACCCGGGCCCCTTCTCGGCCAGCGTGGTGGCCGCCGGCGCGGCCACCGACATCCTCATCCCGCCCTCGGTCGCCTTCATCGTCTACTCGGTGCTGGTGCCCCAGGCCTCGGTCCCGGCGCTATTCGCCGCCGGCATGGTGCCCGGCATCCTGGCCGGCATCGCGCTGATCGTGCCGGCCGTCTGGCTCTCGCGCCGGCACGGCATGGGCGCGCTCGAGCGCAACCTGCCGCGCCCGCCCTTCTGGCCCAGCCTGATGGCCGCCTCGTGGGGGCTGGCCGCGCCGGTGCTGATCCTGGGCGGCATGCGGCTGGGCTGGTTCACGCCCACCGAGGCCGCGGTGGTGGCGGTGTTCTACGGCCTGTTCGTGGGCATGGTGGTCTACCGCAGCATCGGCCTGCGCGACCTGTACGTCATCCTGCGCGAATCGGCCGAGCTCTCGGCGGTGATCCTGCTGGTGGTGGGCCTGGCCGGCGTCTTCGCCTGGTCGCTGTCCACGCTCAGCCTGATCGATCCCATCACCCGCGCCATCGTGGGCTCGGGCCTGGGCGAGACGGGCGTGCTGGTCCTGCTGATCCTGCTGCTGATGGCTGTGGGCATGGTCCTGGACGGCATCTCGATCTTCCTGATCTTCGTGCCGCTGCTGCTGCCCATCGCCCAGCATTACGGCTGGGACCCGGTATGGTTCGGCGTGGTGCTGACGCTGAAGGTGGCGCTGGGGCAGTTCACCCCGCCGCTGGCGGTCAACCTGATGGTGTCCTGCCGCATCGCGCAGGTACCCATGGAATCGACCTTCCGCTGGGTGGGCTGGCTGCTGCTTTCCATGCTGGCCGTGCTGGCCGCCGTGCTGGCCTTTCCCCAGCTGGCCTTGTGGCTGCCCCGCACGCTGGGATACTGAACCGAACGACATCTACCGACGAACGCTGGACAAAAGAAAGAGGAGACACCCATCATGAAGACGCTCAAATCCCTGCTTGGCGCCGCCTTGTGCGCCGGCGCGGCGCTGCTGGCGGCCCCCGCCCAGGCGCAGAACTACAAATCCGAATACAAGCTCTCCATCGTGCTGGGCACCCAGTTCCCCTGGGGCAAGGGCGCCGAGATCTGGTCCGACCTGGTGCGCGAGCGCACCGACGGGCGCATCAACATCAAGCTGTATCCCGGCACCTCGCTGGTCCAGGGCGACCAGACCCGCGAGCTGACCGCCATCCGCCAAGGCGTCATCGACATGGCGGTGGGTTCGCCCATCAACTGGTCGCCGCAGATCCGCGCGCTCAACCTGTTCGCCCTGCCCTTCATGATGCCCGACCATGCCGCCATCGACGCGCTGACGCAAGGCGAAGTGGGCCGCCAGCTGTTCGCCATCGTCGAGAAGGCCGGCGTGGTGCCGCTGGCCTGGGGCGAGAACGGCTTTCGCCAGGTCACCAACTCGCGCCATCCCATCGCCTCGCCGGCCGACATGAAGGGCCTGAAGCTGCGCGTGGTCGGCTCGCCGCTGTTCATCGACATCTTCACGGCGCTGGGCGCCAACCCCACCCAGATGAGCTGGGCCGACGCGCAGCCGGCGCTGGCCTCGGGCGCGGTGGACGGCCAGGAGAACCCCATGTCGGTGATCGCCGCGGCCAAGCTCCATGCCGTGGGCCAGAAATACATGACCATGTGGAACTACGTCGCCGACCCGCTGATCTTCGTGGTCAACAAGGAAGTCTGGCAATCCTGGTCCGAGCAGGACCGCGAAATCGTGCGCCAGGCCGCCATCGACGCCGGCAGGCAACAGGTGCAGATCGCGCGCAAGGGCATGACGGCCGAGGACTCCTCGCTGCTGGACGAGGCGCGCGGCAACGGCGTGCAGGTCACCGAACTGACCCCCGAGCAGCACGCCGCCTTCGTGGCCGCCACCAAGCCGGTCTACGATAAATGGAAGAAGCAGATCGGCGAGGCGCTGGTGGCGCAGGCCGAAAAGGACATCGCCGCGCGCGGCAAATAGGCAGGCACAACGGCCAGGGCGCGGCATCGACAACGCGCCCGGCGTCCCCGGGGGGGCAGACTCGCTGCGGCGAGTCTTTTTTTGCCGCCGGGCCGGCTCAGCCTTGCCGGACGAATGCCGGCTCGATACTTTGCAGGCTTTCGCGCAGCAGCGCCAGCAGCGCGCGGCTGCAGGGCGTCGCACGCTTGCCCGCAAACAGGCCGTATCGCACGCTCAAGCCGTGGCCGTCCGCATCGGCAATGGGCAGCACGCGCATGGTGTTCGGGCGCACCGCTTCGGGCGTCAGCAGCGCCACGCCCAGGCCCAGCTCCACCGCGGCGCAGATGGCGCCGATGTTGTGGCTGGTCAGGGCCACGCGAAAGTCGCGTCCCGCGCTCGCCAGCGTCTGGAACATCAGCCGCCGCCAGGCGCAGGGCTCGGCATAGACGATCAGGTCGATCGGCCGCGCCGGATCGGGCGCTTCGTCGATGGCGCAGACCCACTGCAGATCGACCATCCAGGCTTGCACCGGGTCGGCGCTGAAGGCCGAGCAGGCACCGATCGCGATATCCAGGACGCCGTCCTGCCAGGCCTGGGCCAGCGCGTCGCTGTGGTCGATCACGATTTCCAGGTGCAGGTCCGGGCAAGACCGGCGCAGGCGGGCCAGCGCAGCGGGCAGCGCGGCGATGGCGACGTCCTCGGACAGGCCCACGCGCACGTTGCCATGCAGGGCACGCTCGCCCAGCCGGGCCGCCGCCGCTTCGCCCAGCGCGAGGATGCGCTGGGCATAGCCCAGGAGCATCTCCCCTTCCGTCGTCGGCACCACGCCGCGGCCGGTGCGATGCAGCAGCCGCTTGCCCACCCGCTCTTCCAGCCGGCGGATCTGCGTGCTCAGCGCGGACTGCGCACGGCCGGACTGCTGGGCTGCGCGGCTGAGACTGCCGTGCCTGCACACGGCGACGAAGGTACGCAGCAGCGCCGGATCGAAAGCCTCGGAGATCATTATTCTATTAAGTCTGAAATATTGGATATCAGTCTACCAATATGGCTGCGCCCTCCCTACCATGACGATGAATCGCCGGAAAAAACTCTCCGCGCACACAGCCCAGCCAGAAACAGGAGCCACCCATGACCGCCAAGACCAATACCCGTATCGTCCTTGCCGCACGCCCCGAAGGCGCGCCCAAGCCCGGCGACTTCCGTATCGAAACCGTGCCGGTGCCTGCGCTCAAGGAGGGCGAGCTGCTCCTGGAGACCGTGTACCTGTCGCTCGATCCGTACATGCGCGGCCGCATGCGCGAACTGAAGTCCTACGCACCCTCGCTGGCGCTGGGCGATGTCATCGTGGGCGGCACGGTCTCGCGCGTGGCCCAGTCGCGGCATGCTTCGTGGCGCGAGGGCGAGCTCGTGTCGGCGTATGCCGGCTGGCAGCGCTATGCCGTGTCCGACGGCCAGGGCCTGCGCAAGCTCGATCCGCAGGCCGCGCCGCCCTCCACCGCCTTGGGCGTGCTGGGCATGCCAGGCCTGACGGCGTATTCGGGCCTGCGCGAAATCGGCAAGCCCAAGGCGGGCGAGACGGTCGTCGTGGCCGCGGCCAGCGGCGCGGTAGGTTCGGCGGTCGGGCAGATCGCCCGAATCCAGGGCGCGCGCGCGGTAGGAATCGTCGGCGGCAAAGAGAAAGCCGAATTCGTGAAGAACGAGCTGGGTTTCGACGTGGTGCTGGATCACCGCGCCCCCGATTTCGCCGCGCAACTGGCCCGCGCTTGCCCGGATGGCATCGACGTGTACTTCGAGAACGTCGGCGGCAAGGTCTGGGACGCGGTGTTTCCGCTGCTCAACGACTTCGCCCGCGTGCCGGTGTGCGGCCTGATCGCGCACTACAACGACCATGACGAGCCCCAACGCGGCGTGGACAGGCTGCCCGTGACGATGCGCGAGATCCTGAGCCGGCGCCTGACCGTGCGGGGCTTCATCGTATTCGACTTCGGCCTGGAAGAAGACTTCCTGAAAGAAGCAACGCCGTGGGTCGCCGAAGGCAGGCTGCGTTATCGCGAAGACGTGGTGCACGGCCTGGAGAACGCGCCGCAGGCCTTCATCGGGCTGCTCGAAGGGAAGAACTTCGGCAAGCTGATCGTGCAGGTGGCGGCACCGTGAGGCCTTGCCTTGGGGCTTGTCCCGGATATTTTTATATCGAACGACACAAAAATAGTTGACACGCCGCGTCTCCCTTCCCTACCATTTCTGTGTCGTTCGATACAAAAAAGGAATCATCGTGAATGAACTGCAGGGAAAGCGCGCCCTTGTGACGGGCGCATCGCGCGGCATCGGCGCCGCAATCGCGGTGGCGCTCGCCGACCGGGGCGCGGATGTGGCCATTACCTACGAACGCTCGGCCGACCGTGCCGCCGAGGTCGTGCGCGCGATCCAGGACAAAGGCCGCCAGGGCTTGGCCATCCAGGCCGACGGCGCCGATCCGGCGGCGGCCAGGGATTCGGTCGAGCAGGCCGCCCAGCGCCTGGGCGGCCTGGACATACTGGTGAACAACGCCGGTATCGCGCGCTATGGCGCGATCGCCGACATCGGCGTGGCCGACATCGATGCGCTGCTGGCCGTCAACGTGCGCTCGCCGGTGCTCGCCTCGCAGGCCGCGATCGCGCACCTGAAGGAAGGCGGGCGCATCATCCACATCGGCTCGGTCCTGGCCGAACGTATCGTCGGGGAAGGCGCCACGATGTATGCCGCGACCAAATCGGCGCTGCAGTCGCTCACGCGAGGCCTGGCCCGCGAGCTCGGGCCGCGCGGCATCACCGTGAACCTGGTCCAGCCCGGTTCGACCAACACGGATATGAACCCCGCCCAGGGCGAGTTCGCCGACTTGCAGCGCGCCCTGATGCCGCTTGGCCGCTATGGCGAACCGCAGGACGTGGCCGCGGCGGTCGTCTTCCTGGCCAGCCCCGCGGCGCGGCAGATCACTGGCGCCATCCTCACGGTGGACGGGGGCTTGAATACCTGACCCCGGCCTGGCCGCCGCCAGGCTTTCACGCCCGCGCCGCGGCAGGCCGTCGGCCCCGCCCGCCGGCGCGGGCATCCCAGCGCAGCATCGCCAGTTCGGCCACGGCCTGCAGCTCGGCCCGCCCCGCCCCGTCCCGGGCCAGGATGGACATGCCGTTCTGCAGGGCCTGCACGAAGCGGGCCAGGGCATGGACATCGGTCTGGGGCGCCAGCTCGCCAGCAGCCACGGCCTCGCCCAGGCGCGCCTTCAGGCGCTCCAGCGTCACTGCCCGCGCCGCGCGCACCTGCTCGCCCAGTCCCGGGTGATCCTGGTCGCCTACCGCGGCCAGCGTCACCATGCAGCCGCGCGGAATGTCCGCAAGGCAGCCGGTCAGGGCCGCGGCCGAATCCATGAGCAGGGCCCGGACCGCGTCGCGGGCGGTACCGGCCGAAAAAAAACCGGCCCACACAAGCTGCTCGTAGGTTTCGCGGTAATGCGCCAGGGCCTCCGCATAAAGCGCCTCCTTGGAGCCGAAGGCGGCATACAGGCTGGGCGAGCCTATCCCCATCGCCTCGGTGAGATCGGCGATGGAAGTCGCTTCATAGCCCTTGCACCAGAACAGCCGCATGGCCTGCGACAGCGCGGCCTGGCGGTCGAACGCACGGGGCCTTCCCCGGCTGCGGCGAGCCGCGGTCTCCTTGGCCGGCGATGCCTGGCCGGCTTTGCGCGGTGAACCCATCGGCGCCTCGTTCTGCATGCCGATTATTTTATGTCGATCGATATATAAAATACAGGCGTCGTGCAGGCGGACCGGCAGCACCCGGCCCGGCTTGTGTACCCCCAACTCCCGCAGGCGCTTGAAAACATGGCCGCCCTTAAGACCCTCGCCTTGCGATCCGGCCTTGCCGCAGCCATGCTCTGCGCCGCCGCCGGGGCCTGTGCCGGCGCCACGCCGCAAGCCGTGCGCGCCGCCGTGGACAGCGTCGTGCGCCCGCTCATGGCCGCGCACGATATCCCCGGCATGGCGGTGGCGGTCAGCATCGATGGCCAGGCCCACGTGCTGAACTACGGCCTGGCCTCGAAGCTGGACGGCCGGCCCGTGGACGACGGCACGCTCTTCGAAATCGGCTCGATCAGCAAGGTCTTTACCGGCACGCTGGGCGCCTGGGCCTCGATCCAGGGCGGCTTTGCGCTGTCCGACCCGGCGGCCAGCCGCGCATCCGGCCTGCACCCGCTCATTCGGCCTTCACGCCCGCCTGCTCGATGATCGGCTTCCAGCGCGCGATCTCGGCCTGGGTGTGCTGGCGCAGGAACTGCGCCGACAGGCGCTCGCCTTGCGGCACGACCACGCCCATTTCCCCCAGGCGCTGCACCAGCGCCGCATTGCCGAAGGCCGCGCGCACCGCCCGGTTCAGGCGCTCGACCGCCTCGGCCGGCGTGCCTTGCGGCACGTACAGCCCGTGCCAGACAGCCAGCTCGAACCCCTGCAGGCCAGCCTGCGCAAAAGTCGGCACCTCGGGCAGGATGTCCAGCCGCTCGCGCGTGGCCACGGCATAAGGCCGCAAGGCGCCTGCCTTGATGTGCGGGCCGGTGGCCACGGGCTGATCGCAGATCAGGTCCACGTTGCCCGCGATCAGGTCCTGCAGGGCCGGGCCCGTGCCGCGGTACGGCACCATGGTGGCCGTGGTGCCGGTGCTCTGCGTGAACAGCATGGCGCACAGGTGCGAGGTGGCGCCGATGCCCGCATGCGAAAAATTGACCTGGCCGGGCTTGTCCTTCATGGCCTGGATCAGTTCCTGCACCGTGGAGGGCGGAAAGTCCTTGTTGCGCACCAGGATCATGGGCACGTCACCGGCCATGGCCACCGGCTCCAGGTCGCGGGCCGGATCGAAGGTCAGGTTGCTGTACAGGGCCGGCGCGGTCGCCACGGCCATGTTGTGCAGCAGCACGGTATGGCCGTCCTTGGGCGAGCGCACCACCTTGCTGGTGCCTATGGTGCCGCCGGCGCCGGCGGCGTTTTCCACGACCACGGGCTGGCCCAGGTCCTGGGCCAGCACCTCGGCCAGCACGCGCGCCAGCACGTCGGTCGAGCCGCCCGGCGCATAAGGCACGACCAGGGTCACGGGCCGGGTGGGAAAGGCGAAGGCGGCGGCCGAGGCCATCGCCAGTACGCCGGCCATGAAGGCCTTGAGGGAAATGCGCATCTGTGTCTCCTTGTAGTAGGTATGGTGGGAACGCGCCGCGGCTAGGGCTTGCCGACGTACCGGTAGAGTTCGGTGTGGTCGGCGGCCGGGCCCAGTTCGGCCGAGGCCTGGGCCGTCATCGCCCCGACCTTCTGCGCCAGGTGCATGGGCAGGCCCAGGCTGGGTCCGAGCGCGGCGGCAATGCCCACGTCCTTGGCCTGCAGCGCCAGCGAGAAGCCGGAATTGAAGGCGCCGTTGAGCATGAACTGATGCGCCTTGTTCTCCGTGGTGTTGTTCCTGCCGGTCGAGGCGTTGATCACGTCCACCACGGTGGCCGCGTCGATGCCGAAGGCCTGGCCGGCCTGGATCGCCTCGGCGGTCGCGATCATGGCGGCGGCGGACACGTAGTTGTTCAAGGCCTTCAAGGCATGGCCGGCGCCGACCGGCCCGACGTGCGTGATCGAGGTGCCCAGCCGCTCCAGCAGGGGGCGGTGCCGGGCGAATACCGCGGCATCGCCGCCGACCATGATGGCCAGCTGGCCCGAACGGGCCTTCTTGACCCCGCCCGAGACCGGCGCATCGATCAGGTCGATGCCCCGCTCGGCCAGCCGGCCGGCCAGCGCGCGCGTGCGGTTCGGGTCGGCCGAACTCATCTCGATCAGGCAGGCGCCGCGCCGCAGTTGCGGCATCAGCGACTGCGCCACGGCATCGACGATGTCCGAATTGGGCAGCATCGTCACCACCGCCTCGCACTCGGCGAAGGCCTGCTCGGCGGCCGCGGCCTGCGCCCCCGCGTGCGCGGCCAGAAACGCCTGCTCGGCCTGCGCGCTGGCGTCCTTGACGACCAGGGCATAGCCGGCTTCGTGCAGCAGGTGCGCCATGGGATTGCCCATCATTCCCAGGCCGATCATTCCTATGCGCTTCATCGCAAGCTCCTTGGCCTCAGGCGTCCATTTCCTTGAAGACTTCGGCCGCCACGCGGAAGGAATCGATGCCTGCCGGCACGCCGCAATAAATGGCCGCCTGCAGGAACACTTCCTTGATCTCGTCCTTGGTCAGGCCGTTGTTCAGCGCGCCGCGCACGTGCAGCTTCAGTTCGTGGGGGCGGTTCAGGGCGGTGATCATGGCCAGGTTCAGGAACGAGCGGGTCTTGCGGTCCAGGCCCGGGCGGTTCCAGACGTCGCCCCAGCAGTACTGCGTGACCAGCTCCTGCATGTCGATGTTGAAGTCGGTGGCGTTCTTGATCGAGGCATCGACATACTCGCCGCCCAGCACTTCCCGGCGCGTGGCCAGGCCCTGTTCGAAAAGCTGGGGATTCTTGGGGGCGTACTCGCGTGTCATCGGGGAACTCCGTAGGCAGAAGAAACAGCCCCATTTTAGTATTATTGTCAGACAATAATATTGATGGAATACGTGTATTGATTGTCTACCCGTCATGTTGTATGACGAAAAAAGGGCCGCACGCGCAGGCGTGCGGCCCCCTTCCTGGGTTCCGCGGGCGAGCCTTTGAGCGCGCCGTCTCAGCCGGAGGCGGGCTCCGGGTAGCTGACCTGCACGATTTCCAGCTCGTCGATGCCGGCCGGCGTGCGCAGGGTCACGGTATCGCCCTCGCGGGCCTTGATCAGGGCGCGCGCCACGGGAGATATCCAGCTGATCTTGCCGGCCAGGGGCTCGGCCTCGTCCACGCCCACGATGGTGACGGTGTGCTCCTGGCCGGCGCGGTCCAGGTAGGTCACGGTCGCGCCGAAGAACACCTGGTCGCGGTTGGGCTGCAGGCTGGCGTCCACCACCTCGGCGATATCCAGGCGCTTGGTCAGAAAGCGCATGCGCCGGTCGATTTCGCGCAGGCGCTTCTTGCCGTACAGGTAGTCGCCGTTTTCCGAGCGGTCGCCATTGGAGGCGGCCCACGAGACGATCTGCACCACGTTGGGCCGCTCCTCGTTCATCAGGTGCGCCAGCTCGCTGCGCAGGCGCTCGTAGCCCTGGGGCGTGATGTAGTTGCGCGTGCCGGCCGGCAAGGCCAGCCCTTCGGGCAGGTCCTCGTCGTCCTCGCGGTCGGATTCCTTGACAAATGCTTTGTTCATGTCGTGATCGAGTAGGGAAAGGGCTCGCCCGCCGTGCCTGGCGGCGCGGCAGTGCCTAGAACCAGTCGTGCCAGACCGGCTTGAGGCCTTCGGGCAAGGGCGGCAGGCTGCCCAGGTCGTGGCGGCTTTCGCGCGGGCCGTGGAAATCCGAGCCGCAGGAGGCCAGGAAACCGTAGTGCCGGGCCACGCCGGCGTATTCGCGGTACTGCTCGGGCCGGTGGCTGCCGGTGACCACCTCGATACCCTCGCCGCCGCGCTGCCGGAACTCTTCGTACAGCCCGGCGAACTGCACCGGCGTGTACTTGTAGCGGCCCGGATGGGCGATGACGGCGCGCCCCCCGGCGCCGTGGATCCAGCCCAGCGCATCGCCCAGCGACGCCCAGCGCACCGGCACGTGGCCCTCGCAATCATCGCCCAGGTACTTGTTAAAAACGGTCTGCACGTCGGGCGCGTAGCCGGCTAGCACCAGGTAGCGCGCGAAATGCGTGCGGCTGATCAGGTCGGGATTGCCCGCCAGGGGCAAGGCGCCCTCGTAGGCCCCCGGCATGCCCATGGCAGCCAGGCGCTCGCCCATTTCCCGGGCCCGGCGCACCCGCCCGGCGCGGGTCTGGGCCAGGCCCTGCACCAGCTGCGGCTCGTCCTCGTCCAGGCCCAGGCCGACGATGTGCACCGTCTGGTTGGCCCAGGTCACGGAGATTTCCACCCCGCTGACAAAACGCATGCCCAGTTCGCGCGCGGCGCGGGCGGCGCGCTTGATGCCGCCCACCTCGTCATGGTCGGTCAGGGCCCAGACGTCCACGCCGTTGGCGCAGGCGCGCGCGGCCACGTCCTCGGGCGCGAGCAGGCCGTCGGACACCGTGGAGTGGCAATGCAGGTCGAAGATCAGGCCGCGGGTATCTTGCATGCTCCCGATTGTAGGCCTTCGGCGCGGCGGCGCGTCACTGCGCGTCGGCGCCGGCCTGCAGCAAGGCCCGCCCGCGCGCCTGGAAGCGCTCGTGCTCGGGCGCGGGCACGAGCGAGCCGCCGGTGCTCCACAGCACGTGCGTGGCGCGCGGCAGGGCCGGCTCCAGGCCCCGTCCGGCCACGAAGGCCCGACCCGCCTGGCTGCGCAGCAGCCAGCCCGGCCCGCCGAAGCCGGCGGCCGCCGACGGTTCGACCAGCACGCCGTGGGCGTCGTGCAGGCGCACGGCGTCCACGAACAGGCGCTCGTCCGCCACCGTGAAGATGCCGGCCGCCAGCGCGCGCATCAGCGGCGCCACCAGCGGCGAGGCCAGGCCCACGGCCAGGCCGTCGGCCTCGGTGCGGTTGTCCAGGCCGATGTCGTAGACCGACAGCGGCGCGTCGCCGCCGCTGGCCAGCTGCACCAGCATGCATGGCGAGGCCGCCGGCTCGGCAAAGAAGCAATGCACGTGTGCGCCGAAATGCTGCTTCAAGCCGTAGGTGATGCCGCCCGGCGCGCCGCCCACGCCGCAGGGCACATAGACGAACAGCGGATGCTCCGCATCGACCGGCCTGCCGGCCTGGGCCAGCTGGGCGGCCAGCTCGCCGGCGCTGGCGGCATAGCCCATGAACAGCGCCGCCGAATGCTCGTCGTCGACGAAATAGCCATGGGGATCGCGGCGGGCCTGCTCGCGGCCGGCCTGCACCGCGCGCGCATAATCGCCGCCATGCTCGACGACCTCGATGCCGCGGGCGCGCAGCCGGTCCTTCTTCCATTGCTTGGCATCGGCCGACATGTGCACCACCGCGCGAAAACCCAGGGCGCGCGCGATCAAGCCGATCGACAACCCCAGGTTGCCGGTGCTGCCCACCGCCACCGTGTGCCGGGCGAACAGCGTGCGGGCAGCCTCTTCGTCCAGCGCCGGCAGGCGCCCGCCGGGGCCGGCGGCCTCTTGCAGCAGGCGCTCGGCCAGGCACAGCACCTCGTGAAAGCCCCCCCGCGCCTTGACCGAACCGGCCACCGGCAAGGCGTGGTCCGCCTTGACGAACCACGCGCCCGCATCGGCGCCGTCCGGCAGCAAGGCCTCGCGCAGGCGCGGCACCGGCAGCAAGGGCGAGGCGATCCGGCCGCCCGCCTGGGCCAGCTCGGCGAACAGGCGGCCCAGCACGGGCGCGTGGCGCGCCAGCCGCGCCTGGGCCTGGGCCGGCGAGCCGGCATCGGGCGGCAAGGCCGGGAAAGGCAGCGTCTCGTAGGCGGGATTGCACCACAGCGTGGGCTGGCGGCTTTGCAAGGTTTGCAGGAGTCCGGCGGGAATGCCGCTGGCTAGGTTCATGATGGCTCCGGGGATGGGTTCTGGCGCGCCAAGGCGCGGCCGGCGGCGCCGGCTAAGGTTCGAGCAGGAATGCGCTCACGGCCTGCAGCTGGTCTTCCTGCATGAAGGTGGGCGCATGCCCCACGCCGGCGAACTCGAGCAGGCGCGCGCGCCGGTTGCGGGCCAGCATCTGGCGGGCGGTGGCCGCCGACAGCAGGTCGGACTCGGCGCCGCGCACCAGCAGCACCGGGCAGTCCAGCGCCTCGTAGCAGCGCCACAGCAGCAGCTCGCCGGCCACGGCGCCGGCCGGGTCGGGCAAGGCGAAGGGACGCGCCAGCGCCAGGTCGTAGTGCTTGTGCCAGCGCCTCCCGTCGGATACATAGGTGTGGGCGGCCAGTTCGCGCCATTGGGCCTCGGTGTGCGGCCCGAACCCGGCCGAGACCTCGCGCGTATGGGCCACCGCCTGCTCGAAGCTGTCGAACGCCAGGGGCTGGCCGACGTACAGGCCGATGCGGCCCAGCGCCGCCAGTTCCATCTTCGGCCCCACGTCGTTGATGACCATGCGGTCCACGCGCAGCCCCGCATCGTCCAGCGCCGGGCCCGGGCGATGCGGCGCCGGCCGCGGATCGCGCCGCGCCAGCGCGGCCGAGCCGCCCAGCGCCATGCCGACCAGCCCGCCCATGGACGTGCCCACCCAGGCCAGCTGGCGCGGGTTCAGGCGCGCCAGCAGCGTCACCATATCGGCCACGTATTGCGGCACGGCATAGAAGGCGGGCTCGCGCAGCCGGTCGGAACGGCCCCGCCCCGCCACGTCCGGGCACACCACACGGAAATGCGGCGCCATGCGGCGCGCCAGGGCGTCGAAATCCCGGCCCGTGCGGGTCAGCCCATGCACGCACAGCAGCACGCGGTCGTTGTCCGGCTCGCCCCACTCCCAATAGGCCATGCGATGCAGGCCGGCAGGGCTGGCGCAGGTGACGCTGTGCAGGCGGGGTTCGGACATCGCTGGCTTTCCTTGCTCGGGCTATTGCGGCGATTGTATCGGCCCCAGGGCCTGTCAACCGGCCCTAGCGGCCCTGCCAGTAGCGCGGCCTGGCCAGGCGCTCGGCGCTGACGGCCAACCCCCCGGCGCGCGAGTGCGCGGTCACCGCGCCATGCCGGTCGGTGCGCCAGAACACCGCGCCGGCGCGCTGCCAGCGCAGCTCGACCGCGCGGGCCGGATGCCCGAAACGATTGCCCGCGCCGGCCTGGGCCACGACATGCGCGGCCTGCACCGCCTGCACCAGCCGCGCGCCCGAGGAAGTCGCCGCCCCATGATGCGCGGCCAGCACCCAATCGACCTTGCCCAGCCCGCGCGCCACCAGCGCCTCCTCCTGGCGCACCGGAATGTCGCCGGTCAGCAGCGCCGAATGGTGCCGCCCCTGCACGTGCAGCACGCAGCTCTGGGCATTGCGGTCCGGGTCGCGCCGCTGCGCCGCCGGTTCGGCCGGATGCAGGTAGGAAAACACCACGCCGTCCACCGTCCAGGACATGCCCGCCAGGCATTCGCGCTGGACCGGCGGCAGGCGCGGGGGCGCATCCCGCGCCTGGCCCAGGCGGGTCTCGCGCCGCAGATAGGCCCCCACGTCGAAGGAGCTGTGCAGGGCGCGCACCGGCAGGGCCTGCAGCACGCTGCGCACGCCGCCCGCATGGTCCATGTCGGCGTGCGAGACGGCCAGCACGTCCAGCGCGCCGATGCCGCGGGCCCGCAGCAAAGGCACGATGGCGCGCTGCGCCGCGTCGCTGTCCACGCCGTAGCGTACCCCCGCGTCGTACAGCAGGACATGCGTGGCCGTCTCGACCAGCACGCCGGCGCCTTGCCCCACGTCCACGGCCGTGATGCGCCATTCTCCCGGCGCCGGGCGCGCCGGGCTCCACAGCAGCACGGGCAAGGCCAGCACCCAGCCCAATGGCCGCGCGGGCCAGCCCGGCTCGCGCAAGGCCCAGGCGATGCCGGCCAAGGCCAGGGCCAGATAGGGCCACGGCGCGGCGGCCACCGGCACGCTCGCCCAGTCCAGGTCCGCCAGCCATTGGAGCGGCACCATCATCCCGGCGAACAGGCGCTCGCCGGCCCAGGCGGCCCAGGCGCCCGGCACGGCCAGCCCGGGCAGCGGCAGCAGCAGCGCCGCCAGCAAGGCCAGCGGCGTGACCAGCATGCCCACCACGGGTATGGCCATGGCATTGGCCAGCGGCGACACCAGCGGCACCTGCTGGAACAGGTAGGCCAGCACCGGCGTGAGCGCCAGCGTGATGAGCCATTGCAGCCGCGCGGCCGCGCGCAGCCGCTGCGCCAGCCGGCCGGCCCGGCTCGGCGCGGCCGGCTCGCTGGCCGCGCGTGCGCCGGCCTGCATCAACACGGCGACCGCGCCGAAGGACAGCCAGAATCCTGGCGCCAGGGGCGACCAGGGGTCGAGCAGGCAAACCAGCGCCGCCGCCGCCGGCAGCACGCGCCAGGGCGTCATGGGCACGCGCCCGATTGCCGCCAGCGCCACCACGGCCAGCATGAAGAAAGTGCGCCGCGCCGGGATGCCCCAGCCGGCGACCAGGCAATAGGCGCCGGCCGCCAGCAGGGCCGCGCAGGCGCCGGCCACCTGCGCGGGAACGTGCTGCGCCGGGGCCCGCCCGCGCCAATGCAGGCGCTTCCATGCCCCCAGCGCGAGCAGGCCGCAGAAGGCCGAGACCAGCGTCACATGCGTGCCGCTGATCGACACCAGGTGGGTGATGCCGGTCAGGTTGAAGGTGGTCCAATCGGCCTGCGCCACGCCGGCCTGGTCGCCCAGGGCCAGCGCGATCAGCACCGGTCCGTAGCGTGCATCGCCCAGCGCCTGCCGCATCGATTCGCGCAGATGCCAGCGCAGGCGCTCGATGGCCACGGCGGCCGATTCCAGCGGCGCATCGGCGCGCAGCACCGGCTGGCCGCGCACCGTGCCCAGCGCGCGCACGCCGCGCTGGAACACCCATGCCTCGTAGTCGAAACCCGAGGGATTGCGCAGGCCGGCGGGCCGGCGCATGACCAGCGACATCTGCCAGACCTGTCCGGGCACGATGCGCGGCAGCGGTGCGCCGGCCGCGCCAGGGGCGCGGCCTTGCGGCAGGCGCGCCGCGCCGGGCGCGAACCAGCTCACCTGGATGCGCGCCGGCACGCCGGCGGGCCGGGCATGCAGCACCCGCGCCTGGAAGCGGCTTTCGTAGTCATCGCCCTGGGGCAGGCTGGCCACCTGCACGAGCACGCGGCTGACCCGGCCCGCGTCGTCCTCGGGCAAGGCATCGGCCAGGCGCGCCTGGGCCTGCCACGCCGCCCAGGCCAGGCCCAGGGACACGCCCATGCCCAGCAAGGCCGCGCCGCGCAACTCCCGCGCGCGGACGCCGCAGCACACGCCGGCAAGCCCCGCGGCAAACGCCAGCCAAGGTCCAGGCGCGGGCAGCCGGCCCAGGGTCTGCACCAGGGCGCAGCCCGCCACGAAGCCCGCCAGGGCAAGGCGCAATCCCATGAAATCCGCTCCAAATAGCGGACAGGCTAGGCCAGTCAGGGGCCCGCGGGTGCGCAGGCCGGATCGGCCCATCCCGCGCAAACCTACGCATGGACAGCCCGGTCACATCTCCCGGATCGCGCCGGCCAGGCGCGGCAGCACGCGCCGTGCGGTGGCGCCCGTGCCGGCGATCACCGTCTCGAGCGGCACTTGCCGCAAGGCGGCCAGGGCCTGCGCCACCCCGGCAACCTGGCCCGGCGTATTACGCCGGTGCGGCTCGTGCAGCCAGGCTGGCGCAATGTCCGGCGCGTCGGTCTCCAGCACCAGGTGCTCCAGGCCGAAACCGCTGGCATGACGGCGTATCTGCAAGGCGCGCTCGAAGGTCATGGCCCCGCCGATACCCAGCGCGAACCCGTGGTCGATGAAAGCCTGCGCCTGCTGCGCGCTGCCGTTGAAGGCATGCGCGATACCGCCGGGCACGCGCATGCGGCGCAAGTGCTTGAGCAGGATGTCCTGCGAGCGGCGCACGTGCAGCAGCACCGGCAGGCCGAAATCCTGGGCCATCCGCAGCTGGGCCTGATAGAACGCGATCTGCCGCTCGCGCGCCGGACCGCTGGCCACCTCCTTCACGAAAAAATCCAGCCCGATCTCGCCGATGGCCACGAAGCGCGGGTCGGCCAGGCTGGCCTGGATCGCGCGGCGCAGCGTCTCCAAGTCCTCGTCGCGCGACTGCGCCACGAACAGCGGATGTATGCCCAGGGCATAGGCCCCGCCGGGGACTGCGTGCGCCAATTCGCGCACGGTATCGAAGTTCCAGGCCGCGATGGCCGGAATCACGATGGCGGCCACGCCGGCCTGCCGGGCCGCTTGGACCACCTGCATGCGGTCGGGGTCGAACTCGGCGGCGTCCAGGTGGCAGTGGGTGTCGATGAGCATGCGGGCACCATAGCATTGGCGGGGCCTGGCCGTTCTTGCGTCCTTCTGCCCCGCCGGCTTGGGGGAGAGATCTTGCGGGGCCGGAGATTTCAGGGGCGGGGCCCAGGAGCCCGCCCCAGGCCGTCAGCCCAGCTTGCCGTCGGCCATCGTCAACCTCCTGCCCGCCCGTCCGGCCAGATCCAGGTCATGGGTCACGATGACGAACGCCGTGCCCAGTTCCTGGTTGACCTGCACCAGCAGGTCGAACATGCCCTGGGCGGTGTGGCGGTCCAGGTTGCCGGTGGGCTCGTCGGCGAGCACGCAGGCCGGCTCGCCCACCAGCGCGCGGGCCAGCGCCACGCGCTGGCGCTCGCCGCCGGAGAGCTGGCCGGGCGCGTGCAGCGCGCGGGCGGCCAGGCCTACCTTGGCCAGGGCCTCGCGGGCGCGCTCGCGCGCCTGGCTGCGCGGCATGCGCCGCACGATCAGCGGCATGGCCACGTTGTCCAGCGCGGTGAACTCCGACAGCAGGTGATGGAACTGGTAGACAAAGCCCAGCTTGCGGTTGCGCAGCACGCTTTTCTGCGACTCGGACAGGGCAGCCGCCTCGACGCCGGCCACCCGCACCGAGCCCGAGGTAGGCTGGTCCAGCAATCCCAGCACGTGCAGCAGCGTGCTCTTGCCCGAGCCCGATGCGCCGACGATGGCCAGCATCTCGCCGGCCTGCACCGCCAGGCTGACGTCCTCCAGGACGCGCACGCGGGCCGGTCCCTCGTCGTAGACCTTGTGTACGCCCAAGGCCTGCAGCACGGGGCCGCCGGGCACGCCGGCAAGATCGGGCTCGCGGGTCTTCTTGATCATGGAGCGGCCTTCAGTCGTAGCGCAGCACGCGCGCCGGTTCCAGGCGCGAGGCGCGCCAGCTCGGGTACAGGGTAGCCAGCAGCGACAGCGCCAGCGAGGTCACGCCGATGGTGACGATATCGCCCTGGCGCGGGTCCGAGGGCAGGGAACTGATGAAATAGATCTCGCGCGGGATGAAGTTGATGCCCAGCAGGCGCTCGATGGCCGGAATGATGGTTTCGATGTTGTAGGCGATGGCCATGCCCCCGCCCACGCCCAGCAAGGTGCCGACCACGCCGATGGTGGCGCCCTGCACCAGGAAGATGCGGGCCACCTCGGCCGGCGTGGCGCCGTAGGTGCGCAGGATGGCGATATCCGACTGCTTGTCCTTGACCGCCATCACCAGCGAAGACAGCAGGTTGAAGGCGGCCACCGCCACGATCAGCGCCAGGATCAGGAACATCATGCGCTTTTCGGTCTGCACGGCGGCGAACCAGGTCTGGTTGTTCAGCGACCAGTCGCGCGCCATCACGTAGTTGGGCAGCACGCCGGCCAGCTCGCGCGCCACCTGCGGCGCGCGCTGCATGTCCGCCACGCGCAGCCTTACCCCCGCCGTGCCGGTGTCGCGAAACACCCGGGCCGCGTCCTGGGCGTCCACGAAAGCCAGGCTGGAGTCGTATTCGTAATGGCCCGAGGAGAAGATCCCGCCCACGGTGAACTGGCGCATGCGCGGCGCGAAGCCGGCCGGGCTGACGGTGCCCTGCGGCGCCAGCAGCATCACGGTATCGCCCACCGACACGCCCAGCGCGGCGGCCAGGTCCTGCCCCAGCGCCACGTTGAAGCTGCCGGGCTTGAGCGCATCGAGCGAGCCGGCGCGGACTTGGTGCGTGACGTCCGACACGGCGCCTTCGGTGGCCGGGTCGATGCCGCGCACCTGCACGCCGCGCAGGGCCTGGCCGCGCACGATCATGCCCTGGGCCGCGACAAAGGGCGCGGCGGCCCGCACCGAGGGATTCTGCCGGGCCGCCTCGCCCAGGGCCTGCCATTGCGCCAGGATGTGCTCGGGCGCGGCGCCCGGCACGTACAGCTCGATGTGCGGCAGCACCGACAGCATGCGGTCGCGCACGTCCTTCTGAAAACCGTTCATGACCGAAAGCACCACGATCAGCGCCGCCACGCCCAGGGCGATGCCGGCCATGGAACTGACCGCGATGAAGGAGACGAAGCCGTCGCGCTGGCGCCGGGCCAGCTGGGCCGCGTGCATGCTCTCGAGCCAGTCGGACAGGCCGGAGCGGCGCAAGGCCGGAATGCCGCGGGCGGCCGTGCGCAGCAGCCAGGCCAGGCCGGTGCAGCGCAGCAGCAGCTGCAGGATGCGCGAGAGGTCCGAGTAGCGGGCCCCGATCCAGAATTCGAAAGGTATTTTCAGCACCGGCGCATTATGGCATCAAGTCGGGCCGCCATTGCGGCCCGATCCCACCCCGCTTGCAACGGCGTGCGACAGGCCCGGCCCGGGCCGCACTACAATCGCCCCCATGCCTATATTCATCCCGGGAGCCCTGCCCCCTGCCCCGGTCGCCCCCGAGCTGGCCAAGCGCCTGCCGGACCTGGCCCCCACCCTGCTCGACTGCTTCGAGCGCTACCGCGCCCAGACGCGCGCCATGGATCCGCATGCGCTGGGCTGCACGCCGGCCGAGGCCTGGCAACTCGAGCGCGCAGGCTTTGCCCCGCAAGCCGGCCAGCGTCTGGGCGCGGGCCTGGGCCCCTTGCGCGCGCAGGCCCGGCCCCCTTCCCCCGCGGCCGCCCCGCCGCAGGCCGGCGCAGGGGCCGCCGGCCAGGGGCACGCCGACGCGCCCGTCTGGCTGGCTGACCTGGTTCACCTGGCCATCGGCACCGACCGTGCCCGCCTGGCCGATCCCTGCGCCATGCGCCTGTCGCCCCAGGAAGACCAGGCCTTGTTCGAGGCCGCCCGGCCCTGGCTGGACGATTCGCCGTTCCGGGCCGAGCCGCTGGCGCCTGGGCGCTGGCGCATGGCCCTGCCCGAGGGCATGGCCCCGCCCAGCGCCAGCCCGGCCGCCGTGGCCGCCGACGCGGTGCACGACTGGTGGCCGCAGGACGCCGCCATGCGCCCGTGGCGGCGCCTGCTCAACGCAGTGCAGATGGCCTGGCACGAACACCCGGTCAACCAGGCGCGCGAGGCGCGCGGCGAACTGCCCGTCAACGGCCTGTGGCTCTACGGCGGCGCACGGCCGTGGCCGCTCGCGCCGCTGCACGATCCGGTGCTGGCGCAACTGGAGGCGCCGCACCGCGCCGGCGACTGGGCCGCCTGGCTCGACGCGCTGGCGCAGGTCGAGGCCGCGCTGCGCGGCCAGCATCCCCCCGGCCCGGACCAGCCGCTGGTGCTGTCCGGGGCCGGCCGCATCGTGCAACTCACCCCCGTGCATGGCCCGGCGCTGCTGCGCTGGCTGCCGCGACGCAAACAGAATTGGAATCGCTGGTGGTCTCTCCCCGATTGACCGTCCGCCCCGCCGACGCCCAGGCTTGCGCCCGGCTGGCGGCTGCGGGCGTACACCCCCTCCTGGCCCGCCTGTGGGTCGCCCGCGGCCTGACCGATCCGGCCCATGTGCTCAGCGGCTGGAACGCCATGCTGCCGCCCTCGGGCCTGACCCAGGTCGAGCACGCCGCCGGCCTGCTGGCCGATGCCATCGCCGCGGGCAAGCGCATGCTGATCGTGGCCGACTACGACTGCGATGGCGCCACGGCCTGCGCCGTGGCCCTGCGCGGCCTGCGCGCCATGGGCGCCACGGTCGACTACCTGGTGCCCAACCGCTTCGAGACGGGCTATGGCCTGTCCCCGGCCGTGGTGGAGCTGGCCTGCCGCCACCCCAGCGGCAAGCCGGACCTGATCGTGACCGTGGACAACGGCATCGCCAGCGTCGAGGGCGTGCAGGCCGCCGCCCAGGCCGGCATCGACGTCATCGTCACCGACCACCACCTGCCTGGCGACCGCCTGCCGCGCGCGCTGGCCATCGTCAATCCGAACCAGCCGGGCTGCGGCTTTCCGTCCAAGAACCTGGCCGGGGTGGGCGTGATCTTCTACCAGATGCTGGCCCTGCGCGCCGAACTGCGCCGGCGCGGGGTCTACCCGCCCGACGGCGGCCCGCGCCTGGACGCGCTGGCCGACCTGGTGGCGCTGGGCACCGTGGCCGACGTGGTCAAGCTCGACGCCAACAACCGCCTGCTGGTCAGCCAGGGCCTGGCCCGCATCCGCGCCGGCCGCATGCAGCCGGGCATCCGCGCCCTGTTCGCCGTGGCCGGCCGCGAGCCGCGCGCGGCCAGCGGCTTCGACCTGGGCTTTGCGCTGGGCCCGCGCGTGAACGCGGCCGGGCGCCTGGCCGATATGAGCCTGGGCATCGCCTGCCTGACCACCGACGACGAGGCCCAGGCCCTGGCGATGGCGCGCGAGCTGGACACCATCAACCGCGAGCGCCGCAGCATCGAGACCGTGATGCGCGAGCAGGCCCTGGCCAGCATGGAACAGGCCGCCGGCAGGGACGGCGCCACGGTCTGCGTCTTCGACCAGAGCTGGCACCAGGGCGTGGTGGGGCTGGTGGCCTCGCGGCTGAAGGAGAAATTCTGGCGGCCCACGCTGGCCTTCGCCCCGGCCGGCGAGGACGAGCTGCGCGGCTCGGGCCGCTCCATCCCCGACGTGCACCTGCGCGACGCCCTGGATCTCGTGTCCAAGCGCCACCCCGGCCTGATCCGCAAGTTCGGCGGCCATGCCATGGCGGCCGGCCTGACGCTGGGCCGCCACGACCTGCCCGCCTTCGAGCCGGCCTTCGAGGCGGCGGTGCGCGAGCTCACCGGCCGCAGCACCTTCGAGCCCGTGCTCGAGACCGACGGCTCGCTCGAATCCGGTTATGCCAACGTCGAGATGGCGGCCATGCTGCAGCAGCAGGTCTGGGGCTCGGGCTTTGCCGCGCCGGTGTTCCTGGACGAGTTCTACGTCCGCGGCCAGCGCCTGGTGGGCGAAAAACACCTGAAGCTCTCGCTCGAGCGCGGCCACCAGCGCTTTGACGCCATCTGGTTCGGTCGCGCCGAGGGCGTGCCGGAATCCTTGCAGGTGGCGTACCGGCTGGACCAGAACGAATGGAACGGCCGCGTGTCGGTCCAGCTGGTGGTCGAGCACGCCCAGCCGGCGTAAGGCGCGCCCTGCCCGCGCTAAACTACGCAGTTGACCCGAAACAAGCAAAGACAGGATTTTTTCATGGAAGCCGAACGCCAGAACCAGATCGCCGCCCGCTTGAGCGACTACGCCGAGCGCGAACTGCAACTGCGGAGGTATCTTTGACTACGATGCCAAGACCGAACGCCTGCAGGTCGTAAACGCCGAGCTCGAAGACCCGGCCGTCTGGAACGACCCCAAGCACGCGCAGGACCTGGGCCGCGAGAAAAAAAGCCTGGAGGACGTGGTCCAGACCCTCAAGGCGCTGGGCTCGGGCATCGCCGACGCCCAGGAGCTGTTCGAACTGGCCTCGGCCGACGGCGACGACGCCACCCTGCTGTCGATCGAGCAGGATGCCGACGGCTTCCAGGAAAAGCTCGAGGCGCTGGAGTTCCGCCGCATGTTCTCCAACCCGGCCGACCCGCTGAACTGCTTCGTGGACATCCAGGCCGGCGCCGGCGGCACCGAGGCCCAGGACTGGGCCTCCATGCTGCTGCGCCAGTACCTCAAGTACGCCGAGCGCAAGGGCTTCAAGGCCGAAGTGCTGGAAGAATCCGAGGGCGAAGTGGCCGGCATCAAGTCCGCCACCATCAAGCTGGAGGGCGAATACGCCTTCGGCTTCCTGCGCACCGAGACCGGCGTGCACCGCCTGGTGCGCAAGAGCCCCTTCGACTCCTCGGGCGGGCGCCACACCTCCTTTGCCAGCGTCTTCGTCTACCCCGAAGTGGACGAATCCTTCGAAGTGGAGGTCAACCCCGCCGACCTGCGCGTGGACACCTACCGTGCCAGCGGCGCGGGCGGGCAGCACATCAACAAGACCGACTCGGCGGTGCGCCTGACGCACATCCCCACCGGCATCGTGGTGCAGTGCCAGAACGACCGCTCGCAGCATCGCAACCGCGCCGAGGCCATGCAGATGCTCAAGTCCAAGCTCTACGAGCTGGAAATGCGCAATCGCATGGCCGAGCAGCAAAAGCTCGAGGATGCCAAGACCGACGTGGGCTGGGGCCACCAGATCCGCTCCTACGTGCTGGACCAGAGCCGCATCAAGGACTTGCGCACCAACGTCGAAATCTCCAACACCCAGAAGGTGCTGGACGGCGACCTGGATGCCTTCATCCAGGCCAGCCTGAAACAGGGCGTCTGAAGCGGCCGCGCCGCGGCGCGCGCCCTGCGGCGCGCCTGCGCGGGCTGCCCGGACACGAGCATCACGACCCTTCCGGAGGACAGCATGACCGACAAGGTAATCGTATTGACGGGCGCATCGCGCGGACTGGGCGCGGCGCTGGCCGAGGCTTTGCTCGCGGCCGACACGCTGCTGGTGACCGTCTCGCGCAAGCCCAACGAGTCGCTGCAAAAGCTGGCGCGCGAGCGCGGCGCGCAGCTGCTGCAGATCGCGGCGGACCTGTCCGATCCGCTCAAGGCCGTGGTGGGCGCCGAGAAAGTGGCCGCCGCCTTGCCCGAATCGGCGTCCAGCTACGCTTTGATCAACAATGCCGGCATGGTGCAGCCGCTGGCCCTGGCGCCGCAGCTGACCGACGGGCCGGCCATCGCCTCGGCCTTCAACCTGAACGTCACGGCGGTGATCCTGCTGACGGCGCGCTTTCTGGCCACGACCGAAGGCCGCGCCAGGAACCGCCGCATCCTCAACATTTCCTCCGGCGCGGGCCGCAATCCGCAGCCCTCATGGGGCGTGTATTGCGCTACCAAGGCCGCGCTGGACATGTATACCCGCGTGCTGAACGCCGAACAGCGCGCCAACGGCGTGCGCGCCGTCTCGCTGGCGCCGGGCGTGGTCGACACCGACATGCAGGCCAGCATCCGCAACAGCGACCCGGCGCGCGTGCCGGTGCAGCCGCGCTTTGCCGAGCTGCACGCGCGCGGCCAGCTCAGCGCGCCGGCCCAGGTGGCCGCGCGCATCGCGGCCTACCTGCGCCGCGACGACTTCGGCCAGGCCGAGATCGACGACATCCGCAACTACGATTGACCTCTTCTTCTCCCTTGTTCACGACATCATGACCGACCCGACGCCCGCCCCGACTCCTGTCCAGGACGAGAACCGCCTGATCGCCGAGCGGCGCGCCAAACTGGCCAAGCTGCGCGAAGCCGGCGTGGCCTATCCCAACGACTTCACGCCCGATGCGCACGCGGCCGAGCTGCATGCGCGCTACGGCGGGCAGGCGCAAGAGGCGCTGGCGGCCGAGCCGGTGACGGTCAAGGTCGCCGGGCGCATGATGCTCAAGCGCGTGATGGGCAAGGCCAGCTTCGCCACGCTGCAGGACGGCAGCGGCCGGATCCAGATCTACCTGGAGCGCGGCACGCTGGGCGAGGAGCCCTATGCCGCCTTCAAGCAATGGGACATCGGCGACATCATCGCGGTCGAGGGCACCGTCTTCAAGACCAACAAGGGCGAGTTGTCCGTGCACGCCGCCAGCGCGCGCCTGCTGGCCAAGTCGCTGCGCCCGCTGCCGGACAAGTTCCACGGCGTGGCCGACCAGGAGCTGCGCTACCGGCAGCGCTACGTCGATCTCATCATGACCGAGGACACGCGCCGCACCTTCGAGGCGCGCAGCAAGGCCATCGGCGGCATCCGCCAGCAGATGCTGGAGGCCGGCTTTCTCGAGGTCGAGACGCCCATGCTGCATCCCATCCCGGGCGGCGCGGCGGCCAAGCCCTTCGTCACCCACCACAATGCGCTAGACATGCAGATGTTCCTGCGCATCGCGCCCGAGCTGTATCTGAAGCGCCTGGTCGTGGGCGGCTTCGAGCGCGTGTTCGAGATCAACCGCAACTTCCGCAACGAAGGCGTCAGCCCGCGCCACAACCCCGAATTCACCATGATGGAGTTCTATGCGGCCTATGCGGACTACCGCTGGCTGATGGACTTCACCGAGTCGCTGATCCGCAAGGCGGCCATCGCCGCGGCCGGCACGGCGCAGCTGGCCTACCAGGGCAAGGCGCTGGACCTGGCCTCGCCTTTCGACCGGCTCACGATCACCGAGGCCATCCTCAAGTACGCGCCGGCCTATGCGCCGGCGCAGCTCCAGGACGAGGCCTTCCTGCGCGGCGAGCTCAAGCGCCTGGGCGCCGATGTCGAAGGCCCGGTGCTCAAGCGCGCCGGCCTGGGCGCCCTGCAGCTGGCGCTGTTCGAGGAAACCGCCGAAGCGCAGCTCTGGAAGCCCACCTTCATCATCGACTATCCGCTCGAGGTCTCGCCGCTGGCCCGCGCCTCGGACACCCAGCCCGGCATCACCGAGCGCTTCGAGCTGTTCATCACCGGCCGCGAGATCGCCAACGGCTTCTCCGAGCTGAACGATCCGCAAGACCAGGCCGAACGTTTCCGCGCCCAGGTGCAGGCCAAGGATGCCGGCGACGAGGAAGCCATGTACTACGACGCCGACTACATCCGTGCGCTGGAGTACGGCATGCCGCCCACCGGCGGCTGCGGCATCGGCATCGACCGCCTGGTCATGCTGCTGACCGACAGCGCCAGCATCCGCGACGTGATCCTGTTCCCGCACCTGCGGCGCGAGGACTGAGCCCCCGGCCTGGCGGCATGGCGCCGGCCACCCCGCGCAGCCGGCACTGCGCGGGTAATCCCTGAGGGCGGAATGCCGCACACGCGGCAGATTCGTAATACAAATAGGTATTACAACAACAAAGCCGCCGCCACGGCCGGGCCATGAAACTGCTGCTGACCGATCCCATCCACGCCGAGGCCCACGCCGAGCTGGCCCGGCATGCCCAGGTGCAGACCATCCCGCGCGGCCTCGACGCGGCCGCCGCCGAAACGTGGCTGCGCGCGCACATCGACGGCGCCGACGCGCTCATCGTGCGGCGCAAGCTGCCCGACACCCTGCTCCACTCGCCCCACACGCTCAAGGCCATCGTGCGCCACGGGGTGGGCCTGGACTTCATCCCCGTGGCCCAGGCCACCCGCCGTGGCATTCCCGTGGCCCGCACCCCCCTGGTCAATGCGAACTCCGTGGCCGAGTACGCCGTGGCCGCCATGCTGGCCCATGCGCGCGGGCTGCACCGCTACGACCGCCAGGTGCGGGAAGGCAACTGGGAGGCCCGTTCGCGCGCCGGCCAGGAGACCTTCGAACTGGCCGGCAAGACGGTGGGCATCGTCGGCTACGGCGCCATCGGCGAGCGGGTCGCGCAAAAGGCCCGGCTGGGCCTGGACATGCGGGTGGCCGCCCACACGCGCAGCCCGGGCAAGCTGCCGCACAGCGTGCAGGCCATGACGCTGGCGGGGCTGTTCGCGCAAAGCGACTTCATCGTGCTGGCCTGCCCCTTGACCGAGGCCACGCGCAATCTCGTCGATGCCAAGGCGCTGGCCTGCGCCACGCGCCGCCCCTTGCTGATCAACGTGGCGCGCGGCGCGGTCGTCGACGAGGCGGCGCTGGCCCAGGCGCTGTCCAGCGGACGGCTGGGCGGCGCGGTGCTGGACGTCTTTGCGCACCAGCCGCTGCCGGCCGACAGCCCCCTGCGCGGCCTGCCCAACGTCATCTTCACGCCGCACCTGGCGGGCGTGACGCGCGAATCCGAGGCGGCCATGGGAATGATGGCCGTGCGGACCGCGCTCGCCCTGGTCGCCGGCGAACGCCCGCACAACGTCGTCAATCCCGAGGTGTTCGGATGAATCGATGACGCGGGCCGGCGGGAAGAACCGAAAGCAAAAAGACCCAACCCAGGAGACAGCATGAAAATCACCCGCATCACCGCCATCGCCCTGTCCTACCGGCTGCCCGAAGGCAAGACGGTGGTCATGGGCGTGGGCAGCACGCTCAAGCGCGACGCTATCGTCGTCAAGGTGGAAACCGACGAAGGCATCACCGGCTACGGCGAAGCCCACCCGGGACGCAGCCCCAAGGCCATCGTCGCGCTGATCCAGGGCACCCTGGCGCCGCTGCTCGAAGGCATGGAAGCGACCGATTGCGTGGGCGCCTGGCAGCGGGTGCACCGCATGCAGCTGGCCAGCCACGGCCTGGGCGCCGGGGCGGCGCTGGCGGTCTCGGGCATAGACATGGCCTTGTGGGACATCCGCGGCAAGGCCGCCGGCATGCCGCTGTACAAGCTGCTGGGCGGCAGCCGCCGGCGCATCCCCGCCTACGCCGGCGGCATCGCCCTGGGCTACCAGCCCGCCGAGTCGCTGGCCGAGGAAGCCCGGCAATACGTCTCTCAGGGCTACAGGGCCGTCAAGCTGCGCCTGGGCGATACCGTGGCCCAGGACATCGCGCGGGTGCGGGCGGTGCGCCAGGCACTGGGGCCCGATGTGGACATCCTGACCGACGCCAATACGGCCTATACGCTGGCCGACGTGCGGCGCGTCATGCCGGTGCTGGCCGAGATCCAGGCCGGCTGGCTGGAGGAGCCTTTTCCCTGCAACGACTTCGCCTCGTACCGCGAGGCCGCGCGCATCACGCCGCTGGTGCCGCTGGCCGCCGGCGAGAACCACTACACCCGCTACGAATTCGCGCAAATGCTGGAAGCCGGGGCCGTGGGCGTGTGGCAGCCCGACCTGTCCAAGACCGGCGGCATCACCGAGGCCCTGCGCATCGCCGCCATCGCCTCGGCCTGGCGCATCCCGCTCAACGCCCACAGCTCGGCCACCGGCCTGAACCATGCGGCCACGCTGCATTTCCTGTCGGCCATCGACAACGCCGGCTACTTCGAAGCCTGCGTCTCGCACTTCAATCCCTTCCGCGACATGTTCGGCAGCACCTTCCAGGTCGGCCAGGACGGCTGCGTACAGGCGCCCGATGCACCCGGCATCGGCCTGGAGATCGACGAGGACCTTTTCAAGCAATACCCGGCCATCGACGGGCCGGGCTATGTCGTGAAGTTCTGAAGTCAGGCCAGGGCGCGCGCCCTGCACGCATCCGAACAAGCAAAAAGGGCCTCCAGGCCCAAAGGAGACAAGCGATGGCATGGCACAAACTGGCAAGCACCCTGGCCGCGGCGGGCGTGGCCCTGCTGGCGGCGAACGCCGCGCAGGCCCAGGCCCCGGCGGCCGATTTCCCGGGCAGCAAGCCCATCACCTTCGTGGTGCCCTATCCGCCGGGAGGCTTTAACGACACACTGGCGCGCACCGTCTCGGACCGGTTGTCCAAAAGCTGGAAGATTTCCGCGGTGGTGGACAACCGCCCCGGCGGCAACACCCTGATCGGCAACAACCTGGTGGCTGCCGCGCAGCCCGACGGCCATACCCTGCTGATCACGCCGCTGCCCTTTTCCGCCCTGCCGGGGCTGTACGGCGGCAAGCTCAACTACGACGCGCTCAAGGATTTCGCGCCGGTGATCTGGGCCGGCAGCACGCAGAACATCCTGGTGGTGCGCGAAAGCCTGGGCATCGACAGCGTGCAGGCGTTCATCGACTATGCCAAGAAGCATCCTGGCAAGCTCAACTACGGCTCGACCGGCTCGGGCTCTTCCAACCACCTGTCCATGGAGCTGTTCATGCAGATGACGGGCACCGAGATGACGCACGTACCCTACAAGGGCAGCGCGCCGGCGGTGGTGGCCATGCTGGGCGGCGAGATCGACGCGCTGTTCGACAACATCCCCAACCTGAGCCAGCACATCAAGGGCGGCAAGCTCAAGGCCCTGGCGGTCACGGGGTCCAGGCGCACGCCGCTGTTCCCCGACCTGCCCACCGTGGCCGAGGCCGGGGTGCCGGGCTACGAGGTGAACGTCTGGTTCGGCATCCAGGCGCCGGGCAAGACGCCGCCGCCCGTGGTGCAAAAGCTCAATGCCGAGATCGCGCGCCTGATCAGGCAGCCCGACGTGGTCAAGCTGTTCGGCGACCAGGGCGTCGAGGTCGTGGCCAGCACGCCCGAGGCCTTTTTCGAGCTGGTCGCAGCCGAAGTGCCCAAGTGGACCCGCGTGATCCAGGAGGCCGGCATCAAGGTCGAATGAAGCGGGAGCGCCTGGCCGGCCTGCTACAGCACCTGTTCGAACAGGCCTTCGTAACGCCGGACCAGGCCCTCGTCCTGGACTTGCAGGACGGCCTGGAAGCCGGCGAACAATCCCAGGTCGCGATAGCGGAAACGCCCGTCGTCCAGGCGGTCATAGGCCTGGCGCGAGCGGGTGACCTGCAGCGTGGCCGCATCGACGTAGGCCACGTCAAGCTCCCGCGTGCGCTCGCCGCTGCGCATCAGCGGGCGCAGCGCAAAGGTATTGCACAAGGGCGTCGCGGACAAATCGACCTGCTCGGCGCCGTCCAGGTCGGGCCGCGGCTGGCCATCGACCGACCAGCCCGCGTCGGTTCTTTGCACGCGCAGCGACGCCTGGCCCTTGCCGCCCCATCGCGTGGCGGACAGGCTGCGCACCGACCAGTCGGGTGACAGCACCCATTGATGGTCCAGCTGGAACCCCCCGTCCTCGATCGCAATGATGCTGGCCTGGACATGCAGCGCGTCGCCATCGCAGGCGATCGTCACCCGCTCCAGGCCCTCGGTATCCAGCCGGCGCCAGTACAGGGTCCGGGCGCTCATCGCGGCGCGCAAGAATGCTTCTGCACCGCCTGCGCCCAGCGCCGCGCCACGTCCACCGACGTGGCGCAAGTGGCGGTCTCGGTCACCACCCGCACCGCCCGTTCGAGCAACTGGATGTCGGCCTCGTGCTGGCGCGCCACGTGCGGATCCTCGAAGAAGATGACGCGCTGGCATTGCCGCTCGAGCACCAGCTCGGCGATCTGCGCATCGCCGCCCAGCGGGCCGCTCAGGTAGCGCTGCACCCAGGGCCGCTCGCGCGGCCAGCCGCGCGACCAGGCCAGGTCGTTGAGCAGGCCGCCGGTGGTGCCCGTGGCCACGCGCCGCTCGAAGCGGCACAGCAGGTCGAAATGATCGGCGGCGAAATCGACCATCTGCGCCTTCAGGGCATCGTGCGCGATCAAGGCCAGTGTCTGGCCGGAAAAATCGAACAGGCCCTGCTCGGCCCCCCTGGGCGGCAGGCCCGCGTGGATGCGCTCGACCGCCATCCATTCGATGGCCCCGGCAAGCGTGGAGATGAAAGGCCGTCCGTGCGTGATGCACTGGCGCTTGAGCGCCAGCGCCTCGGGAAATATCGAGGAAGGATCGACCGGATCGATCAGGTAGATGGCGCCGTCGAAAGGCGCCACGCCCTCGCGCCCTTGCGTGACCCGCGCGACCAGCTTCATCAGCCCGCCTTCGCGGCCGTAGGGATAGCGGATCAGGCCGGGGTAGCCCGACAGCATGCCCTCGCGCTCGATGGCGTCATGGGTGCGGCCCACCGTATGCAGCTGGATGCCCAGCTGGCGGATGGTGTCGGAACAGGCACGCAGCCACTTGAACAGGGCCGCGTCGGGCGTTTCGTGATGCAGCCGGTTGGCGGCCAGGCCAAAGCGCAAGGCAGGAGTCGTCATGGGCGCACGGTAGTCGGTGGCAGGAAGGAAGCAGGCCCCGATGATACCGTGCGTGCGGGCCGCGGTGGCATTAGCCGCCTACCGCCTGCGGGCGCGGCCCGCTCAGTCCGCCTCGTCGATCCAGGCCATCTGGATGGCTTCCAGGATTTTCTCGCCGCAGCGCGCCGGATCGTCCGAAAAGCCCGGCAAGGCCAGCACCCAGGCGCGCAGGTCGGTAAAGCGCACCTGCGCCGGGTCCGCGTCCGGATGCGCCTCGGCCAGGGCCTGCGCGATCGCATAGGTGTCGGTCCACTTCATCAGTGGTTCTCCTTGGCGTGGTTGATGGTGTACTTGGGTATCTCCACCGTCAGGTCGGCGTCGGCGATGCGCGCCTGGCAGGACAGCCGCGAGGTCGAACTGAGCCCCCACGCGCGGTCCAGCAGGTCTTCCTCGCTGTCGCTGGCTTCCTCCAGCGAGGAGAAGCCCTCGCGCACGATCACGTGGCAGGTCGTGCAGGCGCAGGACAGCTCACAGGCATGCTCGATTTCGATGTGGTTATCCAGCAGCACGCGGCAGATCGACTCGCCGCTGGGCGCGTCCTGGATGACGGCGCCCTCGGGGCAGATTTCGGGATGGGGCAGTACGGTCAGTTTGGGCATGGTTCTTCAGCCTAGTTCGTCGAGCTTGCGGCCCGAAAGCGCGGCGCGGATGCTGCGATCCATGCGGCGCGCCGCGAAATCCTCGGTGGCGTCGGACAAGGCCTTGACCAGCGCGCGCACGCGCTCGGCGTCCGACTCGTCCTGGGCCTGGGCCGCGGCCTGCAGCGCCTGGTCCACGCGCAGGCGCTCGGCCTCGGACAGCAGGTCGCCGTCGGCGGCCAGCGCGGCCTGCACCGACTGCACCAGCTGCCGGGCCTGGACCTGCTGCTCGCGCAGCATCCGCGCGCGGGCGTCGCTGTCGGCCTGGCTGACGCTATCGGCCAGCATGCGCGCCACCTCCTCGTCGCTCAGGCCGTACGAAGGCTTGACGGTCACCGAAGCCTCCACGCCGGTGCTCTGTTCGCGCGCCGTCACCCCCAGCAATCCGTCGGCATCGACCTGGAAGGTCACGCGGATGCGCGCCGCCCCCGCCACCATGGGCGGGATGCCGCGCAGCTCGAAGCGCGCCAGCGAGCGGCAATCGGACACCAGCTCGCGCTCGCCCTGCACCACATGGATGCTCATGGCGCTTTGCCCATCCTTGAACGTGGTGAACTCCTGCGCCCGCGCCACGGGGATGGTGCTGTTGCGCGGCACGATGCGCTCGACCAGCCCGCCCATGGTTTCCAGTCCCAGCGACAGCGGCAGCACGTCCAGCAGCAGCCAGTCCTCGCCGGGCGCCCGGTTGCCGGCCAGCAGGTTGGCCTGCGCCGCCGCACCCAGCGCCACGACCTGGTCGGGATCCAGGTCGGTCAGCGGGGCCTGGCCGAACAGCTCGCCCACGCGGGCTTGCACCACCGGCATGCGGGTCGCCCCGCCCACCATGACCACGCCCTTGACCTGGGCTGGCGTCAGCCCGGCATCGCGCAAGGTCCGGTTTACGCAGGCCAGCGTGCGCGCCACCAGCGGCTCGGCCAGGGCCTCGAAGGCCTGGCGCGTCAAGGTGCCGGTGATGCGCCTTCCCTGGGGCAGGCTGGCTTCGTAATCGGTCTGCGGCGCTTGCGAAAGCCGCTCGCGGGCGGCGCGGGCGGCGCGCAGCAGCGGGCGGTAGGCGTGCGGATCGGCGATGGCGTCCTGCAGCCCGGCATGTTCGGCGACCCAGGCATCGACGATGGCCGCATCGAAATCGTCCCCGCCCAGGGCCGTGTCGCCGGCCGTGGCGGCCACCTCGAACACGCCCTTGGACAGGCGCAGGATGGAGATATCAAAAGTGCCGCCGCCCAGGTCGTAGACCGCGTAGATGCCCTCGGAGCCGTGGTCCAGCCCATAGGCCAGGGCCGCGGCGGTAGGCTCGTTGAGCAGGCGCAGCACGTTCAGGCCGGCCAGCCGCGCGGCGTCGCGCGTGGCCTGGCGCTGGGCATCGTCGAAGTACGCCGGCACCGTGATCACCGCACCCACCAGTTCGTCGCCCAGCGTCGCCTCGGCGCGCTCGCGCAACTCGGCCAGGATGCGCGCGGCCACCTCGACCGGGCTCTTCTCGCCCTGCACGGTACGCAGGCGGACCATGCCCGGGCCGTCGACGAACTCGTAGGGAGCGCGGCTGGCGCGGGCGTCCTGGGCCGAGCGTCCCATGAAACGCTTGGCCGAGACGATGGTGTTCAGGGGATCGGCGGCCTGGCCCTGCAGGGCCTCGTAGCCGACCTGGCTGTCCCCGTCGGCCAGGTAGCGCACCGCCGAGGGCAGCAGCACCCTGCCCTGCGCGTCGGGCAGGACTTCGGGCACGCTGCTGCGCACGGCCGCCACCAGCGAATGCGTGGTGCCCAGGTCTATGCCCACGGCAAGCTTGCGCTGGTGCGGAGCCGGCGATTCGCCCGGTTCGGAAATCTGCAGAAAAGCCATAAAGTTCCTCTAGCGCAACGGCCTGCCGGGCGCCGGCCGCCTCCGCGGCTAGCGCGGCCGCTGGCGGGCCGTCGCGTCGATCATGCGTTCTGGTTCTGGACCTGGCGCAGTTCCTGGGCTAGGCGCTCGAGGAACATCCACTCGCGCACCCGCTGGCCGGCCTGCCGGGGATCGTCCTGCGCATCCAGCAGCTCGGCCACCTGCGCCTGCATCTGCGCCTGGGCGCCTTGCAGGTCCTCGTGCAGCGCCCGCAGGGCGCCGGCATCGCCGCTGTCCCGCGCCTCGTCCAGCGCCTCGCGCCATTGCATCTGCTGCATCAGGAAAGCCGGCGCCATGGCCGTGTTGCTCTCGGTCTGCAAGTCCACGCCGCGCGTCTCGCACAGGTAGCGGGCGCGCTGCAGGGGGTCGCGCAGGACGCGGTAGGCCTCGTTGGCGCGCGCCGACCATTGCATGGCGACCCGCTTCTCGGCGGCGCTGGCCGTGGCGTAGCGGTCCGGGTGCACGCGCGCGCTGACTTCGCGCCATGCCTGTTCGAGCCGAACGGGGTCGATGGCGTAGCGGGCCGGCAGGCCGAACAGGCTGAAATGGTCGTCGGCCAAGAGGCTACACCGTAAACGATTCGCCGCAGCCGCACTGCGCCTTCTCGTTGGGGTTGCTGAACTTGAAGCCTTCGTTCAGCCCCTCGCGGGCGTAGTCCAGTTCGGTCCCGTCCAGGTAGGACAGGCTCTTGGGATCGACGAACACCTTGATGCCGAAGCTCTCGAACACCTGGTCATGCTCGTCGGGCGCATCGACGTATTCAAGCTTGTAGGCCAGCCCCGAACACCCGGTCGTGCGCACGCCCAGCCGCAGGCCCAGGCCCTTGCCGCGCTTTTGCAGGTAGCGGCCCACGTGGTCGGCCGCCTGTTGGGTAAGGGTCACAGCCATGGCTCAGCTCGCATGCTTGTCCTGGTAGTCCTTGACGGCCGCCTTGATGGCGTCCTCGGCCAGGATGGAACAGTGGATCTTCACGGGCGGCAGGGCCAGCTCTTCGGCGATCTGCGTATTGCGGATGGCCATGGCCTGCTCCAGCGTCTTGCCCTTGACCCATTCGGTGACCAGGGAACTGGAGGCGATGGCCGAACCGCAGCCGTAGGTCTTGAAGCGCGCGTCCTCGATGATGCCCTGGTCGTTGACACGGATCTGCAGCTTCATGACGTCGCCACAGGCCGGGGCGCCGACCATGCCGGTGCCGACATTGGCCTCGCTCTTGTCGAAGGAGCCGACGTTGCGGGGGTTCTCGTAGTGGTCCAGTACTTTTTCGCTGTAAGCCATGATGTTTCTCCTAAGCCAGAGTGGCGGCCGGCCGCGCGATGCGCCGGCCGGCCCTTGTGCGCGCGGTCAGTGGGCGGCCCACTGCACCGAGTTCAGATCGATGCCCTCCTGGGCCATTTCCCACAGCGGCGACATCTCGCGCAGCTTGCCCACGCGGCTGGCAAGCAGCTGCGCGGCGAAATCGATCTCCTGCTCGGTCGTGAACCGGCCGATGGTAAAGCGGATGGAGCTGTGCGCCAGCTCGTCGTTGCGGCCCAGGGCGCGCAGCACGTACGAAGGCTCCAGGCTGGCCGACGTGCAGGCCGAACCGCTGGAGACGGCAAGCTCCTTGATCGCCATGATCAGCGACTCGCCCTCGACGTAGTTGAAGCTCACGTTCAGGTTGTGCGGCACGCGGTGCTCGAGATCGCCGTTGACGTAGATTTCCTCGATGCCCGACAGGCCCCGCCACAGGCGGTCGCGCAGCATGCGGATGCGCTCGTTCTCGGTGGCCATTTCTTCGCGGGCCAGGCGGAAGGCCTCGCCCATGCCCACGATCTGGTGCGTGGCCAGCGTGCCGGAACGAAAGCCGCGCTCGTGCCCACCGCCGTGGATCTGCGCCTCGATGCGCACGCGCGGCTTGCGGCGCACGTACAGCGCGCCGATACCCTTGGGCCCGTAGGTCTTGTGGGCGCTGAAGGCCATCAGGTCGACCTTGAGCTTTTGCAGGTCGATGGCGACCTTGCCGGTGGCCTGGGCGGCATCAACGTGGAAGATCACGCCCTTGTCGCGGCAGATCTGCCCGATCGCCTCGATGTCCTGGATGACGCCGATCTCGTTGTTGACCATCATCACCGAGGCCAGGATGGTATCCGGACGCAGCGCCGCCTCGAACGCGGCCAGGTCCAGCAGGCCGTTTTCCTGCACGTCGAGATAGGTGACCTCGAAGCCCTGGCGCTCGAGTTCGCGACAGGTGTCCAGCACCGCCTTGTGCTCGGTCTTGACCGTGATGATGTGCTTGCCGCGCTCGGCATAGAAATTGGCCGCGCCCTTAAGGGCCAGGTTGTCGGACTCGGTGGCGCCCGAGGTCCAGATGATCTCGCGCGGATCGGCGTTGACCAGCGCGGCCACCTCGGCGCGCGCCTGCTCGACGGCTTCCTCGGCCGCCCAGCCCAGCGCATGGCTGCGCGAGGCAGGGTTGCCGAAGTTATCGAACAGCCACGGCACCATCTTGTCGACCACGCGCGGATCGACCGGCGTGGTGGCCGAATAATCGAGATAGATGGGACGAGTCGTCATGTTCATGCTCCTAGCTTTTTCGATTCGGCGGCCGTATCGCTCAGGCAGCCGCCCGCGCGGCGCGCGGGCGCTCGGCGGCAGTAGAGGGATTGGCGGCGGCCGGGCCGATGCGGTCCATGCGCACCGAGCAGGCCTTCTCCTGGCTGGCTTCCTGCAGCTGGCGCAGGCGCTGCTGGTCGACCAGGTCTTGCAGCGAAACCGAATCCAGGTAGTCGACCATCTTGCGGTTCAGGGTGGCCCAGAGCTCGTGCGTCATGCACTTGCCCGGCTTGCCGTCGTTGCCGCTGGTACAGTCCCGCTTGCCGCCACAGCTGGTGGCGTCCAGGGGCTCGTCCACGGCGAAGATGATGTCGGCCACGGTGACGTTGCGGGCCAGGCGGGCCAGCGAATAGCCGCCGCCGGGGCCGCGCACGCTTTCCACCAGCTCGTGGCGGCGCAGCTTGCCGAACAGCTGTTCGAGATAGGACAAGGAGATGTTCTGGCGCTGACTGATCGCCGCCAGCGTGACCGGCCCGCTGTGCTGGCGCAGGGCCAGGTCGATCATGGCAGTAACGGCGAAGCGCCCTTTCGTGGTCAGCCGCATGGGATTTTCCTTTCAAACGGCAGGAGCACGATTCCGCGCCCTGCCCGCCCAATACCTGAGCAATTGACTCAAGTATAGCAAATTCCCGACTAATTTGCTTGGGTACGCAGCCAATAAAAAACGCGCCGTAGCGCGTTCGAGGCGGGACGCCGGAAGACCCGGCGCCCTGGCCGCCCGCTGGTTCAGGCGGCTTGGTACTGGGTGGCCCGCTTGCGGACCAGCTCCAGCACGCCCTGACAGGCGTCTTCCAGGTAGTCGAGCACCTTGCCGAAGCCTTCCGGACCGCCGTAGTAGGGGTCGGGCACGGTGGCCTCTTCGAATTCGTTGGCAAAGCGCATCAGCAGCATCAGCTTGTGCTGGTACTGCTTGGGACATTGCTGCTGCAAGGCGGCAAGGTTTTCCCAGTCCATGGCAAGGATCAGGTCGAATTCCCGGAAGTCCTCGGGGCGGACCTGGCGCGCCTCGCGGCGCGTCATTTCATAGCCGCGCTTGCGGGCGGCAGCCAGGGCGCGCGCATCCGGCGCCTCGCCGACATGGAAGCCGTGAGTGCCTGCCGAATCGACGTTGACGACGTCGGAAAGCCCGGCGTCGGCAACCAAATGGCGAAACACGCCCTCTGCGCTCGGCGAGCGACAGATGTTACCCATGCAAACGAAAAGAACCTTGGTCATCATGTCCATAAGTGTGCGGGAAAACCCGCAACAAGGCAAGCTTTTTTTGCAGGTGCGCAAAAAGGGGGCCCGACCCTGGAATAAGCATAAATCCTATTAAAAACAGGGACTTGGAAGTGACTTAAAAAATTCATAAAGCAAAAAAGCCGCGTTGCGGCCCAGGATGCGGGCCGTCGCGGTGCAGTGCAAAAACCCACTTTCCGCAGCCTGCTGCACCACACGGACTGTTACATGCACCATTTCTGTGCACAGACGCGGCCCTACTCCACCGAAGCCTGCGCCCCCGGCCCCAGCAGCGCCTGCTCTTTCAGGCGGTTCAGGGCATCGCGCGCGGCGGCCGCCTGCTCGAACTCCAGGTTGCGCGCGTGATCCAGCATCTGCTTTTCCAGCCGCTTGATCTCGCGGGCCAGCGCCTTTTCGTCGCTGAGCAGCGACAGCGGCAGGTCGGCCTGCTCGCCGGCGGCCGAGTGAGGCGCCACGATGCCGTCGATCATCTCGCGCACCGCCTTGCTGACGCCGCGCGCCACGATGCCGTGCGCCTCGTTGAAGGCCAGCTGCTTCTCGCGCCGGCGCGCCGTCTCGTCCATTGCCCGGCGCATCGAGTCGGTGACCCGGTCGGCGTACAGGATGGCGCGCCCGTTCAGGTTGCGCGCCGCCCTGCCGATGGTCTGGATCAGGCTGCGCTCCGAACGCAGGAAGCCTTCCTTGTCGGCATCCAGGATGGCCACCAGCGACACCTCGGGGATGTCCAGCCCCTCGCGCAGCAGGTTGATGCCCACCAGCACGTCGAACGCGCCCAGGCGCAGGTCGCGGATGATCTCCACGCGCTCGACGGTATCGATATCCGAATGCAGGTAGCGCACCTTGACCGCATGCTCGCTGAGAAAGTCGGTCAGGTCCTCGGCCATGCGCTTGGTCAGCGTGGTGACCAGCACCCGCTCCGATTGCGCCACGCGCAGCTTGATCTCGCCCAGCAGGTCGTCGACCTGCGTGCGCGCGGGCCGTACCTGCACGACCGGATCGACCAGCCCGGTGGGCCTGACCACCTGCTCGACCACGTTGTCCGAATGCTCCTGCTCGTAGGCCGCCGGCGTGGCCGAGACGAACACGCACTGGCGCATGCGCGCCTCGAACTCCTCGAGCTTGAGCGGACGGTTATCCATCGCCGAGGGCAGCCGGAAACCATACTGCACCAGGGTTTCCTTGCGCGAGCGGTCACCCCGGTACATCGCGCCGAGCTGGCCGATGGTGACGTGGCTCTCGTCGATGAACATCAGCGCGTCGGCCGGCAGGTAATCGATCAGCGTGGGCGGCGGCTCGCCCGGGGCCGCGCCCGAAAGGTGGCGCGAGTAGTTCTCGATGCCCTTGCAAAAGCCCAGCTCCTGCAGCATCTCCAGGTCGAAGCGGGTGCGCTGCTCAAGGCGCTGGGCCTCGACCAGCTTGCCCTGGCTGACGAAGAAATCCAGCCGCTCGCGCAGCTCTTGCTTGATCGATTCGATCGCGCGCAGCACCGTATCGCGCGGCGTCACGTAATGCGAGCCCGGATAGACGGTAAAGCGCGGCACCTTCTGGCGCACCTTGCCGGTCAGCGGGTCGAACAGCTCGAGGGATTCGACCTCGTCGTCGAACAGGGTCAGCCGCAGGGCCAGCTCGGCGTTTTCCGCCGGGAAGATGTCGATGGTCTCGCCGCGCACCCGGAAAGTGCCGCGGGTGAAGTCGGCATCGTTGCGCGTGTATTGCATGGCCACCAGGCGCGCGAGCACCTCGCGCCGGCCGATGCGGTCGCCCGCGCGCAGGATCAGCACCATCGCATGGTAGTCGGCGGGGTTGCCGATGCCGTAGATGCACGAGACGGTGCCCACGATGACGGTGTCGCGGCGCTCGAGCAGGCTCTTGGTGGCCGACAGCCGCATCTGCTCGATGTGCTCGTTGATGGACGAGTCCTTCTCGATGAACAGGTCGCGCGTGGGTACGTAGGCCTCGGGCTGGTAGTAGTCGTAATAAGAGACGAAGTACTCGACCGCGTTGCGCGGGAAGAACTCGCGCATCTCGGCATACAGCTGCGCGGCCAGCGTCTTGTTGGGCGCCAGCACCAGGGCCGGGCGGCCCAGCTGCGCGATGGTGTTGGCCATGGTGTAGGTCTTGCCCGAACCGGTCACCCCCAGCAGGGTCTGGCACATCAGGCCGTCGCGCACGCCCTCGACCAGCCGGGCGATCGCGCCGGGCTGGTCGCCCGCCGGCGGATAGGGCTGGTACAGGTGAAAGGGGCTGCCCGGGTAGTCTACGAATCGGCTATCGCTCATGCTAGACTGCGTAAGGGTAAACCCCTCATTATCCCCCTGCGTCCTGTACGCGTCCACCTCCATCCCGTTCATGAGCTCTCCTTTCGCCTCCGTCGAACTCGCCCCCCGTGATCCCATTCTCGGCCTGACCGAGCAATACAACGCAGATACCCGCCCCGGCAAGGTCAATCTGGGCGTGGGCGTGTACTACGACGACCAGGGCCGCATCCCGCTGCTGCAAAGCGTGCGCCGGGCCGAGCAGGCCCGCCTTGAGTCGGCCTCGGCCCGCGGCTACCTGCCGATCGAAGGCATCAGCGGCTACAACCAGGGCGCCCAGGCGCTGCTGCTGGGCAAGGACTCCCCCCTGGCCGCGCAGGGCCGCGTGCTGACCACCCAGGCGCTGGGCGGCACGGGCGCGCTCAAGATCGGCGCCGACTTCCTGCGCAGCATCATGCCCGGCGCCAAGGTCGCCATCAGCGACCCCAGCTGGGAGAACCACCGCGCGCTGTTCGAGCGCGCCGGCTTCGAGGTGGTCACCTACCCGTACTACGACGCCGCCACGCGGGGCCTGAACTTCGAGGGCATGCTGCAAGGCTTGCGCGCCCTGCCCGAAGGCAGCATCGTGGTGCTGCATGCCTGCTGCCACAACCCCACCGGGGTGGATCCCACCCTCGACCAGTGGGGCCAGATCATCGAGGCGGTCAAGGCCCGCAAGCTGGTGCCCTTCCTGGACATCGCCTACCAGGGCTTTGGCGACGGGCTGGAACAGGACGCCGCGGTGGTGCGCAGGATGGCCGCCCAGGACATGACCATGCTGGTCAGCTCCTCCTTCTCCAAGTCCTTTTCGCTGTACGGCGAGCGCGTCGGCGCGCTGACGGTGGTCGCCGGCAGCCAGGAAGAAGCCGCCCGCGTGCTCAGCCAGCTCAAGCGCACCATCCGCACCAACTACTCCAACCCGCCCACGCACGGCGCCAGCGTGGTGTCGGCGGTGCTGAACTCGCCCGAACTGTTCAAGCTGTGGGACGAAGAGCTGGCCGGCATGCGCGAGCGCATCCGGCTGATGCGCCGCCAGCTGGTGGACAAGCTCAAGGAGCACGGCGTCACGCAGGATTTCGACTTCGTCCTCAAGCAGCGCGGCATGTTCTCCTACTCGGGCCTGAGCGCCGAGCAGGTGGGCCGCATGCGCGAAGAGTCCGGCGTCTACGCCATTCCCACCGGCCGCATCTGCGTGGCCGCCCTGAACAGCGGCAACATCGATGCGGTGGCCAAGGCCATCGCCGCCGTGCTGAAACAGTAGGCCCGGCCCCGGCGCGGCGGCCCGCCGCGCCGGTACCGAAGGCTTGCAAAGCCTGGCAGCCTCGGTCACAATCGAGCCTGTATACATATACAGTGCGATTCGCGATGGCTACCAAACTGACTGCCCGACAGCAGGAAATCCTCGATCTCATCCGCCAGGCCGTGGCCCGTACCGGGTTTCCGCCCACGCGGGCCGAGATCGCGCAAGCGCTGGGCTTTCGCTCGGCCAACGCGGCCGAAGACCACCTCAAGGCCTTGGCCCGCAAGGGCGCCATCGAGCTGACCGCCGGCGCCTCGCGCGGCATCCGCCTGGTCGCCGAGCGGCCCGAACCGGTGCAGGCCATGCTGCCCCACCCGGCGCTGGCGCAACTGATGCTGCCGCTGGTCGGCCGCGTGGCCGCGGGCAGCCCCATCCTGGCCACCGAACACGTCGAGCGCGAAATCGGCGTCGATCCCGGCCTGTTCGACCAGCCGCCCGACTACCTGCTCAAGGTGCGCGGCCTGAGCATGCGCGATGCCGGCATCCTCGAAGGCGACCTGCTGGCCGTCAAGCGCGCCAGCGAAGCGCGCAACGGCCAGATCGTGGTGGCGCGGCTGGACGACGAAGTCACCGTCAAGCGGCTGTCCCGCCAAGGCGGCAAGCTGCAGCTGCTGGCCGAAAACCCCGACTTCTCGCCCATCGAGGTCCGGCCCGGACAGGATTTTGCCCTGGAGGGCATCGCGGTGGGCCTGATTCGCACCCAATCGCTGCACTGAGCCTGCACCTGAACGGCACTGCTGCGATGCGGTTCAACCTTGCCTGTAGCGGTCCAGGTCGCGGCGCTCGCGTTTGGTCGGGCGGCCCGCCCGGCCCTGGGCCGGCTCGCTCCATAGCCGGCGCTGCTCCGCCCTCTGCTGCCGGGCAGCCACGCTCGATGCCGTTTCCTCGTACAGGCCACGGGCCACGGTCGCCGAGCCGCGCTTGTCGGCCAGCCCGGTCACCGTCACTTCCCACTGCTCCTGCACGCCCACGATGGCCAGGCGATCACCTGGCCGCACCGCGCGCGAAGGCTTGGCCCGGGCGCCGTTGGCCTGGACCCGGCCTGCCTCCACCGCTGCGCTCGCCAGCGAACGCGTCTTGAAAAATCGCGCCGCCCACAACCATTTGTCCAGGCGGACGCTACCTTCCTGTTCCATGTTTTCCTGCCTGCGCCCGACGGCGCGGCTGGCGACCCTTCGCGCAGCCTGCCGGCAGCCGCCCCCTTGGGGGGAGCGGCTGCCGGCGGCCTTGGACGGCCTCGCTAGTGCTTGATCACCGTATCGGTGTCGCCACTGCCCTTGGCGGCGGCCACGACCGGTTCGGCCTTGACCTCTTCCTCGGGCAGCGGCTCGGGCACACGCTCCAGGGCACGCTCGAGCACCTGGTCGATCCAGCGCACCGGCACGATTTCCAGGTGGTTCTTGACGTTGTCCGGGATCTCGGCCAGGTCCTTGACGTTTTCCTCGGGAATGAGGACCGTCTTGATCCCGCCGCGGTGCGCCGCCAGCAGCTTTTCCTTCAGGCCGCCGATCGCCAGCACCTCGCCGCGCAGGGTGATCTCGCCCGTCATGGCCACGTCCGCACGCACCGGAATGCCCGACAGCGCCGAGACCATTGCCGTGGTGATGGCAATGCCGGCCGAAGGACCGTCCTTGGGCGTGGCGCCCTCGGGCACGTGCACGTGCATGTCGCGCTTCTCGAACACGCTGTCGGCAAACCCGAGCCGGCGGGCCCGGGCGCGGACCACGCTGCGCGCGGCCTCGACCGATTCCTTCATGACGTCGCCCAGCGAGCCGGTGCGCTGGATCACGCCCTTGCCCGGCATGTCGGCCACCTCGATGGTCAGCAGGTCGCCGCCCACCTCGGTCCAGGCCAGGCCGGTAACCTGCCCCACCTGGTTTTCCTTTTCGGCCATGCCGAAGGTGTAGCGGCGCACGCCCAGGTAGTCATGCAGGTTCTCGCCGGTCACGAGCACCTGGCTGACGGGCGTCTCGGCCTTGCGGACCTCGCCGGTTTCGGTGGTCTGCGACTGCGTGAGCAGCTGCTTGACGACCTTGCGGCAGATCTTGCCGATTTCGCGCTCCAGCGCGCGCACGCCCGCCTCGCGGGTGTAGTAGCGCACGATGTCTCGGATCGCCGATTCGTCCACCGCCAGTTCCTGCTCCTTCAAGCCGTTGTTCTTCATCAGCTTGGGCAGCAGGTGCTCGCGGGCGATGTGCACCTTCTCGTCCTCGGTATAGCCGGACAGGCGGATCACCTCCATCCGGTCCAGCAAGGCCGGCGGGATGTTAAGGGTATTGCTGGTGGCCACGAACATCACGTCGGACAGGTCGAAATCGACCTCGACGTAGTGGTCCTGGAAGGTGTGGTTCTGCTCGGGGTCTAGCACCTCCAGCAGGGCCGAGGCGGGGTCGCCACGGAAATCCATGCCCAGCTTGTCGATCTCGTCCAGCAGGAACAGCGGGTTGCGCACGGCCACCTTGGACATGTTCTGCAGGATCTTGCCCGGCATCGAGCCGATATAGGTGCGCCGGTGGCCGCGGATCTCGGCCTCGTCGCGCACGCCGCCCAGCGCCATGCGCACGAACTTGCGGTTGGTGGCGCGGGCGATGGACTGGCCCAGCGAGGTCTTGCCCACGCCGGGAGGGCCGACCAGGCACAGGATGGGCGCCTTGACCTTGTCCACGCGCTGTTGCACGGCCAGGTATTCGAGGATGCGCTCCTTGACCTTCTCCAGGCCATAGTGGTCGTCGTCCAGCACCTTCTCGGCGTTGGCGATGGAATTGTTGACCTTGCTCTTCTTCTTCCAGGGAAGATTGATGACCGTATCGATGTAGTTGCGCACCACGGTCGCCTCGGCGGACATGGGCGACATCAGCTTGAGCTTCTTGAGCTCGGCATCGACTTTCTTGCGCGCCTCCTTGGGCAGCTGGGCGGCCTGGATCTTCTTTTCCAGCTCTTCGATGTCAGCGCCTTCCTCGCCCTCGCCAAGCTCCTTCTGGATGGCCTTGACCTGCTCGTTGAGGTAGTAGTCGCGCTGGCTCTTTTCCATCTGCTTCTTGACGCGGCCGCGGATGCGCTTTTCGACCTGGAGGATGTCGATCTCGGTCTCGAGCTGGGCCAGCAGGGCTTCCAGGCGTTCGGACGTGCCGAACACCTCGAGCATCTTCTGCTTTTCCTCGAGCTTGAGCGGCAGGTGCGCGGCGATGGTGTCGGCCAGGCGGCCGGCATCGTCGATGCCCGCCAGCGAGGTCAGGATCTCGGGCGGGATCTTCTTGTTGAGCTTTACGTATTGCTCGAACTGGGCCACGATCGCGCGGCGCAGGGCCTCGGTCTCGGCGCCGGCCTGGGCTTCGGGCGCGATGGGCACGACCTCGCAGCTGAAATGCGACTCGGCATCGTCCACGCGGGTGATGCGCGCGCGCTGCGAGCCCTCGACCAGCACCTTGACGGTGCCGTCGGGCAGCTTGAGCATCTGCAGGATGCCGGCGACGCAGCCGATCTCGTAGACGTCTTCGGGAGTGGGGTCATCCTTGCCGGCGGACTTCTGGGCCACCAGCATGATGCTTTTCCCGGCTTCCATGGCGGCTTCCAGCGCGCGTATGGACCGGGGACGGCCGACGAACAGGGGAATGACCATGTGCGGGAACACGACCACGTCCCGCAGCGGCAGCAGCGGAAGGTCGATCGGTTCGGAGGGCAGGGTCTGGCTGGCAGACATGATGGGCTTCCTTCAAGAAATTGCAGCGTTTCGGAAGCGGGAGGGGCCGGGCGACGACGCCCGCATTCCGGTCATACGTCCCATATGAAGACGATAGCCCAAAAAACAAGTTCCGGGCTGTGCCGCAGGCCAACAACCCTGCCGCAGGCAGGGTTGTCGGGCCCACCGCTGTGGTCTTTTTGCATTATGGAAAACGCCGCCGGCACGCCGGCCCGGGCGGCGCCGGGGCCCGCCCGCGGCAGGGGCTCGGGCGGGGCAGGCCTCAGGCGGCCGCGTCGCGCACCTTGCCGTGGCCGGCGTCCTTGGCAGGCGCCTTCTCGGCAGCCTCGTCGGCGTAGATCAGCAAGGGCTTGCCGCTGCCTTCGATGGCGCTGTCCTCCAGGACGACGCGGCTGACGTTGCCTACGGTGGGCAGTTCGTACATGGTGTCCAGCAGCGCGGATTCAAGGATGGAGCGCAAGCCGCGCGCGCCGGTCTTGCGCTTGAGCGCCTTGCGGGCGATGGCGCGCAGGGCCTGCGGGCGCACGTCCAGTTCGGCCCCTTCCATGGCGAACAGCTTCTGGAACTGCTTGACCAGGGCGTTCTTGGGCTCGGTCAGGATGCTGACCAGGGCGTCCTCGTCCAGCTCGCGCAAGGTGGCGACCACGGGCAGGCGTCCGACCAGTTCGGGGATCAGGCCGAACTTGATCAGGTCCTCGGGCTCGACTTCGGCGAACATCTCGCCCACCGAGCGCTCGGCCTTGGTGCTGACCGAGGCCGAGAAACCGATGCCGGATTTTTCGGTGCGGCCGCGGATGACCTTCTCCAGCCCGTCGAAGGCGCCGCCCACGATGAACAGGATGTTGGTGGTGTCGACCTGGACGAAGTCCTGGTTGGGATGCTTGCGCCCGCCCTGCGGCGGCACCGAGGCCACCGTGCCCTCGATGAGCTTGAGCAGTGCCTGCTGCACCCCCTCGCCGGAGACGTCGCGGGTAATGGACGGGTTGTCCGCCTTGCGCGAGATCTTGTCGATCTCGTCGATGTACACGATGGCCCGCTGGGCCTTCTCGACATCGTAGTTGCAGTTCTGCAGCAGCTTCTGGATGATGTTCTCGACGTCCTCGCCCACGTAGCCGGCTTCGGTCAGCGTGGTGGCGTCGGCCATCACGAACGGCACGTTAAGCTGGCGGGCCAGCGTCTGGGCCAGCAGCGTCTTGCCCGAGCCGGTGGGCCCGATCAGCAGGATGTTGCTCTTGGAGAGCTCGACCTCGTCGCCCTTGATCTCGCCATGCCGGATGCGCTTGTAGTGGTTGTACACCGCCACGGCCAGCATGCGCTTGGGCGCATCCTGCCCGATCACGTACTGATCCAGGAAGCGCTTGATCTCGGCCGGGGTGGGCAGCTCGGAACGTATGGCCGCCCGCGCCGAAGCCTGCGCTTCCTCGCGGATGATGTCGTTGCAAAGGTCGATGCACTCGTCGCAGATGAACACCGACGGGCCGGCGATCAGCTTGCGGACCTCGTGCTGGCTCTTGTTGCAGAAAGAGCAATGCAGCACCTTGGCGTCGGCCGATCCTTTCTTTTCGGGCATATGCGTCTAAAAATGGGGTTGAGCGGCGCGGACCGCGGTCCGCCCGCGTTGACAACCGCGGGATCAGGTTTCCTGAGCCCGGCTGGTGAGCATCTTGTCGATCAATCCATACGATACCGCATCTTCCGCCGACATGAAGTTGTCGCGTTCGGTATCGACTTCGATGCGCTCGATGGGCTGGCCGGTGCGCTCGGAAAGGATGCGGTTCAGGCGGGCGCGCAGATCGAGAATCTCGCGCGCCTGGATCTGGATGTCCGAGGCCTGGCCCTGGGCGCCGCCCGAGGGCTGGTGGATCATGATGCGCGAATTGGGCAGCGCAAAGCGCTTGCCCTTCTGGCCGGCGGCCAGCAGGAAGGCGCCCATGCTGGCGGCCAGGCCGGTGCACAGCGTGGAGACCTCGGGCTGGATGAACTGCATGGTGTCGTAGATGGCCATGCCCGCATAGACCGAACCGCCCGGCGAGTTGATGTAGAACGAGATGTCCTTCTCGGGGTTCTCGGACTCCAGGAACAGCAGCTGGGCCACCAGCAGGTTGGCCGAGTTGTCATGCACCGGCCCGACCAGGAAGATCACCCGCTCCTTGAGCAGGCGCGAATAGATGTCGTAGGCGCGCTCGCCGCGCCCCGACTGCTCGATGACCATCGGAATGTAGCCCAGGCCGGTAGGCGTCACCGACTCGCCACCGTACAAGGACGCATAGAAATCGGTGAATCGTCGCATCAGGCGGTTCCCATCAGTTGGTCGAACGGCACTTTTTCCTCGGTGACCTTGGCCTTGGACAGCACGTGCTCGACCACGTTGTCCTCGAGGACCACGGCCTCGATCTCGGCGCGGCGCTGGCGGTCCGACAGGTAGTAGCTCACCACCTGGGCGGGCTGCTCGTAGCTTTGCGCGAATTCCTCGATGCGGGCCCGCACCTGCTCGGGCTTGGCCTGCAGCTGGGCCTGCTTGACCAGTTCGGAGACCACCAGGCCCAGGCGCACGCGGCGCTCGGATTCGCCGGCGAAGGCTTCGGCGGGGATGGGCACCGACTCGGCATTGGGCACGCCGCGCTGCTTGAGCTCTTCGCGCGCCGAGGCGATGCGGCTTTGGGTGTCGTTCTCGACCAGCGCCTTGGGCACCTCGAAGGTGCTGGCCTGGGCCAGCGCGTCCATCACGCTGGTCTTGGTGCGGCCCTGGGTGCGCTGCTTGACCTCGCGCTGCAGGTTGGCGGCGATGTCGGCGCGCAGCTTCTCGATGTCGCCCTCGGCCTGGCCCAGCGACTTGGCGAACTCGGCGTCCAGCTCGGGCAGCACGGGTTCGGCCACGTCCTTGATGGTGATGGCGAACTCGGCGGTCTTGCCGGCCACTTCCTGGCCCGCATAGTCGGCCGGGAAGGCCAGCGGGAAGGTCTTGGTCTCGCCGGCCTTCATGCCGCGCACGGCGGTCTCGAACTCGGGCAGCATGCGGCCCTGGCCCAGCACGAAGGGAAAGTCCTCGGCCTTGCCGCCTTCGAAGGGCACGCCGTCCAGGGTGCCGACGAAGTCCAGCGTGACGCGGTCATCGTCCTGGGCGGCGCGGTCGGCGCGGCTCTCGTACTGGGCGCGCTGCTTGCGCAGGATGCCCAGCGTGCGCTCGACCTCTTCCGGGCCCACTTCGGCCACGGCGCGCTTGACTTCCAGCGTGGACAGGTCGGGCAGCTGCACTTCGGGATAGACCTCGAACTCGGCCGAGAACGCCAGGGTGCCCTCGGGCACGCCTTCGGTCTTGGGCTCGAGCTTGGGCGTGCCGGCCACGCGCAGCTTGGACGCATCGATGGCCTGCTCGAAAGCGCGGCCGACCTGGCTGTTGATCACGTCATAGCGGATGCCGGGGCCGTGGCTGCGCTCGATCAGCGACAGCGGCGCCTTGCCGGGGCGAAAGCCCTGGATCTTGGCGGTGCTGGCCACGCGCTTGAGCTGCGCCTGCACTTCCTTTTCGACATCGGCCAGCGAGACGGCCAGATCAACGCGGCGCTGGAGGCCGGAGAGAGTTTCAACCACAGGCTGCATGAAAAACCTATTCCCAGAATTGATCGCGCTTGCGCGAGGATTGATAAGACCGCCACTTCGCGACGATCAGCGGAAGTGGCCTCCCGCGCTGCCGCCTGGCCCGGCACGCCCGGCCGGCGGCGCAGCAAAATAAACAGGCGGACGGCCTATGCAATCGGCATGCGCGGGTGCGTAACAGGTCATTTTACCGGAAACTGAAAGCCGCCTGGGCCGCGCCCGAGCATCGGGGCGGCCCAGGCGGCCGGCAGGCGTTTCGCGCGCGCGGACGGCGGCCTAGCGGTTGGCCGCGCCCTGGATTTTTTCGCCCCCGCGCTCGATGTCCCGCCCCGCGCCGTCGACGGTGTTGCAGCCGGCGGCGACTGCCGACGCGGCGACCAGCATAGCGAGTATGGCCTTTCTCAACATGACTGCTCCTTCTTGGATTATGCAGCGGACGCTGCGAACGGGCCCGCCGGCGCGGCCGGCGAGTTGGCCGCCTCCCGCGCCAGCGAATTAAAAACCTTGAAGCCCTCGGAGGCGGCCTTGGCCGCCGAGGCGTAGCGGTCGGACGAGCGCAGCCGCTCGGCCGGCACGCCGGGCCGCGCATCGGTCACGTCCACTTCCCAGTAATAGCCGCTGCCCCGGTGGGCGCAAAGCTTGAGCACGGCCTTGCGTCCGGCGCTCTCGCGAACAGATAGATCCATGCGTGCCCTCGCCTGCGTCCTGGTTTTGCCGAAAGCGGCGCTACCAAGATAGCCAAGGGCCCGCGCCGGGCCTGTGATAAACGGTGTCATTGGGTAGGCGTATGAGTCCCGCCCCGCGGACCGCGGAGCCGGCCCGGCGGCAGGCTTAATCTCTTGTCACGCCGGTTGCAAGCCGGCGGCCGCTTGGCCGCCTATTCGGTGCTTTCGTTCATGGTGGCGAACAGGTCCCAGATCGCCATGAACAAGGCCGCCACCAGCGGGCCCACCACGAAGCCGGTCAGGCCGAAGATGGTCATGCCGCCCAGGGTGGTGATCAGCACGAGGTAATCGGGCATCTGGGTGTCCTTGCCCACCAGGATCGGCCGCAGGATGTTGTCCACCAGCCCGATGACCAGCACGCCGTAGGCGATCAGCACCAGGCCCTGCACGAGCTCGCCGGTAGCCAGGAAGTAGATGGCCACCGGCCCCCAGATCAGCCCGGCGCCCACGGCCGGCAGCAAGGACAGGAAAGCCATCAGCACGGACCACAGCAGCGCGCCCTGGATGCCCATGATCCAGAAGATCAGCCCGCCCAGCGCGCCCTGCGTGACCGCGACCACCACGTTGCCCTTGACGGTGGCGCGCACCACGGTCGTGAACTTGCGAAACAGATGGCGCTTGTGCTCCTCGCTCAGCGGCACGGCGTCCTTGATGCGGCGCGACAAGCCCGCGCCGTCGCGAAACAGGAAAAACAGCAGATAGAGCATCACGCCGAAGCTGACCAGGAACTGGGCGGTGTTCTGCCCGATGCTGAGCGCCTGCGCCGCGATGAACTGGCTGCCCTGGGCGGCCAGGGCCGAGAGCTCTTGCTGCATGGTGGGCAGGTCGGTGACGCCGAACCGCTCGAGCAGCGCATGGGCCGGGCCGGGCAAGGCTTCGTAGATCTGCTGGAAGTAGGCGCCGAAATCGATCTCGCCCGAGCGGATGCGGGCGTAGACCTGGGTGCCTTCCTGCACCAGCGCGCCGGCGATCAGGGCGGCCGGCAGTATCACCAGCAGCAGGACCACCAGCAGCGTGGCCAGCGCGGCCAGGTTGCGGCGGTGGCCGAAGCTGCGCAGCATGCGCCGGTGCAGGGGCACGAAGATGATGGCAAGGATGGCGCCCCAGAACACCGCGCCGATGAAGGGCCACACTACCCAGAGCAGGCCCAGCGACACCGCGATCAGCAGGGAGACAAAAGTCCGGTACTGAAGAGTCTGGTGGTTCATGGTCGGTCCGTCGCAAGGCGCAAGGCACAGGCGCGGCGCGCCGTCCCTGGCGGCGCCATTGTATAGAGTTGAGGGCGCGCGCGGCCAGGGCCTAGAGTCCGGCCGCGCCCTTGCCGATCACGACCAGCCTGCTGGCCGATTGCGGAACATGCCCCGGCGCGATGCCCTCGCGCAGCAGCCAGGCGTTGATGGCCAATCCCCGGGTGGCGCGCTCGTCCTCGTCGGCCTGCTGCAGGTGCTGGTAAAGGGTTTCGTCCAGGCGCAGCACGGCTTCGTAGCGCCGCATCTCGCCGCTTTCGTAGGTGACGGCCCATGCCACGGTGGCTTCGCAGGAGCCGGTGAAGGAAATCTCGGCATGATCGCCGAAGACGGGTCGCAGATACGCGCGCGCCCAGGCCTGGAAATCGAACATCGGTGCTCCCTTCGTTGCATAAGCCGGCTTGTTTGCACGGATCGTAGCGCGAGGCGTTGGCGGGCCGTGCAACAGAATGCAGGCGCAAGCGCGCCCCGCCCGCCTCGGTGCGGCGCGGCGCCGACGCCGCCCGGGGCTTGCCAGGCCTGCAGCAAATTGACACCATCGGGGCGTGCTGAAACAGACAGCGGGCCGGCCCCGGGCTAAATTGGGGCCGCAGAGACCTATAGGAGACGGCCATGAGCGTGGAAGTGAAAGTAACGGTAGAACCGACCGCCGGCGGCACGTACAAGGCCCGCCTTGACGTGATGGGCGCCCGCCACGAAGTGGACAGCGGCGACGAGGCCCTGCGCACGGACGAATTCGACACGCCCGAAGCCGCACGGCAGGCCGGCGAGAAGCTGGCCGTGCAGATCCGGGCCCGCTACGAGGCCCAGGCCTAGCCTTGCTGTAAAAGTCATTGCCGATTCCATCGGGTTCGCCGGCCCCGGCCCGGCGAGCGGCCGCGCGGCTGCAGTTGCCGCAAGATGCGGACACCGCTCGAAATGCCGTTGCGCGCCCGCGCTCCTACCATGGGTCTCGGGCAAAGCATCCTGCTCTGCCCCGGCACTGGCGAGGTCGGCCTGATGGCGCCTCGCCCCAAGGGAGCACGACATGAAAGCAAACAAGGCAATCATTGGCGCCATCGCGGCGCTTGCGCTGGCCGGCGCAGGCCCGGTCCTCGCGGGCGGCACCGGCAAGGACAGGACGGGCGAGACCTCCGCCAGCGGCCAAGGTGCGCACGGCAACGACACGGGCACCCATGGCTCGACCGGCACGACCGGCGGCGGCACCGGCACGGGCGCTACCGGCACGGGCACCACTGGGACTGGCACAGGCACCACTGGGACTGGCACCACTGGGACTGGCACAGGCACCACTGGGACTGGCAGCACCGGCACCGGCACCGGCGGCAGCACGCCAGGCATGGGCGGCGACACCTCGGGGACCGGCGGCACGACCTCGGGTCCCGGCGCGGGCACCTCCGGCTCCGGCACGGGCGCGGGCACCTCCGGCACGACCGGTGGCGCAGGCAGCGGCGCGTCGGGCTCGGGCGCCGGCTCCGGTACGGGTGGCGGTTCGGGTACGGGCGGCGGCGCCGGCACGGGCGGCGGGACGGGCACGTCGGGCAGCGGCTCGGGCGGCTGACCGGCCCCGGGGGCATTCGCCGGCGCGGGGCTGCGCAAAGCCGCCCCTTGCGCGCGCCGGCGCGCCCCGCCGGGCTAGGGCTGCCTGGCGATTTCTTCGTCGAATCGTTGGAAACCGTCGGCCAGGGCTTCGGAAGGCAGGCTGTAGACGCGCTCGGAAACGATCCACTGGGTACGCTCGCCGCTGGCGCGCGCAGGGCCCGTCTTCTGTATCGAGATTTCCCACCTGCAACGTCCCGAGCCGATATTGCGCAGAAAGAGGCAGACTAGGCGTGTCGGCGACCGGTCTTTCAGAACTAGCATCGGCGATCTCGCAAACTCTTCCAATGTGCGTGGTCTAACACGGGCCGCACATCCGAACAACCTAGAAACGAGATCAGCAAACTATTGCGATGGTGCGAGGGAGGGGACTCGAACCCCTACACCTGTTACGGCGTCAGGACCTAAACCTGGTGCGTCTACCAATTTCGCCACCCTCGCACGACGCGCGGGGCAGGCATGGCCCGCCGCGCGCGTAATCCGCAATTGTAGCTTGGTTTGCGCGGTTTTCGCCGCGCCAGACCGCCAGCGCCCTCAGGCCGGCACCAGCGTGCGCTGGCCGGCGCCCGGCAGCGTGCGCAGGCTGTGGCCCAGCGTGGCCGTGTACTGCTCGTCCTTGACCGTGCTGACGTAGTGCCAGTCGGCGCGCAACTCGGCGTGGGTGGCGGTCACCACCATGTAGCCGCGCTGGCTGGTATCGGCGTACTTGAGCGTGCCGGCCCAGCGCTGGGCCGCCGGCAGGGTATTGAGGTTGGACAGCATGCGCACCAGGGCGGACAGCTCCTGCGGGGTGCCGGCGCCGGCCAGGTATTCCTCGAAGCCGGGCGAGGAAACCGAGGAAGTGGCCAGCTCCACGCCCACGGCATTGCCGGCGATATCGCGCAGGTCGCTGGCCCAGGCATTGTGCGTGTCGCCGGCCAGCACCACCAGGTTGCGATCCAGCGCCGCGGCCATGCGCAGCACGGTCTCGCGGGCGGCCCAGTAGCCGTCCCAGGAATCCAGGTTATAGGGCAGGCAGGGCAGCGAGAGCAGCGCCAGTTCCCGCGGCGTCAGGGTCGGGTCGCCCTGCATCTGGCGTTGCAACAGCGCGACGTAGGTGGCCGGGTCGACGACCAGGCCGGCCGGCGGCGTCACGCCGCCCAGCTCGCCCGCCGAGGCCAGCAGGCCCAGCAGCACCGGCAGGGGCAGGTGCACCGGCGCCATCAGCACTTGCTGGCCCAGCACCTGCCAGGTGGCGCCCGAGGCGGCCAGGCCTTCCTGCAGCCATTGGGTCTGCGCCGGGCCGATCAGCTGGCGGGCGGGCGCGGCGGCGTCGGCGGCGAAGCTGGCCAGGAAGTCGGCCAGGCCCGCCTGCGGATCGGGATTGCCCAGCAGCGCGGGCAGGTAATCGGCATAGGACAGCTGGCGCTCGCGCGCGATGATGCGGGTATCCATCATGTGCAGCGTCAGCAGGTCGCCGAATTCGAAGCGCCGGTAGATCTGGTTCAGCGGCTGCTGCTCGCGGGTGGGCAGCCACTCGTGATAGGCGCGGATGGCGGCGGCCTTGCGCAGCTCGTAGTCGCCCTCGAGCTCGGGCTGGTGGTTCTGGGCGCCGTCGGTCCAGGCGTCGTTGGTGACTTCGTGATCGTCCCACACCGCGATCATCGGCATGGCCGCATGCAGGGCCTGCAGGTCCGGATCGCGGCGGTACTGCGCATGGCGCTGGCGGTAGTCGGCCAGGGAGACGATCTCGCGCGCGGGCTCGACCTCGCGGCCCATCGCGGCGGCCTGCTCGGAGGCGTAGCCTTCGCGGCCGTATTCGTAGATGTAGTCGCCCAGGTGCACGGCAACGTCCAGGTCGCCGCGCTGCGCGGCCTCGGCATAGACATGGAAGTAGCCGGCCGGGTAGTTGGAACAGGAGAACACCGCCAGCTTGGCCTGCGCCACCGGACCGGTGGGCAGCGTGCGGGTGCGGCCCACCGGCGAGACGGTATCGCCGTGGCGAAAGCGATACCAGTAGACGGTGCCCGGCTGCAGGCCGTCGGCATCGACCTTGACGGTGTAGTCGCGCATGTCGTCGGTCTGGACCTGGCCCGAGCCGACGATGTCGGCAAAGGCCTGGTCGGAGGAGATTTCCCAGTCGATCGCCAGGGTCTCGTCGCGCGAGGGCGTGGCGCGGGTCCACAGCACGACCCGGTCGGCCAGGGGATCGCCGCTGGCCACGCCGTGCGCGAAGCTGACCTGCGGGCGGTCGACGCCCCCGCCCTGCCCGTTTTCGTCGTCGTCGTCGCTGCTGCTGCAGGCAGCCAGGGGCAGGGTCGAGGCCAAGGTAACGGAGCCGGCGGCATTGCGCAGGAAACGGCGGCGGGAGATGCGATGGGACATGGTCGGCGGCGCGCGGGCGCGGGTGGTTGGGATGGCCGCCAAGTTTCGTGGGCCAGGATGACAGGGCTGTGAATCGCCCGGGCGCATCGCGGGCGCGCTGCTAAAATTGCGCCCCATGAATCCCCGCCTCGACGCCCTGCACCCCTACCCCTTCGAAAAGCTGCGCCGCCTGCTGGCCGAAGGCGGGCCGGCCCCGCAAGGGCTCAAGCCCATCGGCCTGCACATCGGCGAGCCCAAGCATGCGGCGCCCGAACGGGTCAGGCAGGCGCTGGCGGGCGCGCTGGACGGCCTGTCCGCCTATCCGCCGACCAAGGGCGATGCGGCCCTGCGCCAGACCGTCTCGCAATGGCTGAGCCGCCGCTACGACATCCCCGAGCCCGATCCCGAGACCCAGGTGCTGCCGGTGCTGGGCTCGCGCGAGGCCTTGTTCGCCTTCGCCCAGGTGGTGATCGACGCCAGCGTCCCGGCCAAGGTGGTGTGCCCCAATCCCTTCTACCAGATCTACGAGGGCGCGGCGCTGCTGGCCGGCGCCCAGCCCTGGTTCGTCAATGCCGACCCGGCGCGCGACTTCGGCTGCGACTGGCTGTCGGTGCCCGACGAGATCTGGTGCCAGACCCAGCTGCTGTTCGTCTGCTCGCCGGGCAATCCGGCCGGCAACGTGATGGACCTGGAGCAATGGCGCACGCTGTTCGCGCTGTCGGACCGCCACGGCTTTGCGATCGCGGCCGACGAGTGCTATTCGGAAATCTACCTGGACGAGACCGCTCCGCCGCTGGGCGCGATGCAGGCCGCGCAGCGCCTGGGCCGCAGCGACTACCGCAACCTGGTCTGCTTCTCCAGCCTGTCCAAGCGCTCGAACGTGCCGGGCCTGCGCTCGGGCTTCGTGGCCGGCGACGCCGCGCTGATCCAGCGTTTCCTGCTGTACCGCACCTATCATGGCAGCGCCATGAGCCCGCTGGTCTCGGCCGCCAGCATCGCCGCCTGGACCGACGAGGATCATGTCAAGGCCAACCGCGCCCAGTACCGCGCCAAGTTCGAGGCCGTGCTGCCCATACTCGAGCCGGTGCTGGACGTGCGCGCGCCCCAGGCTTCCTTCTACTTGTGGGCCGGCACGCACGGACCGGACACCTTCTTCGCGCGCGACCTGCACGCGGCCACCGGCGTGACCGTGCTGCCGGGCAGCCTGCTGGCGCGCGAGGCGCACGGCGCCAACCCCGGCGCGGGCCGGATCCGCATCGCCCTGGTCGCGCCGCTGGCCGACTGCGTCGAGGCGGCCCACCGCATCGCGGGCTTTGCGCGCAGCCGCGCCTGAGCCCTTCCCTTTCCATCCTTCAAGCCTATACCTGCCACCATGACGCTAGATCTGCAATCGACCATCGAACAAGCCTGGGAAAACCGCGCCGAGATCTCGGCCGCCGGCTGCGACGCCGCCGTGCGCGAGGCCGTCGAATACACGCTGCACGCGCTGGACGAGGGCCGCCTGCGCGTGGCCGACAAGCAAAGCGGGCAATGGGTCGTGCACCAGTGGATCAAGAAGGCCGTGCTGCTGTCCTTCCGCATCCAGGACAACCAGGTGATGGGCCAGGCGCCGCTGCAGTTCTACGACAAGGTGGCCCTGAAGTTCTCCGACTACGGCGAAACCGCGTTCAAGACCGGCGGCTACCGCGTGGTGCCGCCCGCCACGGCGCGCTACGGCTCGTTCATCGGCCGCAACGTGGTGCTGATGCCCTCCTACGTGAACATCGGCGCCTACGTCGACGAAGGCACCATGGTCGATACCTGGGCCACGGTCGGCTCCTGCGCGCAGATCGGCAAGAACGTGCACCTGTCCGGCGGCGTGGGCATCGGCGGCGTGCTCGAGCCGCTGCAGGCCAACCCCACCATCATCGAGGACAACTGCTTCATCGGCGCGCGCTCGGAAGTCGTCGAAGGCGTCATCGTCGAGGAGAACTCGGTGCTGGCCATGGGCGTGTTCCTGTCGCAAAGCACCAAGATCTACGACCGCGCCACTGGCAAGATCAGCTATGGCCGCGTGCCGGCCGGCTCGGTGGTGGTGCCCGGCTCGCTGCCCGCCGAGGATGGCAGCCACAGCCTGGCCTGCGCCGTCATCGTCAAGCGGGTGGACGCGCAGACGCGCGCCAAGACCAGCATCAACGAACTGCTGAGGGCCTGATGGCGCATTCCGCTGTGCTCGGGCTGGTCAAGGACCTGATCGCCCGGCCTTCCGTCACCCCCGAGGACGCCGGCTGCCAGCAGGCGCTGGCCGAGCGGCTGGCCGGCTCTGGCTTTGCCGCGCGCACCATCGCCGAAGGCGGCGTGAGCAACCTCTGGCTGCGGCGCGGGCAGGCCCGGCCGCTGCTGGTGTTTGCCGGCCATACCGACGTGGTCCCGCCCGGTCCGCTGGAAAAATGGACCAGCCCTCCTTTCGTCCCGGCCGAGCGCGAAGGCCGCCTGTACGGCCGCGGCGCGGCCGACATGAAAAGCTCGATCGCCGCCTTCGCGGTGGCCGCCGAGGAGTTCGTGGCCGCCCATCCGGACCATGCCGGCTCGATCGCGCTCTTGATCACCTCGGACGAGGAAGGCCCGGCGGTGCACGGCACCGTCAAGGTCTGCCAGGCCCTGCAGGCCGAAGGCGTGGCGCTGGACTACTGCATCGTCGGCGAGCCCACCTCGGTGCAGCGCCTGGGCGATACCGTCAAGAACGGCCGGCGCGGTTCGCTGTCGGGCCGGCTGACCGTGCGCGGCGTGCAAGGCCATGTCGCCTATCCCCACCTGGCGCGCAATCCGGTGCACCAGGCCGCCCCCGCGCTGGCCGAGCTGGCCGCCCGGCGCTGGGACGAAGGCAACGAATACTTCCCGCCCACCACCTTCCAGATCTCCAACATCCACGGCGGCACCGGCGCGACCAACGTCATCCCGGCCGAGGTGGCGGTGGATTTCAACTTCCGCTTTTCCACGGCCAGCACGCCCGAGGGCTTAAAGGCCCAGGTGCAGGAGATCCTGGCCCGCCACGGCCTGGATTTCGACATCGCCTGGACGCTGGGCGGCGAGCCCTTCCTGACCCCGCGCGGCGAACTGAGCATGGCCCTGACCGAGGCCATCGCGGCCGAGACGGGCGTGCAGGCCGAGCTCTCGACCACCGGCGGCACCTCGGACGGGCGCTTCATCGCCAAGGTCTGTCCGCAGGTGATGGAGTTCGGCCCGGGCAACGCCTCCATCCACCAGGTGGACGAGAACATCCTGCTGGCCGATCTCGAACCGCTCAAGAACATCTACCGGCGCACGCTGGAAAACCTGCTGCTGCCCCGCTGACGCCCCATGCACGCCTCCGCCCAGACCGACCTGCTGACCGTGCGCGACCTGCTGCGCTATGCCGTGTCCCGCTTTAACCAAGCCCGGCTGCATTTCGGCCACGGCAGCGACAACGCCTGGGACGAGGCGGTGTACCTGACGCTGCACGCGCTGCACCTGCCGCCCGATACGCTGGATCCCTTCCTGGATGCGCGCGTGCTGCCCACCGAGCGCGAGCGCGTGCTGGGCCTGATCGAGCGGCGCGTCGCCGAACGCGTGCCGGCCGCCTACCTGACCCAGGAAGCCTGGCTGCGCGGCCACCGCTTCTATGTGGACGCGCGCGTCATCGTGCCGCGCTCGCCCATCGCCGAACTGCTCGAGACGGGGCTCTCGCCCTGGGTCGCCGATCCGATGGCCGTGCAGGCGGTGCTGGACATGTGCACCGGCTCGGGCTGCCTGGCCATCCTGGCCGCGCTGGCCTTCCCGCAGGCGCAGGTCGATGCGGTGGACCTGTCGGCCGATGCCCTGGCAGTGGCGCGGCGCAACGTGCAGGAATACGGCCTGCAGGATCGGCTGCGGCTGCACCAGGGCAATCTGTTCCAGCCCCTGCCCGAGCGCCCCTACCAGGTGATCGTGTGCAACCCGCCTTACGTCAACCAGGCCTCGATGCAGGCGCTGCCGCGCGAATATCGCCATGAGCCGGCGATGGCGCTGGCCGGCGGCGCCGACGGCATGGACCTGGTGCGCGAGATCCTGCGCGCGGCGCCCCGCTACCTGAGCGAGGACGGCGTGCTGGTGCTGGAGATCGGCCACGAGCACGAGCACTTCTCCCGGGCCTTTCCCGCGCTCGAGCCGGTCTGGCTCGAAACCCAGGCGCAAGGCGAGCCCATCCTGCTCCTGACGCGCGAGCAGCTGGCCTCGTGATCCGCGCCTTCGGACTGACCCTGCGCCGCGGCACCAAGGTGCTGCTCGATGGCGCCGAATTCGTCGTGCATCCCGGCGAACGCGTGGGCGTGGTCGGCAAGAACGGCGCGGGCAAGTCCACGCTGTTCGCCTTGCTCAAGGGCGAAATGGACCAGGACGCCGGCACGCTGGAGTTCCCGCCCGGCTGGCGCATCGCCAGCGTGCTGCAGGAGTTCGCCGCCACCGGGCGCCCGGCGCGCGAATTCGTGATCGACGGCGACACCCGCCTGCGCGAGCTGCAGGCCGCGCGCGCCGCCGTGGGCGAGCACGAGGGCACGCGCATCGCCGAGCTGGAAGCTTCGCTGGACGAGGCCGGCGCCTGGAGCGCGGCCTCGCGGGCCGAACAGCTGCTGGCCGGCCTGGGTTTCAAGCCTGAGCAGTGGATGCAGCCGGTCTCCAGCTTTTCCGGCGGCTGGCGCGTGCGCATCGCCCTGGCCCGCGCCCTGATGGCGCCTTCCGAACTGCTGCTGCTGGACGAACCGACCAACCACCTGGACCTGGACGCCATGCTGTGGCTGGAACGCTGGCTGGCCGCCTATCCCGGCACCGTGCTGCTGATCTCCCACGATACCGAGTTCCTGGACGCGGTGGCCCGCACCATCCTGCATTTCGACCAGGGCAAGCTGGTGCGCTATCGCGGCGGCTACCAGGATTTTGTCGTGCAGCGCGCCGAACGCCTGCGCCAGGGACGCATCGCCTGGGAACGCCAGGCGCGCGAGACGGCGCGGCTGCAAGGCTTCATCGACCGCTTCAAGGCCAAGGCTTCCAAGGCCAAGCAGGCGCAAAGCCGGGTCAAGGCCCTGGCGCGCATGCAAACGCTGGCGCCCCTGCACGCCGAGGCCGGCATCGACATCCGCATTCCCTCGCCCGAGAGCATGCCCGACCCGCTGCTGGTGCTGGACAAGATGCAGGCGGGCTACCGCCTTGCCGACGGCGGCCAGGTGCGCATCCTGGACGGCGTGGACCTGATGGTGCGCGGCGGCAGCCGCATCGGCATCCTGGGGGCCAACGGCGCGGGCAAAAGCACGCTGGTCAAGGTGCTGGCCGGCGAAATGGCGCCGCAAGGCGGCACGGTGCAGGCCTCCAAGGGCCTGCAGATCGGCTATTTCGCGCAGCAGCAGCTGGACGTGCTGGACCTGGAGGCCACGCCCCTGGCGCACCTGATGCGGATCGCGCCGCAGGCCCGCGAGCAGGAGCTGCGCAACTACCTGGGCGGCTTCGGTTTCTCGGGCAATACGGTGCTCGATCCGGTGGGCCCGATGTCCGGGGGCGAGAAAGCCCGGCTGGCCCTTGCGCTGATCGTCTGGCAAAAGCCCAACCTGCTGCTGCTGGACGAGCCGAGCAACCACCTGGACGTGGAGACGCGCGAGGCGCTGGCCGCCGCGCTGGCCGAATTCGGCGGCAGCATGCTGATGGTCTCGCACGACCGCCATCTGCTGCGCACCACGGTCGATTCGTTCTGGATCGTGGCCGACGGCACCGTGCGCGAATTCGACGGCGACCTGGAAGACTACCGCGACTGGCTGGCCCAGCGGCTGGCGGCCGACCGCCGGGAAAGGAACGCGGCCCAGCCGGGCGCCGAGCAGGCCCCGAGCGTGGACCGCAAGGCCCAGAAGCGCCAGCAGGCCGAAGAGCGCCAGCGCCTGTCGGCCCTGCGCAAGCCGGTGGAAAGGAAGCTGGCCCAGGTCGAGGACGAGATGGAGCGCTGCCGCAGCCGGCTGGCCGAGCTGGACGCGCTGGTGGCCGATCCGCAGCTGTACACCGACGCGCGCCGCGACGAACGGGTCAAGGTGCTGGCCGAGCACGGCGAACTGGGCAAGCGCCTGGGCGAGCAGGAAGAGCAGTGGCTGCTGCTGCAGGAAGAGCTCGAATCGATGAAGTAGGGCCCGAAGCAAGGCCCGGGCAGCGGGCCGCCCCCGCGCCGCGGCGCGCAAGGAGCAAGCCCCTTCTTGGCAAACCCTGTCAGCCCTGCACGATGTCGAGCTTGGCGATGCCCAAGGCCAGGGTCTTGGCGCCGGCATCGCGGAACTGGATCTGCGCCTGGGCGTCCTGGCCGCTGCCCGACAGGCCGATGATGGTGCCTTCGCCAAAACGCGCGTGGCGCACCCCCTGCCCGATGCGGAACTGCTTGTCGCCCACCGTCACGCCGCTGGTGACGCCGCGCGGCGCGCGCGGCGCGATGCGGTGGGTGGGCGCACGGCCGAAGGCATCGGCGCCGTGGCGCTGGCCGCCCAGCTGGATGTAGGCGTCCCCATACGCATCGTGGCGGGCCGCCACCTTGGGCGAGAGCCATTTCAGGTGCTGCTCGGGGATTTCCTGAAGAAAGCGCGAACGCATGGCATAGCGCGTCTGGCCGTGCAGCATCCGGCTTTGCGCCAGGGTGATGTAAAGCCGTTCGCGCGCGCGGGTGATCGCCACATACATCAGGCGGCGCTCTTCTTCCAGCCCGGACTGCTCCAGGATGCTGTTCTCGTGCGGGAACAGGCCCTCTTCCAGCCCGGTGATGAAAACGGCGTCGAACTCCAGCCCCTTGGCCGCGTGCACGGTCATCAGCTGCACGGCATCCTGGCCGGCCTGGGCCTGGTTATCGCCCGCTTCGAGCGAGGCATGGGCCAGGAAAGCCGACAACGGCGACATGCCTTGCGGCCCGGGCAGGCCCTCGATGCCCGGCGCATCGACGCCCGGCGCGTCGGCCAGGGCGACGGGCTCGCCCGAGGGCAGCCCTTCCAGGTTTTCCTCGCCCGCGAACACCGCCGCGGCCGTGACCAGTTCGCCCAGGTTCTCGATGCGTTCGGCGCCCTCGCGCTCGCCCCGGTAATGGGCCAGCAGGCCGCTGTGCTCGATCACGTGCTCGACCGCATCGGGCAGCGGCAGGCTGCGGGTTTCCTCGGCCAGGCGCGCGATCAGCGCGGCGAATTGCGCCAGGTTGGCGCCGCCCTTGCCCGGCACGCGCGCGATGGCCCCGAACAGGCTGGTGTCGTGCGCCCGGGCCTGGTCGGCCAGCGTCTCGAGCGTGCGCGCGCCGATGCCGCGCGCGGGAAAATTGACCACGCGCAGCAGCGAGGTGTCGTCGTCGGGGTTGGCGATCAGCCGCAGATAGGCCAGCGCGTGCTTGATCTCCTGGCGCTCGAAAAAGCGCAGGCCCCCATAGACCTTGTAGGGAATGCCGCTGGAGAACAGCACGTGCTCGATCACGCGCGATTGCGCATTGCTGCGATAGAGCACCGCGATCTCGCTGCGCTGGCGGCCCTCGGCGATCAATGCGCGTATCTCGTCGACGACCCACTGGGCTTCCATGCCGTCGGTGGGCTGCTCGATGACCCGCACCGGCTCGCCCTCGCCCTGGCTGGTCCAGAGATTCTTGCCCAGGCGGCCGCTGTTATGGCTGATCAGGGCATTGGCCGCATCGAGGATGTGGCCGTAGGAGCGGTAGTTCTGTTCGAGGCGGATGACCGTGCCGCGGGCATAGTCGCGCTCGAAGTCGGCCATATTGCCCACGTTGGCGCCGCGAAACGCATAGATGGACTGGTCGTCGTCGCCGACGGCGAACAGGTGCGCCCCCCCGCCGGCCAGCAGGGTGAGCCACTTGTACTGCAGCACGTTGGTGTCCTGGAACTCGTCGACCAGGATGTGCCGGAAGCGGCGCTGGTAATGCTCGCGGATGGGCGCGTTGCGCGACAGCAGCTCGTAGGCGCGCAGCAGCAGCTCGGGAAAATCGACCACGCCCTCGCGCTGGCACTGGGCCTCGTAGAGCTCGTAGATCTCGATCATGCGCCGCTGGTGGCTGTCGTAGGCCTGCATGGCGCCAGGACGCTCGCCGTTTTCCTTGGCGTTGTTGACGAAGCGCTGCACGTCGCGCGGCGGATACTTTTCGTCGTCGATGTTGGCGCCCTTGATCAGGCGCTTGATCGCCGCCAGCTGGTCGGCGGTGTCCAGGATCTGGAAGGTCTGGGGCAGGCCGGCATCGCGGTGGTGCGCGCGCAGCAGGCGGTTGCATAGCCCGTGGAAGGTGCCTATCCACAAGCCGCGCGTCTCGATCGGCAGCAGGGCCGAAATGCGCGCGAGCATCTCGCGCGCCGCCTTGTTGGTGAAGGTAACGGCGAGCAGTCCGAATGGACTGGCCTGGCCGGTTTGGATCAGCCAGGCCATGCGGGTGGTAAGCACCCGGGTCTTGCCACTGCCCGCCCCGGCGAGCACCAGGGCGTGTTGCGGTTCCAGCGTTACGGCGGCGCGTTGCTCAGGGTTGAGCTTGTCGATCATGCCGCGTAGCGGCGCAGCCGGTTGGCGAACTGCTCAAGGCCGTCGATGCCGCTTTGCTGGGCCCGCTGGCACCAGGCTTGCAGTTCGTGCAGCAACTGCTCGCTGCTGGCGCTGGAGCTTTCCCACAGGCGGCCCAGTTCGCGGCGCATCTGCACCAGCGTGGCCAGCGAATGGCTTTGGCTCTTTTGGACGGCCTGCTCGATCTGGGCCAGCTGCTCGGGCTGCAGGGTGTCGTCGGTCAGGGGCAGCCAGCCGCGCACGCGCTTGAGGCTCCACCACGAGCACTGGCTGGATTCGCTCTTGGCGCGGCGCATGGGCTTGAGGCGCGCCAGCTCCTGGCGGCAGGCCTTTTTCATGAGGTCGGCATAGCGCGCCATGACTTCATAGCGGTGCGTGATCACGCCCTGCAGGGTCTGCAGGTCGACGGCGGGCTTGTCCTCGAGCTTGAGCTTGGGCGCGACCTTCTTGACCTTGGCCAGGCCCAGCACGCGCAGGATGGAGATGTACATCCAGCCGATGTCGAACTCGTACCACTTGCTGGAGAACTTGGCCGAGGTGCCGTGCGCGTGGTGGTTGTTGTGCAGCTCTTCGCCGCCGATGATGACGCCCCAGGGCACCAGGTTGGTGCTGGTGTCGGGGCTGGCGAAGTTGCGGTAGCCGAAATAATGACCCACGCCGTTGACCACGCCGGCGGCCCAGAAGGGGATCCAGGCCATCTGGACGGCCCAGACGGTCAGGCCCAGCGCGCCGAACAGGGCCAGGTCGATGGCCAGCATGATGAGGATGCCCTTGGCGCTGTGGCGGGAATAGACATTGCGCTCGAGCCAGTCGTCGGGCGTGCCGTGGCCGAACTTGGCCATGGTTTCCTCGTTCTTGGCTTCCTGGCGGTAGAGTTCGGCGCCGCGGAACAGGACGCGGTTGATGCCGAAGATCATGGGCGAGTGCGGGTCGCCGTCGCGTTCGCACTTGGCGTGATGCTTGCGGTGGATGGCCACCCACTCCTTGGTGACCATGCCGGTGGTGAGCCACAGCCAGAAACGGAAGAAGTGAGAGACCGCAGGATGCAGATCCAACCCCCGGTGTGCCTGGCTGCGGTGCAGGAAGATCGTGACCGAGACGATGGTGATGTGGGTCAGCACCAGCGTGACGAGCACGACCTGCCACCAGCTGGCCTGCAGAAGACCGCCGGCGACGAAACCAAGCAGGTGGGAAATCACGGTGTCCATGGAAGTCATGTAGTCTCACTAAAGTGGTGGGCAGTGTAGCCCGCCGGTATTGCTGGGACAGCGGCTGCGCAGAAAAGTTTTTGCGAAGCGTCAAAGGCCGGTCGCTTTTGCAGCCTGGAGCCAGGCCTGTACCGATGAACAGTTATTTTCCTACAAAACGGCGACAATCACAGCGGGAAATACCCTTGCGTCCCCCCGCCCCCCGGGGGCCGGGCGCGGGGCTGTTCTTTTTGCACCACTGGAGCGGCGCGGTCCGGCCTTCCTGGGCCCTTAAGCCCCGGGCAAAAAGACCTTGGGGCCGATGGACCGGCGCGGCGCTGGCGTTGATCCTGGCACCGGCCGGCGCGGCCCAGCCTGCCGAGGCGCCGGGCCAGCCCCGGATGCTGGCGCGCTATGCCGAGATCCAGCCCGGGACCTGCCAGGCGCTCATGGCGCCGGTGGTGCTGCTGCGGCAACCCCCCGAGCACGGCCGGCTCTGGACCGCCCGGGGCCGCGCCAGCGTCCGGGCGCCAGGCTGCCCGGCCATGCCGGCGCCAGTTACCGAGGTGTGGTTCCAGGCGCTGCGTCCGGGGCCGCTGGGACAGGCGGCGTGGGAAGTGCGCTATCAGACGCCGGGGCGCGCGGCCCTGCAGGTGCGGCGTGCGCTGCAGGCGCCGGCGCCAACGCCTGGGCCGCGCCCGTCTCGTCCGCCCGGGCCGGGGGATCCTGCACGCCGGCATCCTTGAGGCGCTCGAATACGGCGGCAAAAAAGCCGTCGGTGCCGTGCACGTCGGGGCGCAGCTGCAGATAGGGCCCTTCGATGGCCGGCGTCTCGCAGCGCGCGGCCAGGATCTCGCGCGCGTCCAGCAGCCGGAAGGCCTTGTTGCGCGCCAGGAAGGCCTGCACCTGCTCCTCGTTCTCCTCGGCCAGCAGGCTGCAGGTGGCGTAGACCAGGCGCCCGCCCGGGGCCACGCAGCGCGCCGCGCTGTCCAGGATGCGGCGCTGCAGCGCGCACAGCTCGTAGACGGACTGCACGCTCTGGCGCCATTTCAGGTCGGGATTGCGGCGCAGCGTGCCCACGCCGCTGCACGGCGCATCGACCAGCACGCGCTGGGCCTTGCCGGCCAGGCGCTTGACGCGCACGTCGTTCTCGCTGTCGATGGCCACCGGCACCACGTTGGACAGCCCGCTGCGCGCCAGGCGCGGCTTGGCGCGGGCCAGCCGCGCGGCCGAGACGTCGAAGGCATAAAGCCGCCCGCTCGAACGCATCAGCGCGCCCAGCAGCAGGGTCTTGCCGCCCGCCCCGGCGCAAAAGTCGATGACCATCTCGCCGCGCTTGGGCGCGACCAGGGCCGCCAGCAGCTGGCTGCCTTCGTCCTGGACCTCGATCAGGCCGTGCTCGAACTGCGGCCAGCGGCTCAGGGTGGGACGCCCCGAGACGCGGATGCCCCAGGGCGAATACGGCGTGGGCCGGGGATCGTGCTGCGGCGCCAGCCCCTTGCGCAGGGCCGCCAGCATCTCGTCGCGGTCGGCCTTCATGGGATTGACGCGCAGGTCCAGGTCGGCGGACTGGTTCAGCGCCTGCAGCAGCGGCTCGGGGCCGGGCAGCCGGCCCAGGCGCTCGTCCAGCCAGTCGGGCAGGCTGGCGCGGACCGCGCGCGGCAGCGTGGCGGTATCGATGGCCAGCACGCGTTCGAGCCATTGCCGCTCCTCGGGCGCCAGCACGGGTTCGAGCACGGCCTGGCCGCGCGTGCCCGCCAGGCCCAGGATGGCCAGCCGGCGCGTGCTGCGTCCGCCGCCGGTCTCGGCGTACTGCCGATAGCGGCGCAAGTGCCGCAGCACGTCGTAGACCGCTTCGGAAACCTCGGCGCGGTCGCGCGCGCCCAGCTTGGGATGGCTGCGCAGCCAATGCGACAGGCTGGCGTCGGCGGGATACTCCCAGGTAAGAATGGACGCCAGGGCGGACTCGACCTGTTCGATGCGCCAGGCCGCCGGCTCCAGGCGCGGGCGCGCCGGCACCGCACGCGCGCCCGCGCGGGCGGACGGCGAGGGCGCGCCCGGGGCGCGCGCGCCGGACGGACCGCCCGTGGGCCGCTTGCCCGGCGGCTGCGGTTTGCGACGCTCGTTCATGCCGTTTCTCCTTGCCAGACGACGAGCCGCTCGGCCACGCCCCGCACCTGCACGCGCCGGTCGTCGGCCAGGCTGACCCGGCCCTCGGCCAGCCAGCGCACCGCCATCGGATAGACGCGATGCTCCACCTGCAGGACCCGCTCGGCCAGCCCTTCGGGGGTGTCGCCCTGCCGGACCGGCACGACGCCCTGCGCGATGATGGGCCCGTGATCGAGCACGGGCGTGACGAAATGCACGGTGCAGCCGTGCGCCTGCGCGCCGGTGGCCAGCGCCTGGGCATGCGTATGCAGCCCGGGGAAGGCCGGCAGCAGCGAGGGATGGATGTTGACCAGGCGGCCGGCGTAGCGGCTGACGAAACCGGGGGTGAGCACGCGCATGAAGCCGGCCAGCACCACCAGGTCGGCCTGGTGGCGGTCTATCTCCCTGGCCAGCGCGGCGTCGAAGGCCTCGCGGCTGGGATGGTCGCGATGCGGCACCACGGCGGTGGCGATGCCCTGGGCGGTCGCCCACGCCAGTCCCTCGGCCTGCGGCCGGTTGGCGATGACCGCCACGATGCGGGCCGGCCACTGCTCGCGCCGGCAGGCCTGCACCAGGGCCTGCATATTGCTGCCCCGGCCGGAGATCAGGATGACGATCCGGCGGGATGATGACGATTCTGACAAGATGGTTGTTCCAATGGCGGGCAACCGCAAATTGTAAACTGTCGCCCGTGAACTCCCTGCTGCGCATTCATCGCTCCCTTCCCGCGCCCGGCCCGCAAAACGCCTGCGCGCTGACGATCGGCAATTTCGACGGCGTGCACCGCGGCCACCAGGCCATACTCGAGCGGGTGCGCGCCGCGGCCGCCGACCGCGGCCTGACGCCCGCGGTCATGACCTTCGAGCCGCACCCGCGCGAATTCTTCGCCCTGAAGGCCCAGCGGCCCGAGCTGGCGCCCACGCGCATCTCCACCCTGCGCGACAAGCTCTGGGGCCTGGCGCACAGCGGCATCCGCCAGGTGCTGCTGCAGGCCTTCGATGCGCGGCTGGCCGAGATGAGCGCGGCCGATTTCATCGAACGGCTGCTGGTGCAGGGCCTGCACACGCGCTGGCTGCTGGTGGGCGCCGATTTTCGCTTCGGCAACCATCGCCAGGGCGACCTGGCGATGCTGCAGGCGGCCGGCCGGCGCCACGGCTTCGAAGTGGCCACGCTGGCCGACGTGACCGACAGCGACGGCCACCGGATCTCCAGCTCGGAAGTGCGCACGGCGCTGGCCGTGGGCGACATGCAACGCGCCCGCCTGCTGCTGGGCCGGCCCTATGCCATCAGCGGCCACGTGCTGCATGGGCAGAAACTGGGCCGGCAGCTGGGCTTTCCCACCCTGAACCTGCGCGTGCCGCCGCGCTGCGCGGCGCGCTCGGGCATCTACGTGGTGCGCGTGCATGGCCTCGCGGCCGGCCCCCTGCCCGCCGTGGCCAGCCTGGGCGTGCGGCCCACCGTCGAGGACGGCGGGCGCGTGCTGCTGGAGGCCCACCTGCTCGATACCCGCGTCGATGCTTACGGTAAACTCGTGCGCATCGAATTCCTGCAGCTGCTGCGGGAAGAAGAAAAATTCCCCGACCTCCCCGCCCTGGTTGCCGCCATCGATGCCGATGCGCGCAATGCGCGTGCCTATTTTGCCGTTCATGGACTATAAGACCACCCTCAATCTTCCCGACACCGCGTTCCCGATGCGCGCGGACCTGGCCAAACGCGAACCCGGCTGGGTGGCGCAATGGGAAGAAAAGCGCATTTACCAGGCGATCCGCCAGGCCAGCGCCGGCCGGCCGCGCTTCGTGCTGCACGACGGGCCGCCCTATGCCAACGGCCAGATCCACATGGGCCACGCGGTCAACAAGATCCTCAAGGACATCATCGTCAAGGCGCGCCAGCTCAAGGGCATGGACGCCGTCTATGTGCCCGGCTGGGACTGCCACGGCCTGCCCATCGAGAACCAGATCGAAAAGCAGTACGGCCGCAACCTGAGCCGCGACGAGGTGCAGGCCAGGAGCCGCGCCTACGCCACCGAGCAGATCGCCCTGCAGAAAAAGGACTTCAAGCGCCTGGGCGTGCTGGCCGACTGGGAGCGCCCCTACCTGACCATGAACCCCGGCAACGAGGCCGACGAGATCCGCGCGCTCAAGCGCATCATGCAGCGCGGCTTCGTCTATCGCGGCCTGAAGCCCGTCTACTGGTGCTTCGACTGCCGCAGTTCGCTGGCCGAGTTCGAGATCGAATACGCCGACAAGACCTCGCAGACGCTGGACGTGGCCTTCGAATGCGCCGAGCCGGCCAGGCTGGCCGCCGCCTTCGGCCTGGCCGAGCTGCCGGCCCCGGCCTATGCCGTGATCTGGACCACCACCGCCTGGACCATTCCGGCCAACCAGGCGCTGAACCTCAATCCCGAACTGCAATACGCGCTGGTGCAGACCGAGCGCGGCCTGCTGCTGCTGGCGCAGGACCTGGTCGAGAAGGCGCTGGCGCGCTACGCGCTGGCCGGCCAGGTGCTGGCCACCGCGCCTGGCGCCGCGCTGGACCGCATCGCCTTCAAGCATCCGCTGCACGACGTCGATCCGGGCTACCGGCGCACCAGCCCGGTCTTGCTGGCCGACTACGCCACCGCCGACGAAGGCACCGGCATCGTGCATTCGGCGCCGGCCTACGGCGTGGACGACTTCAACAGCTGCCTGGCCAACGGCTTTACGCACGATGACATCCTGAACCCGGTGCAAGGCAACGGCGTCTACGCCGACACGCTGCCGCTGTTCGGCGGGCAGTTCATCTGGAAGGCCGCCCCGCACATCATCGAGACCTTGCGCCAGGCCGGCCGCCTGCTGGCCACCGAGACCATCCGCCACAGCTATCCGCACTGCTGGCGCCACAAGACGCCGGTGATCTACCGCGCCGCGGCGCAGTGGTTCGTGCGCATGGACGAGGGCGAAGGCGTCTTCACCCAGGACAAGGCGCCCAGGACGCTGCGCCAGATGGCGCTGCAAGCCATCGAGCAGACCCAGTTCTATCCGCGCAACGGCAAGCAGCGCCTGCACGACATGATCGCCGGCCGGCCCGACTGGTGCATCTCGCGCCAGCGCTCCTGGGGCGTGCCGCTGCCCTTCTTCCTGCACAACGCCACGGGCGAACTGCATCCGCGCACCATGGAGATCATGGACAAGGCGGCCGAGATGGTCGAGCAAGGCGGCATCGAGGCCTGGAGCCGCGCCAGCGCCGAGGAGCTGATCGGGGCCGAGGATGCGCAGCACTACACCAAGAGCAACGACATCCTGGACGTGTGGTTCGATTCGGGCACCACGCACTTTCACGTGCTGCGCGGCTCGCACAGCGACGACCAGGCCGCCGGCGGCGGCCCGCGCGACCAGGGCCACCACCTGTGCGGCCCCGAGGCCGACCTTTACCTGGAAGGCCACGACCAGCACCGCGGCTGGTTCCATTCCTCGCTGCTGACGGCCTGCGCCATGCATGGCCGCGCGCCCTACAGGCAGCTGCTGACCCACGGCTTCACGGTGGACAGCCAGGGCCGCAAGATGAGCAAGTCGCTGGGCAACGGCGTCGATCCGCAAAAGACCAGCGAGAAGCTGGGCGCCGAAATCATCCGCCTGTGGGTGGCCGCCAGCGACTATTCGGGCGACATCGCCGGCGACGACAAGATCCTGGCGCGCGTGGTGGACGCCTATCGGCGCATCCGCAACACCCTGCGCTTCCTGCTGGCCAACACCAGCGACTTCGACATCGCGCGCAACGCGGTGCCGCTGAGCGAGCTGTTCGAGATCGACCGCTGGGCGCTGGCTCGCGTGCAGCAATTCCAGGACGAGACGCTGGCGCATTTCGAGGCCTACGAGTTCCACCCCGTGGTGGCCAAGCTGCAGGTGTTCTGTTCGGAAGACCTGGGCGCCTTCTACCTGGACGTGCTCAAGGACCGCCTGTACACCACGGGCGAGGACAGCCGCGCGCGCCGTTCGGCGCAGACGGCCCTCTGGCACATCACGCAGACGCTGCTCAAGCTGATCGCGCCCATCCTCTCGTTTACCGCCGAGGAGGCCTGGGCGCTGGTGCAGCCGGGCAGCACCACCATTTTCACCGAGCTCTACCACCAGGTGCACGACCGCCCGGGCGGCCTGCCCGGCAGCGGCTGGGCGGTGCTGGACGCGGCCGCGCGCGCGCAAGGCCAGGCCGGCCACGGCGACCTGCTGGAAAAGTGGGCGCGCCTGCGCGCGCTGCGCGCCGAGGTGACCCGCCAGCTCGAGGACGTGCGTACCCAGGGCGGCATCGGCGCCTCGCTGCAGGCCGAAGTGGACCTGTACGCGGGCGGCCAGGCGCTGGCCGACCTGCAATCGCTGGGCGATGACCTGCGCTTCGTGCTGATCGTCTCGCGCGCCACCGTGCACCCGGCCGAGGAAGGCCTGCGCATCGAGATCCATCCCTCGGGCCACGCCAAGTGCGAGCGCTGCTGGCATTGGCGCGCCGATGTGGGCCAGGATCCGGACCACCCGCAGATATGCGGACGCTGCGTCAGCAACCTGTTCGGCGCGGGCGAGCCGCGCAGCGCGGCATGACGCCGCAGGCGCCCGCCCGGCGCGCGCCGGTCTGGCCCTGGCTGCTGCTGGCCAGCGCCATCATCGTGCTGGACCAGCTGACCAAGGCCTATTTCGATACGGCCCTGGGATACGGCCAACGCGTCAACGTGCTGCCCATCTTCGATTTCACGCTGCTGTATAACCGCGGCGCGGCCTTCAGCTTCCTGGCCGGCGCCGGCGGCTGGCAGCGCTGGGCCTTCACCGCGCTGGGGCTGGGCGCGGCGGTCTTCATCGTCTGGCTGCTGCACCGGCATCGCGGCCAGAGGCGCTTTTCGCTGGCGCTGTCCATGATCCTGGGCGGCGCCCTGGGCAACGTCATCGACCGCACCCAGCACGGGCACGTGATCGATTTCCTGCTGTTCTACTGGCGCGACTGGTATTACCCGGCCTTCAACGTCGCCGACATCGGCATCGTCTGCGGCGCCATCCTGGTGGTCCTGGACGAATTGCTGCGCGGGCGCAAGGCCGCGCGCCAGGCGGCCGGCAAGACCTAGCCGCCGGCCGCGGCCGGCTCCTTGAGCAATCGGTGGATGTAGGCGCCGGCCTCGGTGATGTCGCGCCGGATGGCGTCGGCCACCGCCTGGCCGTCGCGGCGCGCCAGCGCCCGCAGCGCCGCCTCGTGGTGGTCGGCGCGCTTGATGTAGGGCACGTATTCGGGCAGCACGGCCGTCAGCACCGGTCCGCAGCGCAGCCACAGGTTCTCGATCACGTCGTGCACCACCGGCATGTCGGCCAGCGCATAGATGCCGAAATGGAACTGCCGGTGCAGGTCGAGATAGCGCTGGCGCTCGTTGTCGATGGAGCGCCGCATCGCGGCCAGGCAGTCCTGCAGGCGCGCCAGGTCGGCGTCGCCGGCGTGGGCGGCCGCCTCCAGCGCGGCGCGCGCCTCGATGTCGGCGCGCATGATGGTCAGCTGGCGGAACTGTTCCGCATCCAGGAACGGCACCGTGGCCCCGCCGCCCTGCCCCCCGGTGCCGCGCTCGAGCACGCGCTCGGCGATCAGGTGGTTCACCGCGTCGCGTACCGGCGTCAGGCTGATGCCCAGCTCGCCCGCGATCTCGCGCAGCACGATGCGCTCGCCGGGCGCAAAGCGCCCCGCCAGCAAGGCGTTGCGCAGTTCCGCATAGGCGCGGTCCCAGAGGGTCTGCCGATCGATCGGCTTTAGCCGGCAGGCATCCACGTCGCTTTTTCTCCTGTGCCGCAAGGCGGCGCTTTCCGTGCCTGCGATTTGAACACGGTTTCTATTGTTGTTTGTTATAACGAATAATATAATGAGCGCAAAACAAGCACGCCCCGTGCCCCGGGGCTCATAACGGAGACCGCACCATGTCCTTGATGAAAAAGGCCTTTCTGGCCGCCTGCCTGGTCCTGCCCGTCGCCGCGCCTCAGGCGGCGGACAACTTCCCCAACCGCGAGATCCGCTTCATCGTGCCCTGGAACGCCGGCGGCTCGAACGACATCGCCGCCCGCGCGCTGCAGCAGATCCTGGCCGAGGACGGCATCACGATGATCGTGGAGAACGCGCCCGGGGCCACCGGCGCCATCGGCCTGACCCGGGTAGCCAACGCGGCGCCCGACGGCTACGTGCTGGGCATGGGCACCAGCTCGACGCTGGCGCAGATCGCGCAGAACATGACGCCGCTGCGCAACGAGCAATTCACCCACATCGCGCGCGTGTCCATCGATCCGTTGATGCTGCTGGTGCCCAAGGGCGGCCCGGCCGCCAACCTGGAGGAGTTCCTGCAATACATGAAGGACAACCCCGGCAAGGTCTCGATCGGCACGCCGGGCACCAACAACCTGAACCACATCTTCGCCGAGATGACCGCCCGCGCGGCCGGCGTGGGCTACGTCAACGTGCCCTACCCCGGCGGCTCGCGCGTGATCGCCGACCTGGCGGGCAAGCAGATCGACGCGGCGGTGCTCAAGCCCTCGGAGAGCCGCGCGCAGATCGACGCCGGCTACGTGGTGCCCATCGCCGTGTTCGACAGGCAGCGGCTGGACGTGCTGCCGCAGGTGCCGACCTTCAACGAGGCGGGCCATGACGCCTTCCCCTATGGCCCGCTGGTGCAGATGGCCTATGTGGTCGGTCCGGCCGGCCTGCCCGAGCCGGTGCGCCAGCGCCTGGTGCAGGCCTTCGGCAAGGCCATCCAGAGCGAGAAGTTCAAGGACTTCGCGGCCAAGAACGGCTTCGTGGTCGACGACAAGACGGGCGAGGCGCTCGATACGGAAGTCCAGGCCGTGCAGCGCACGCTCAACGAGGTCGGCAGCAAGGTCTTTACCCAGGCAAAGCAGTAAACCCAAAGAGAGGCATTCGTGAGCATCATCAAGAAAGTGACCTGCCATGTGGTCAGCGCGCCGGTCGAACGGCCCTTCACCTCCTCGCGCGGCTGGCTGTACAAGACGCGCGGCTCGTGCATCGTCGAGATCGAGACCCAGGACGGCATCGTGGGCTGGGGCGAGTGCTACGGCCCGGCCCAGGTGGCGCGCGCCTTCATCGAAAGCCAGTATGCCCCGCGCATCGTCGGGCGCGACGCCTTCGACGTGGAAGTCATCTGGGAAGACCTCTACAACCGCATCAAGGACTACGGCAACAAGGGCATGTCGATCTCGGCGCTCAGCGGCATCGACATCGCGCTGTGGGACATCGTCGGCAAGTCCTGCGGCAAGCCGGTGCACAAGCTGATCGGCGGGGCCTTCCGCAGCGAGGTCACGGCCTATGCCACGGGGCTGTACTTCATCGACATGGACCGCCTGATCGAGGAAGCGGTGGAGGAAGCCCAAGGCTATGCGGCCGAGGGTTTTACCGCCATCAAGATGAAGATCGGCCTGGGCTCGCCCAAGCTGGACATCGAGCGCGTGGCGGCGGTGCGGCGCGCCATCGGCGAGGACGTGCGGCTGATGGTCGACGCCAACCATTGCTTTACCGTGCCGGCGGCCATCCGCCTGGGCCGCGAGCTGGAGCAGCTGAACGTGGAATGGTTCGAGGAGCCCATCTCGCCCGAAGACGTGGACGGCTACATCGAGGTGACGCGCGCGCTGGACATGGCCGTGGCCGGCGGCGAGAACGAGTTCACCCGCTGGGGCTTTCGCGACCTGGTAGCGCGCAAGGCCATGGACATCATCCAGCCGGACGTGTGCGCCGCCGGCGGCATCAGCGAATGCCGCAAGATCGCCGCGCTGGCCACCGCGCATGGCGTCGAATGCGTGCCGCACGCCTGGGGCTCGGTGATCGGCCTGGCCGCCACGCTGCACTTTCTGGCCGCGCTGCCGGACCAGCCGCCCAGCTACCGGCCCGTGCCGCCCATGCTGGAATTCGAGCAATGCGAAAACCCCTTTCGCGACCTGCTCTCGGTCGAGCCCATCGTGCAGCGCAAGGGCGTGGTTGCCATCCCGACAGGCGCGGGCCTGGGCATCGAGATCAAGCGCGACGTGCTGGACCGCTATCGGGTGGCCTGACCATGCGCTTCGTTTCCTTCTACGATGCGCAGGCGCGCATCGTGCCCGGCCTGCTGCTGGGCGAACCGGACGATGCGCGCGCGCGGGTGCTGGACGGCAGCCATCCGCACTGCCTGGCGCGGCTCGGCCAGCTGGCGCCGGCCATGCTGCACTGGATCGAGCAGGGCCTGCAGGACGTCGGGCAGCGCCTGCTGGCCGGCGGGCCGCCCGCCGACGCCCTGCGCCCGCTGGCGGGACTGCGCCTGGCCGCCCCGCTGCCCCGGCCCGGCAAGGTGGTGGGCGCGGCCTTCAACTACGTGGATGCGCTGGCCGAGCGCAACATGCCGCATCCGGCCGAGCCCGTGGTATTCGTCAAGTCGGGGCGCACGGTGATCGGGCCGGGCGAGCCCATCGTGCTGGGCCCGGCGCTCGAACACGTCACCTATGAAGCCGAGCTGGCCGCGGTCATCGGCACGCCGGCGCTGAGGGTTTCGCGCCAGGCTGCGCTCTCGCACGTGTGCGCCTACACGATATTCAACGACGTGAGCGTGACGGCCATGGTCAAGGCCGACGGCGGTTTCGTGCGCGGCAAGAACCAGCCCACCTCCGGCCCGCTGGGCCCGTGGCTGGCCACGCCCGAGGAGATCGGCGACCCGATGGCGCTGGACATCGGCCTGGAGGTGGACGGCCAGGTGCTGCAGCAATCGTCCACCGCCCGCATGCTGTTCGACATCGCCACCCTGATCGAGTACGTCTCGGCACGCATGCCGCTGGACCCGGGCGACGTGATCGCCACCGGCACCCCGGCCGGCGTGGCCGGCGCGCACACGCCGCCGCGCTGGCTGGCTGCCGGTTCCACCGTCACGCTGGCCGTCCAGGGCCTGGGCCGGCTTTCCAATCCCGTCGTCGCAGGCGGGGCTGCACAGGACACGCAATGAACGACAAACCCCAGGTATTGCTGACCAACCCCATCCATCCCGATGCGCGCGCGCTGCTCGAACCCCTGGCCGAGCTGGTGCTGGCGCCGGACACCGCGCCCGACACCCTCAAGCGCCTGGCCGCGCAGGCGCAGGGCATCATCGTGCGCGCCCAGCTGCCGCCGGACATCTTCGAGGCGGCGCCCGCGCTGCGCGGCGTGGTGCGCCACGGCGTGGGCCTGGACATGATCCCGGTGCAGGCGGCTACCGCGCGCCGCATTCCCGTGGCCAACGTGCCCGGCTCGAACACTTGCGCCGTGGTGGAGTATGCGATCAGCGCCATGCTGAACCTGCGCCGGCCGCTGCAGCGCATGGACGCGCTGCTGCGCAGCCAGGGCTGGGCGAGCGCCCGGGCGCTGGCCGACGCCACGCAGGAGATCGACGGCGCGGCCTGCGGCATCGTGGGCCTGGGCGCCATCGGCAGCCAGATGGCGCGCAAGGCCGCGGCCCTGGGCATGACGGTGCTGGGCGTCACGCCCGACCCCAGGTCGGTGCCGCAAGGCGTGCGCCATGCGCCGCTGGCGGAAATGCTGGCGGCCGCCGACGTGGTCGTGCTGTGCTGCCCCCTGAACGAATCGACCCGCGGCCTGATCGACGCCCAGGCGCTGGCGCGCATGAAGCCTGGCGCGCTGCTCATCAACGTGGCGCGCGGCCCGGTGGTCGATGCGCAGGCCGTGGGCCAGGCGCTGCACGAAGGCAGGCTGGGCGGCGCGGCGCTGGACGTGCACGCGGTGCAGCCGCTGCCGGCCGACAGCCCGCTGCTGGACTGCCCCAACCTGCTGCTTACGCCGCACGTGGCCGGCATCACCGCCACCAGCATGCGCAACATGAGCATGGGCGCGGCGCAGCAGATGGCCGCCATCTTGCGCGGCGAACGCCCCGCCCACCTGGTCAACCCCGAGATCCTTGCCGAGGCCGCCCGATGAAGATTGCAGACATACGTGCCGTCCCCATCTCCTTTCCCGTCCCGCCGGAAAAATCCGTGCGCCTGGGCATAGGCCGCAGCGTCAAGCGCGACGCCGTGCTGGTGCGGGTGGAAACCGACCAGGGCCACGTGGGCTGGGGCGAGGGCCATCACGGCCGCTGCCCCGGCGCCATCGCGCGGCTGGTGGACACCACGCTGCGCGAGCTGGTGCTGGGCATGGACGCGCTGGACGTGGCCGGCGTCTGGCACAAGGTATACCGCATGCAGCTGGCCAGCCACGGCATGGGCGCGGCCGCGGCGCTGGCCTTGAGCGGCCTGGACCTGGCGCTGTGGGACCTGCGCAGCCAGGCCACCGGCTGGCCGCTGTACCGGCTGCTGGGCGGCAGCGCCAAGCCGGTCAAGGCCTATGCCGGCGGCATCGCCCTGGGCTGGCAGGACCCCGCCGACCTGGTCGAGGAGGCGCGCGCGCTGGTGCGGCAAGGCTACCGCGCCCTGAAGCTGCGCGTGGGCGATACGCCCCGGCGCGACATCGCACGGGTGCGCGCGGTGCGCGAGGCGCTGGGCGAGGAGATAGAACTGCTGGTCGACGCCAACACCGGCTACACGCTGGAAGACGTGCGGCGCGTCATGCCGGCCTACGACGAGCTAGACGTGGGCTGGCTGGAAGAGCCCTTCCCCGCCTGCGACAGGCACGCCTACCAGGCGGCCGCGCAACTGGGCCGCACGCCGCTGGCCGCGGGCGAGAACCACTACACCCGCTACGAGTTCGACACGCTGCTGCAGGACGGCGCGGTGCGCTACGCGCAGCCCGACCTATCCAAAACCGGCGGCATCACGGAGGCCATGCGCATCGCGGCGATGTGCAGCGCGCGCAAGATGACGGTGAACCCGCACACCTCGGCCACCGCCATCAACATGGCCACCTCCATCCACTACCTGTGCGCGGTGGACAATCCCGGCTATTTCGAGGGCGACGTAACGGGCCTGAATCCCTTCCGCGACCATCTGGCCGGCAAGCAGCCCTATGCCTTGGATGCCCAGGGCTGCGTGGCGCCGCTGGACGGCCCGGGCATCGGCCTGTCGCCGGACCCGCACTTCCTGGCCGAGCATCCGCTGATCGAGGGGCCTTGCTACGTGTGAAGCCAGGCGGCCAGGCCGGCCGCCTGCTTCGCCCTCAACGGCCCAGCCTTTGACGCTCCGCAACGGTCAGTCTGGCGGCCTGCGCCGGCGCCAGCGGTCCATCGCCCAGGACCTGCAGCGCATTCCCGGCCTGGGGATCGGCCCGGCCCGAACCCGCCGGCCCGCCCGCGGCCGGCTCGTCGCCAAAGCCCAGGATCTGCACGCTGATGATCGACGGCAGGTTCTGGCGCGCCGCCGCGCGGCTGCGCGCCACCGACTCCTGCGCCGCGTCGGCCGCCGCCGTGGAGGCTGCGCTGGCGCTGGTCAGCGCCCCGACGTTGACCGCCGCCACCACCGGGATGCCCGCCGCCTCGCCCTGCACCTGGATGTTGGCCGCGTTGACCACCTGCAAGGCCGCGATGTTCACGTTGCCCGAGACCCGGATGCCCGCCTCGCCCGCGTCGATCGTGCCCAGGGGCGCGATCAGGTCCACGTCGCCCGGCGGCACCTCGGGGATGGGGTTGAGCGTGGCGATGCCCGCGCCCGTGCTGGGCACGTCCGGCGACAAGGTCACGTTGCCAAAAGCGTCGTACACGCGCCGCGGCGGGGTGTAGACGATGGTGGTCTTGGCGCCGCGGCCCGCGTTGATGTCGCCCTGGGCCGACCACGCCGTGATGCCCCCGCCGAAGGTCGTCATGATGCGCGACAAGCCCAGCAAGATGCTGCCTTGCGAGTACATGCCGATCTCGCCCTTGCCTTGCGTGACCACCCCGGCGCTGGCCGGCGGCACCAGGCCTTCGACGCCCACCAGCGTCTGGCCGGCCGGCACCAGCATGTGGATGTCCCCGCCGTACAGTGTGCGGATGCCCGAGCCGCCGAACATGGTGAAATTCCCACCGCGCGCAATGGCTTGCGTCAGCGGCAGGCCGTCCGCATCGAGCACGGGCTGGCCTTGCGCATCGGGCACCGGCGCTTCCTCGGGGAACAGCGCGGCGATGGCCTGCCTGCCGCGCAGGTAGCTGCCAAAGCGCGGGCCGTCGGCGTCGTTGTACTCGCGTCCGCCCGCACGCAGCTCGGCGAAGTACACCTGGCGCAGGAAGATGCGCTGCTGCTCGGGGGCCAGGCGCTGGAAGAAGGCCAGCGGATCCGCCGTGTCGGGGTCGAAGACCACCGGCGCGCCGTCGTCGGCAAAGCGCAGCCCGGTATCCGAGCCATAGCGCTCGGTGAGCCAGGCGATGAGCTCCTCGTCGTACACGTACGCCACCTTGCCGGGCTGGTCGGCCAGCGGATAGCCCGGGCGCGTGTCGGCCTGGTTGGCCGGATCCAGGTACCGCGCGGCGAAGGCGGCGTAGTCCGCCCCCGCCGCTCCCGCGCCGGCCATCACGGCGATGGAGGCGCCGGGGCGCGTGTCGCCGGGCACCACCGGGCCGATGCTGTTGATGCTGCCGCGGTCACCCTGGTAGATATTGCCTGCGGCGATGACATCGAGCGAACCGGGACCGGCGACATCCACGTTGAGATGGAAGATATCGCGTCCGGCCTGGATCAGCGACACGTCGGTGTCGTGCACGTTCATGATCAATCCGGGGGCCGCGTTGCCGCCGCCCGTTCCGGTACCCGCGCCGAAGTTGACGATGTCGCGCCCGGCCAGGATGCGCGCCGACTTGGCCGCGATGTACTGCGTCGAGTAGGTGTACGTCGTGGTGTCCAGGATCTGCGCGGTCTCGCCCAGCGACACGCTCTGGATGTCGCCGGTGACGGCATAGATGCGGATCGGCGCGGGATCCCCGGCGTGCTCGTAGCGCACCGGCGTCTGGCCGATGAAGTAGGGCGCCTGATGGTAGTTGGCCGACGTCGTGTGCACGGGTCGGAACGGATTGGGGATGTCGTTCGGCCCCCAGCCCGCGCCCGACACATTGATGCGTATGGTCCCCGCGCTGGTATAGCTGTTCCCCCAGGCCAGGCCCGCACCGTAGATGGAGTCGCGTGCCAGCAGCTCCAGGTTGCCCCTGGGCGAAGGCGCCACGGTCAACGTACTGCCGCTCGTGTAGTAGCCGCCGTAGTACAGGCTGCCGCTGGCGGCCACCGCCGCAAAGCTGCCCGGCAGCATGTCCGTGCCGTTGCCGCCCAACCCGCTGCCCGTATGGGGCACGAGGTTGCCGCCCGCGGCAAACAGCGTCAGCGAGGTGGACTGCGGCTGCCAGAGCGCGAAATAGGACGTGCTGTCCGGCATGTAGAGGTGGCCCGCATCGGCCACGCTGCCCAGGACCAGGTCGCCGGCCGTGCGCACCGTAGCCGCCGAGTCGCCCATGAGCAGGCTGATGCCGCCCACGGGATCGGCGGCGTAGGCCGAGGTGGACGTCAGCCCGCGCGGATCGCCCGCATGCGCGGCGGTATATAGCGGCTGGATGCCGCCGATGCTGCCGGCGCCGACGTCGATCGCACCGCGCATATTGGCGAGAATGCTCATGGAGCCGTCTTCGGATTGCGTGCCCCAGTTGCCCCGGTTGTCGCCGCCGTTGAACACCCCGCCGACCTTCACGCGCAGATCTCCGCCGCCGGCTTGGTTCAGCGTGCCTCCGGTGACGATGTCCCCGTCCCGTGTGACGGAAGTCACCTGCCCGCTTGCGCCCACCACCAGCATCAGGGACTCGTATTCCGACATCCCGCCGCCGTCGCGGGTCGTGCTCATCGCACCAGCGTTGCCACCGGCAAGCAGGGTCACGTTGCCTCCGCCCAGCGTGCCGATGCCGGCGAACCCGCCCACGTATGGGCTGGCGCTCCATCCGGTGGTGAGCAAGGTCGCTCCGAAACGGATTGCCCAGGCCGCATTGGCGCCCGCGCCGCCTTGGCGTATCAGCCAGTTCGACAAGGACTGGAAGTTCACGCCGCTCGTATCGACATAGTTGTAGCCGCTGACGTCGCCCTGGGCTGCGAGGGTCAGGTCGCCGCCATAATCGGGCAGGTAGGCGCCTTCGGGAAGGCCGACGGCGCCCGTATCGGCGCCTGCCGTATAAATGCCGTACAACGACTGCTGCTCGATGTCCCCCCCGGCCAGCAGATCCAGGGCGCCCGTTCCGGTGCGTACGACGCTGGGAATCGGCACGCCGCTTGCATTGGCATGCGGATCGCTCAGACGCAGGCTGCCGCGGCCGTCCAGCACGCTGGCAGCTCGCAAGGTACGCGAGAAGGTGGCCTGCAAATCCGCGCCGGCGACAAGACGTAGCGTGGCGGACTGGGAGCCGGGCGCCAGCATCGTCGCCAGCGGGTGCGTCGCCTGATAGCTCGGCCGTCCGGGATCGGTCTGGACGCTCAGGCCGGCGAATGCCGGGCCCATGCCGACAGGGATGGAGAGACTGTATACGAGGGTGCCATAGGGAATGTGGGTGCCGGACTCCCACTTGAGCGCGGTCCACTCGTCGGCGCTATTGGCCGGCAGGATATTCCACGGGATTGGGCTGCCGTCGGGCAGGTAAGGCACCGTCCAGCCGGCCGGATCGGTGACGACCGCAGGGAAACCCGCCCCCAAGGAGTGGTAGCCGTCCGGGTAGAACCACACCCCCCCCCAGAACGTGAAGTACCGCGTGTCTCCAAGGTCGAGGCCCTCCAAAACCTCCGTGGTAGGCGGCATGCCCACCACCGCCTTGAACCCATCCGAAATGCTCCCCTGGATGTCCAGGTCGCCCCCGGCACGCACCACCAGGCTCATGGCCTCGCCCGCGCCGTATCGGGCCGAGGCCAGATCGCGGTCGGCTTGCGGTCCATAGCGGTAGCCCGACAGATCGATGTCGCCCGAGGTGGACAGGTCGCCTTCAGAGGTAATCTCCACGCCCGGACGCAGGTGGAAGGCTCCGCCGTAGGCCGTCAGGCCCGCGAGCTTGCCTTGCAGCCCCGCCGACAGGCTGCCCCCGGCGACGTTGCCGCCATAGGCCGCCGCGATGAAGGCCTGGCTGGCCGTGTCGTAGCCGTCGAGCAGCGCCTGGTCGATCACGCTGCCGCCGGCCAGCTCGTAGCGCTGCACGGCGTTCAGGAAGATGCCGCGCGCGCCGGCGATGGCCAGGCCACTGTCGGTCTGGATGCGCAGGTCGCCGCTGGTCTCGCCGGTGCGACCGGCGTTCAGTTCCACCTGACCGCGATTCACGCCGTCGGGCGAGGACAGGTCCATGCGCGAGCCCGCCTGCAGGCGCAGCCAGCCGCCGCGGCTGGCCAGCTCGATATGGCCGCGGTTCTTGGCGTGGATGGCCTGGCCGTAGCCGTCGACCTGCAGCTCGGTGCCCCGCGCATCGAGCACGGCGGTGCCGGCCAGCACGAGATCGTCGCGCGCGGCCAGGCGGATGATGCCGGGCACCTGACCGCTGGCATCGATCCTGCCCGTCACCGTCAGGCTGCCGCCGTCGGCGGACACCACCACCTCATGCGCACGAAGCGCGTCGCTGATCACCAGGCTGCCCTGCTTGATGCCGAAGCTGCGCGCGCCGGTGAAGCCGCCTTCATTCAAGGCATTGTTCAACGTGGCGAAACTGGCCGAGAGAGCTGCCGCGTCGTTGCCCAGCACCTGCGCGCGCACGTCCAGGCGCCCGCCGTCGCGGCTCGAAACGCCTGCGCCCATCAAGGCGCCATCGAGCACCACCCGCCCCGCGCCTTCGCCGGTGGCGGTCAACTGCACCGTGCCGGCGGCATTGTGCGCGGCCGAGACGTCGATGAGCGAGCCGGCCTGCTGCACGATGTCGCCGGCGGCGCTTTCGAGCAGCACGTCGCCGCCCCAGGTGTGCTTGACCACGTCGAAGAAGCCGATGGCGCGCCCGGCCAGGTCCAGGCGGCTGTTGGCGCCCAGCGTGATGCCGCCTTCGGCCGTGGCGGCGAGCCGGCCGCTGGGCAGCACGATGGCCGTGTCCAGCAGCAGGTTGCCGCCGCTGAACAAGGCGATGCGCCCGCCCAGGGTATCGGCGGCATGCGCCGGCGAGGCCGGCGCGACACCCTCGGGCGCGCGCAGCGTGAGCGTGCCGCCGGCCCGGTAAGCGGTGTCGCCGCCCGCGCCGGCCGTCAGCAAGGGCGTGACCAGCGTCAGGTTGCCGCCGGCACCCGCATAGGCCGCCGGGTCGAAGGCGGCGCTGGGGTCCGGGCCGGACTGCCACAGCGAGAGCGTGTTCCTGTCGCGGCTGGTGATCTGCTCCGAGGCGCGCAGCGTCACATCCGAGAAGCCCAGCATCAAGTGGTCGAAGGTCACGGATTGGCCGCCGCTCATCCGGGGCAGATGACCCACCTCGATGACACGGGCATCGATCTCCAGCGCGCCTTGCCCCTGGCCCGGGCCGCCGGCGATCGTGGCGCCGGGCAGCGCGCTGTCATAGATCTGCCTGCCGTCGCCCGTGGTCGACGCAACACGTTGGGGGGTATTCCATATGAAGGTATCCAGCGACAGGCGCGCCCGGTCCCCCTCGCCGCCAGCGCCATAGATTGCCGGCGTGGTGAAGGTGAGCGAATCCAATAGCGGCCGGCCCGCGCCATCCGTCAACGCCAGATTCACCGAGCCGTACACGTTGAACGAGGTGTTGGTGGTGAGCTTCAGATGGCGCACGCCTGGCAGCCCTGCACCGGGATCGCCAGCGACCAGCCGCTCCACCAACTGCTGGTCCAGGTTGAAGCCGGCCGGGAGCACGCCGGCCGCCTGTGCAGCCGCCAGGTCGCCGGCGCTGCCCAGGTTGATCGAGGCGGCAGCAATGTCGAGGCTGGGCGCCGCGAGCTTGGGACTGCCTTCGAGCGACACGCCGTCGCGCGACAGGAAGCTGATGCCGCCGCGCGAACGAATGGCTGCCCCGTCGCTGACGTGTATCGTTCCGGCCGCGTATTGCAGCGAATTGAGGGAAAGATCGATCTGGCCGTTGGACACCGCCACCATCGGCAGGCCGCCGCCGAAGAAATAGCCCAAGGAGGAATCCCGTAGCGCCACGTCTGCATAGCCCCGCGTGTCGATGCCGGATCCGGATTCGAGCCGGATGGTTCCCCCCTGCGTGGCGTTCAGGAACACCTGCCCGCCGGTCAAGGTTGCGCCCGCTTCGAGCACGAGAGACTGTAGCTGCACGCCGTTGAACATGATCTGCAAGGGATCGCCATTGGCGACGGAAGGCGTACCGCCGATGAATACGCTAGGCGCGCCGATGGCGTTGATGTCCGAGGCTTTCAACACGGTCTGCGTGAGCGATCGGAAGCTGTTGCTGCCGGTGTCGCCGGTGATGACCAGCCCCTGCGGACCATCCAGCCTCAGGGCCAGCGCACCGCCATAGCCTCCACGATCCGCGCCCAGGTCGGCCTGCCCTTCCCATTGCAGCGCGGGCGCCTGCGCGGCGGCCGCATCGGCCAAGGCAGTATCCAGTGCGGAGAAGGTGAACACCAGCGACTTGCCGTCGGCCTCGAGCCCCGGTCGGACGGTACTGAAGGAATCGGCCCGGGAGCGCAGGAACTCGGCGTAGGAGGTTTCGTTGTACCGCGAGTACCGGCGCACGGTCTGGCCCGGCATGAAGGTCACGCGTGTGGGCAGGGCATCCCGGATCGCGGTGCCGGCCACGCCCTGGTAGCCCGACGCCAGCCAGGTGCCGTTACGCAAGGCCACCGCCCGCGACAGGCCCGTGGTCATGGCGCCGCCCAGTTCCACCCGATAGGCCCCGGGCACCAGCGCGTAGTTGGCCGGCATGAGTGTGTAGGTGCCGGCAGGCAGGCCCGGCACGCCCTCGGGGATCGTGATCTGCTGGCCCACGCCGGGCACGTCGCCCGACCACACACCGGCGTAGCCGCCGGCCACCGGCGCCGCGCCCTGGCTGCCCGGCACGATGGCGTAGACCTGCCCGCCCTCGTTGAAAGGATGCAGCAGGCGGTCCACCGATCCTCCCCGGCCGGGCACGAAGGCCGCGCCGGTCAACTCGCCACCACCGGACAGGTCCAGGAAGGCCCCGCTTTCGCTCTGGATGTGGGTTGCGGTGATGCTCACGCCCTGTGTCGATTGGCCCGCGAACCCGCTTTGGGATATCTCGCCCGTGACCAGATCAACTTCGACCGGCGCGGCGCCATCCACCATCCAGGTCGTGCCGTCGGTGGTGCCGCCGTAAGGCATCACCAGGCCTTGCCCGCTGGCCGAGGTAATGCTGCCGGACAGCAAGCGCACGGCGGCCGGCTGGTTGGCGCCCATCTTGCTAGCAGACAGGCGGATAACGCCGTGAGGCGCGTACAGCATTCCGCCCTGAACGATGTCGCCCGCGCTGAACGTCATGTCGGCGAAAGCCGAATACGGCGTGGCCGGCGCCGCGGCGGCGCCTTCGGGCCGGCCCAGTGTCAGCACGACATCGGCGACGCGCGTCACGGACGGACTGGCAGCGTCCGAGGGACGGTTCTGCCCGGCGCTGTAGCCGGCCTGCACGGTGACCCGGGCCCCGCTTGCCGCATAGATGCGCTCGCCCACGAGCGTGAGCGCGCCCACGGATGTCAGGAAGGTGGGCGTGACGACGGTGCTGTAAGGATTCTCCCAATTGGCCGGGTTGTACGTGATGGAACTGCCGCCGCTCAGCAGACGCAAATCGCCGCTGCTGGCGATCCGCGTATCGGCGTATACGATCTGTACTGCATTGCTGATGTCGACCAGCTTGCCGCTGACGGAGAAGGCCGCGCCGCGGGGTGCGCCCGTGGCCGTGCCATCCTGGGTGTAGTGCGGCACTTGGTCAGGCAGCGTGAAAACGTTGGTCGCCACCATGCCGGTCTGCCCCTGCAGCAGCACGTGGGGCGCGGCCAGCGCGACTGTGCCGGCCGACCGGTTGGCGTACTGGCCGGACTTCAAGGCAAGGCTGCGGCCCATCGACAGGCTCACGTCGCCGTCGAACACGATGGCATCACGCGCACGCAGGGTCAGCGCATCGAAGCCGCCCGCGGCGACCTGGTCCGCGCCGATAGTGGCCTGGCCCAGCGCCAGGCCGGCGGCCGCCTGGCCCGGTGCCGCGTCCTCCGGCAAGGAATATCCGCCGCCGGCCTGGCCGACGGTCAGCACGCGCGGGGCCCGCAGCAGCATGAACGCCGGCGTGTCGGGACTCTGGCCGCCGATGGTGGGCAATATCGGGGATTCCAGGGTAAGAACCAGCTCCCCGCCCGCTGCGCCCGGGCCGCCGCCGAACGCGCGCAATACGCCATTCGCGTGTATGCCTGAGTAACTGCGCAACGCGATGGATCCGCCATCCCCGTAAATCGCGGCCGGCATGCTGGCACGATGCAAGGCATTGCCGACAGGCAAATCCAACGTCGCCGAGGCCCCTGAAACGTCCAGTACCGAGCCCGGGCGCAGCACCACGTAGGCATGCGTCGATTGTTCATTGCCCGGCTCGATCGCGTCGCCGGTGCTGTCGACGAGCCGGTACTGACCGCCTTCGCTGCCCAGTGTGATGCGCCCGCCGCCGGGCGCCACGCCATAGCGGCGCCCGTAGCGGTCGCGCGCCACGTGGACGCGGCCGGCCGCGTCCAGCACGGCCCGTTCGCCGATCCATAGGGACAGCCCGCCCGGATGCATGCTGGCCGGAACGGGGCTTTCGCCGAAACCGGATTCGTTGACGATGGCGATGTCGCCGCCCGGCGCGGCGATGACACCATGGATCTCGATCTGGCCGCCGCTGGCGATGGCGATCCGGCTGCCGGGATCGACCTCGACGGCTGCGCCCTCTTGCACGATCGCCGTGCCGCTGCGCGTGGCGTCCTTGCTGCCTATCGCCGACACGGAGTACAGGCCGACCTCCGTGCCGCCGCGTTGCGTCAGCGTGGCGGTGTCCGGGTTCTCGATATAGACCGGGTCCAGCGAGAAGCTGGCGGCATGCGCCAGGTCGGCGCCGGTCGGCGTGAGCCGCACCGTGTCGTCGAAATGGTAGACCGGCATGCTGGCGCGGACCTGCGTGCCGGCCGTGACGACGAGCGCGCTCTGGCCGTTGACGGCGTATCCGGAAAAGCCCGACTGGAAGAACGAAGGCGCCAGGCTCAGTTCGCGCAGCGGCCGAACCGGCATGTCCAGCGCCGCGACCGTGCCTTGCGGCAGGACCGTCCCGGCCGGCAGCGACACGTCCATGGGAGCGGGCGAACCCGCGGTCAGCGGTAGCGGAACGCTCAGGAACTGCTCCGCCGTCCAGGGGTCCTGGCGGATCGGCACCCCTTGCGGGAACACGTCCGCCGGAAAGGTGATGGCATACATGCCGATGTGATTGCCGAAGATGCCGGTGATCTGCGAACCGGCAGGCAGGACTTGCCCCTGGCCGATGGTGCGGTACAGGCCGTCCCTGTCGATGATGTTCATCTGCACCGGAATATCGGCCCAGTCCGCCTGCGTTACCAGATACTCTTCGGTATCGCCGTTGCCGTTGAAGTCCTTGTAGTCGCGCATGCCATAGTTGGCAAAAGACCAATAGCCCGATGGCAGCGTGCCGCCCGGCGGCACGGTATCCAGCTTGATCGTCGCGTCCACCGGCAAAACAGTGCCCGCCGGGATAGGCGTATCGGCCGCCAGCACCAGCTCGTAGGGCGCCGGCGTGCCGGCCGCCAGCGTGCCGCCCACGCCGCCGACCTGACCGCCGATGGACAGCATGCCACCGGTCTGCAGCGTGAGCCGGCCGCCGCGCGTGAAACCGCGCGACACCACCGTGCCGTCAAGCGTGAGGTCGCCGTGGTTGCCCCGGTCAGCACTCGGATTCCAGGCATGGCTGGCCACCAGGGCGATATCGCCGCCGGCCCCGCCCCGCATGCCGCCATTGGCCAGGATGGCGCCGCCGGCCGAGGCGTCGATGACCGAGCCGGCCGACAGCGTCACGTCGCCCGAACTGCGCAAGGTGACCGAGCCGCCGTCGATGTAGGCCAGGCGCCACGCTTGGGCCGACCCAGCTTCGTCCGGCCCGGCAACGTCGGCGCCGGGCGCGGCATCCTGTTCGCCGGCTTGCGCATCCAGGCGATAGTTGGTCCAAAGCCCGCGCGTGTCCAGCGTTACGCCCGGCTGCACGGTGATGGCAGGCCGGCCCTGGGCCGGCGCAAGCACGCCCAGGTTCTCGCCCCGCACGTTGGTCAGCAGGATGGCGCCGGCGCGCGCAGTCACGTCGGCCGCCACGTCGATGCTGGCCGCATGAACCGCCAGCTCGCCGCCGGCCGCCAACACGAGCGGGGCCGCGAGGCTGGCCGACTCGGTCGCACGCAGCAGCAGGCTGCCCAGCTGCGCATCGTTGAGCCGGCCGGCATCCAGGTGCACCGTGCCGGCGAAGGCCTCGTCGAAAGCGTCTTCGAAAGTCAGCGGCGCGTGCTCGCCGTTGGCGATGCGAACGTGGCGCGCGGCCTCCCACTCGCGCAAGGGCGAGTCCGAGTTGTTGTAGCGCTGCGAGACCAGCGCGACTTCGCCGCGGCGCGCCACCGCGCGCTGCGACTGCAGATAGGCATCGGCCAGCGCCGCATTGGCGCGGGTGTCCTGCAGTGAACCCTGGTAGACGCTGGCGTCGATGTCGCCTTCGAGCACCGCCGTCACCACCCGGGTGTCGCCCTCGCCCGAGCCCATCACGCCCGGCGCCGAGATGACCAGGCGGCCCGCATCGCGCCCTACCGTGTAGCCTGCTTCCCAGCGCCGCCGCGGCGCCACCAGCGGGTTGTACCAGGTGTCGGTGCGGCCCCAGCGCTCGCTGTGGCGCGCATATCCCCGGTACAGCCCCTCGTACAGCATGTCCGCCGGCGCATCCGACACCGTGTACAGGCGCCCGTCGGCCCCGCGCAGCCAGCTCTGGTTGATGTAGCCATCCTGCACGTCCAGCGTGCCGCCTGCGATGTTCACCATCGCGCCGCGCTGCGTCACCACCTCCGTGGCTCCCAGCGTCACCGTGCCGCCCTGTGCGGCCCACTCGCCTATCGTGTGCGCCTGGTTGCCCAGGTAGCCGCCCACTTCCAGCAGGCCGCCAGCCGTGTACCACCGGTCGCTCTCGTAACCCCCGGTGCCCGCCGGCACGAAGACCAGGCTGCGCCGGTCCACCCACACGTCCAGGTTGTTCAGCTGGCCGCTGTCGCGGTTCACCGGCGCATCGCGCTGCTCGTTGCCCTGGATGTTGACCCGCAGGTTGTTGCCCTCCATGGCCACGCGCACGCCCACCGCTCCCGACACGTCCAGCGTGGCCCCGCCCTGCACCTGCGCGCGGCCCTGCGCGCTCACGGCCACCTGCCCGCCCGTGGCCAAGGTCAGGCTGCCCGGCGCGAAGTCCACGTGCTGGCCCGAGACGATCTCGATGCGCGACTGCTCGCGCCGGTCAGGCAGGGTCGACAGGTTGTCGAAGGGCGCGATGGCCCCGGCCACGCGCTCGAGGTCGCGCCGGGCCGACTCCTCTATCAGCGCCTGGCGCTGGCTGTCCAGCGCCGTCTGGCCGTCGTCCTGCAGCAGGATCGCCGTGGTGGCCTGCTCGCCCAGCGTCACGCGCCCCTGGGCATCGCTGGCCGAATTGAGCAGGTGGATGGTGCCGCGCGTGTTCACCGAGGTGGTGGCTACCACCACCCCTGCCTGGCGCACGTCGTGGCCGGTAAGCGTGATGTCGCCCTCGCGCGCGGTGATCAGCCCCGTGTTGGTCACCAGGCCCGCCACGCTGGGCATCGGGTTGCCTTGGTCGTCGTAGCGCTCGACCCGGCCCGGAGCCACCTCGTTGCCCCGCGTGGTCGAGAAGCTGTTGGCTTCGGTGCCGTAGCCCTTGCGGATGAAAAACTCGTCGCCCGCGGCCAGCAGCGTCTGCCCGCGCGGCGTGCTGATCTGGCCCGCGTTGTGCGCCTCGCGGCCCAGCAGCAGCACGTAGCCCCCGCCCTCGGTGACCGAGCCGGGCGCGTGCGTGGCCAGGCGCGCGCCCGCCTGGACTTCGATGTTGCCCAAGGCATCCTGGAACGTGGGCGTGCCGCCTTCGGAATACAGCCCGCGGGCCAGAAACTGCGCGTCCAGGGCCTGCCCCTGGCTGCCGGTGGTGGCGGCCGCCGCGGCCACCAGGTTGCGCACATTGACCTGGCTGCTGCCGGTGAACACCACGCCGTTCTGGTTGGCGATCATCACCGTGCCGTCGGCGTGGATGCTGCCCTGGATCTGGCTGGGGCGCGCATCGCCCATCACCTTGTTCAGCACGGCATCCGTAGACGCCTGCCTGAAGGTCAGGTCCGTATTGCGCCCCACGTGAAAGCTGTTCCACTCCAGGATCGCGCGCGGCCTGTCCTGCGTAATCGTGACCTGCTGGCGCCCGTCCTTGACGCCGGTTTCGGGCGCGGCCGCGTCCCAGCGCCCGCCGGCCAGCCGATCCAGGCCGTCCGCGCCCAGGCCGTCGCGCACCCAGGCGGCATTCTGCGCATGACTGCGGACCTGCTCCTGCGCGGCCTGCTGCGCGGCAATGGCGTTGGCCGTGCGGTTCAGGTTGGCGATCGAGCGCGAGAGCTGCTCGCGCGCCTGCGCCTGCTGGCGCGCCGAAGTGGGCAGGGTCGCCCCAGGCGCGGGCGCGCGCTGCGCCGCGCGCGCCTGGCCGCCCGCGCCCGCGCCGGCGGCGAACCAGTTGGCGCCCGGCGCGGCGGCGTGGACGCTGCCTGGCGACCAGAGCAACGACCAACCGCCGATCGCCAGCAAGGCCGCGGATACCGCCGCGGCTGCGGGCGTGCGCCGCCAGCGCGGGACGGACGTGCCCCCCGGGACAACCACGGGTCGCCGCTGGGGACGGCGCAGGCGGTGCAAGGAAGGGGCTGAGCGTTCTGGGGTGGGGTGCATGCCGAGTCGATCCTATCTGCTGTCCAGCCATGCGCCGCGTCCGATGCGCGGCAGGCTGCTCAGTAGTTCAGTCGATCTGCCCATCCCTATCAGGACATGAGGGGCCATGAATTTTTCATGACAGCCCAGGATCGCTAGGCAATGATGACGATGCCGTCCGTCAACCGCCGGATCGACGCGCCGAACAAATGGCCGATATGCGCGATGGCCTCATCCAGGGCATCGGTCGAAAAGTGGGCGCTCAGCCGCTGGCCGGCCAAGCTGCCGTTTTGCAGAAAGACATGCCCCGGCCGGTAGCGGTTGATCTGTTCGACCACCTCCGACAGCGGCGCGTTCTCGAACTCCAGCATGCCGCGCCGCCACGCGGCGCTTTCGCGCTGCGTACCGGGCAGCCGCTCGATCCGCTGGGCGTCGTAGCGCAGGCGCTCGCCAGGCCTCAGCGGCATCTCGCCGCCCGGATGCCAGACCATTGCCTGCCCCAGCCCGCAACGCACATGGACCTGCTCGCCGTCCAGGCTGCTGACTTCTATTTCGCCGTCGCGCGTCGATATGCGGCCGCGCCCGGCCTGCAGGACACAGGGCCGGCCCTGCGTGGACAGCACTGCGTCGCCGGACACCAGACGCAGCGCAACGCCCTGCGTCGCGGATTGGGTGCGCAGGCTGGAGCGCGTATTCAGCGCGACCGTCACGCCGGGTTCTATGGATATGTCGCGCCGCTCACCGACCCGGGTGCGGTAGTCCGCGCCCATTTCGGCCCAGGAAGGCCACAAGCCCCAGGGCGGCCGCATGACGGCAACGCCCGCCAGGCCGGCGGCAGCGGCCGCGGTGCCCGCCAGAAACAGGCGCCGTCCCAGGACGGGAGGGCGCGGCGCGGCGGCACCCTGGATACCCGGGACCGGCACGCCCGCCGCAGCCGTGCCGATCTCGCGCCATTCCGTGCAAGCCTGCCGCCAGGCCGCTTCGTGCGCATGGCTGCGTGCGCGCCAGGCGAGGATACGGTCCCTGTCGGCCGTGCCGGGCTTGCCACTGCCGAACTCGCACACCAGGGCGCGCGCCTGCTCCAGCAGCAAGGCCGGTACGCCCTGGCGGCCCGGCGCGGCGCCTCGCCCCCCGGTGTCGGCCTCAGTCGTTTTCATCGTTCAAGGCGCTCGCGCAGAATTTGTGCGCCGCCAGCAGTTCGCGGGCGACCTGGCGCTCCGAAATGCCCCAGCGGCGCGCCACGTCGGCCCGTGTCGTGCCGTGGACCCGCAAGGCCAGCAGGATATCCAGCTGCCTGGCCGGCAATTGCTGCATGACGTCCTGCAGCAGCGCCATGCGCTGGCGGTCCGCCGCGACCTGCGGCGGCGTGGGGGCGGAATCGGGCACGTCCAGGAAATGCGCGATTTCCCCCTCGGACAACTCGCGCGATTCGCCGCGCATGCGGTCGATACCCACGTGCACCGCCGTATTGACCAGGTAGCTCACGGGATGGCGCACGTTTTGCAGGCCGCCTTTGTCTGCCAACCGGACATAAGCCTCGTGCAAGGCATCCTCGGCAGCCTCGGCCGCGCCGCCCAGCCGCCTGGCCACGCTATACCGCAAGGCGCGATAGCGGCTGGAGAACAGCTCGCGCAAGGCCGCAATGCCTTCGTTGCTCACCCGTCTCTCCCGCTCATGCGCACAGCGCCCGCCGCCCGCCGGCCTGCGGCGTCAGCAGCATCGTGACAGGCTGGCCCAGTCCCGCCGGCGGCGCCGGCAGCAATTGACCCGTCAGGGCCGCGCGTACATAAGGCTCTTGCGCGAGCGCATCGACCGCCACCACGGACTGCACGTCGATGGCACGGGCTTGCGTGATGCGGAACTGCAGCACCAGGCGGTAGCTGCCCACGTCGATGCGTTCGTCGGCGCACAGCATCTGCAGCACGCTCAGGCGCAGGCGGCCGTAATAGGCGGCACGCTGCGCCGGCGGGGCCGAAGGCGGGGTGGCCCCGGGCGTCAGGCTGGCCTGGCCGGCACGCACAGGCGCCAGCGAGACCGCGTGCGGGGTAGCGTGCCGCACTGTCAGGCCCGATCCCTTCAGCAGTTGCAGCAAGGCCTGATCGGCACCGTAGCGGCCTACCACGGGCGCCGAGCGCCGCCCTTGCGCGGACGCGGCGGTATAAAGCACCGACCGTCCCGTGTAGGCGGCATAGCGCTGCAGCGCCTGGTGCAAAGGCAAGGAAGGAATGTCGAAATCCCAGGGGCCCTGGCCGGCCGGCATCTCCGAGCGGACCGGCACGGCCGGCGCCGCGTGAACGGCCCGGGCAGGCTGCACCAGCGCAAGCATCAGGGCCATGGCGCACCAAGCATGCACGCGTAGCAACACCGGGGCGCTGCGAAGTATCGAGTCGGCTGGCACACGGAGTAAACGGTAAAGGACCCGTTCGGGTACGGGGAGGAGAGGAGCCGGGGCATCGTACGGGCGCCGCGTGACCGATACGTGACAAGCCCTCTCGTATTGCATTTGGCGCATAATTGGGGCCTGCCACCCCTTCTTTTCCCCATGCAAGACTTCGCCAACAAACGCATCGTCCTGGGCCTGACCGGCGGCATCGCCTGCTACAAGAGCGCCGAGCTGGTCCGCCGGCTGGTCGAACACGGCGCCGCCGTCGACGTGGTCATGACCGAGGCCGCCACCCGCTTCATCACCCCGGTCACGATGCAGGCCCTGTCGGGCCGGCACGTCTGGCTGGACGCCTGGGATGCGCGGCCGGCCAACAACATGGCCCATATCGACCTGACGCGCGGGGCCGACGCCATCCTGGTGGCGCCGGCCTCGGCCGACTTCATGGCCAAGCTGGCCCACGGAATGGCCGACGACCTGCTGTCCACGCTGTGCCTGGCGCGCGCCTGTCCGCTGCTGCTGGCGCCTGCCATGAACCGCGAGATGTGGGGCAACCCGGCCACCCAGCGCAATGCGGCGCAGCTGCGCCAGGACGGCATCGTGCTGCTGGGGCCGGCCGCGGGCGACCAGGCCTGCGGCGAGGTGGGCGACGGCCGCATGATGGAGCCGCTGGACCTGCGCACCGAACTGGCGGCCTATTTCCAGCCCAAGGTGCTGGCCGGGCGCCGCGTGCTGATCACCGCCGGCCCGACCTGCGAGCCCATCGACCCGGTGCGCGTGCTGAGCAACCGCTCCTCGGGCAAGACCGGCTATGCCCTGGCGCGCGCCGCGCGCGAGGCCGGCGCGCAGGTCACGCTGGTTTCCGGCCCCACCGCCCTGCCCGCGCCGCTGGGCGTGCGGCGCATCGACGTGCAGACCGCGCGCCAGATGCACGCGGCGGTCATGCCGCTGGCGGCGCAATCGGACCTGTTCATCGCGGTGGCGGCGGTGGCCGACTGGCACGTCAGCAACGCCAGCGGCCAGAAGGTCAAGAAGAACGCCCATCCGGGCGGCCTGCCGGCGCTGGAATTCGCGGTCAATCCCGACATCCTGGCCGAGGTGGCCGCCCTGCCCGGCGGCCCCTGGTGCGTGGGCTTTGCCGCCGAGACGGAAAACCTGGCCGCCCACGCCGAGGACAAGCGCCGCCGCAAGGGCATCGCGCTGCTGGTGGGCAACCTCGCGCAGGACGTGATGGACGCGGACGACACCGCCCTGGTGCTGTTCGACGCCCAGGGCGCCCATCCCCTGCCCCCGGCCGACAAGCTCAGCGCGGCGCGCCGGCTGGTGGCCGAGATCGCCGCAAGGCTGCCGGGCCGGCGCTAATCGGCCAGGCCGGGCCGGGTGGGCGCGGTGCGCGGCGCGGCGTTGCGCAAGGACCACTGCGGCAGCGGCAAGGGCGGCTCCTGTGCCAGGATGCGCCGGCCCACGGCGCGCAGCTCCTGCTCGCCGCCGCGCGAGCTGGGCCAGCGCTCGGGCAGCACCGGCTGCCACTGCCCGTCGACGCGGCGGGCCATGACGAAGCGGAAGGTGTAGTAGCCCGTCATGCCCATGCGCAGGTCGCTGACCACCAGTTCGTCGCCGATGGCGTCGCGCCGCAGCCAGCCGCCGGAGAACCAGTCCAGGCGGACATACTGCGGGCTATCGAGCAGCGGCACCGCCAGCTCGGGATGCAGCGGCTGGCGCACCATCTCGGGCGGCGCGCGGTCGAACCAGCCGCTGACGGCTTCGTAGTAGCCGTCGCCCTCGCGCGCGACCACGCGCCAGAGCAGGATGTTGAAAGGCATGGGCGCGGAAAACACCTGCTGCACCGGCACGCCCCGCTCGCGCAGCGCCTGGCGCACCCGGTGCTCGGCCAGGCCCTTGCCCGCCAGGCTCAGGCACAGGTACAGCACGCACCAGGCCAGCGCCCACCACAGCGTTTGCCACAGCCGCGAGCGCGGCCCGCCGATGGCGGCCAGGACCACGGCCAGCAGCAGGGGCACGGTAAACCCCGGATCGATGATGAACAGGCTGGACCAGCTCGCTGGCGTCACGGCCAGCGGCCAGAACAGCTGCGTGCCGTAGCTGGTGAAGGCATCGAGGATGGGATGGGTGACCAGCACCAGCCAAAGGGCCATGAACAGCCGGGCGCTGCTGTAGCCGGCATCGGGCCAGCGCTTGCGGATCAGCCAGGTCATCGTGGCGGCCAGGCCGCTGAGCACGAAGACCGAATGCGAAAAACCCCGATGGTAGGTCATGCTCGATACCGGATCGGCGTAGGACATGACCACGTCCATGTCCGGCAAGGTGGCGAGCAAGGCGCCGTAGGCCAGCGCCTTGCGGCCCTGGAAGCGCCCGAGCACGGCGCCTTGCAAGCCGGCGCCCAGCACGGCCTGAGTCAGAGAATCCATGTTTGAAAGTGGCTTGAAAGAATGCGGAGGCGGCAGGCATGCCGTGATGCTGATAGATGCCCGGCCGGACGGCGGGCGGCCGGCCAGGCACGTTAAGATACCGCATCGCAAAAGAGGTTCCGCACGCCATGGATGAATACATCGCCGCCATCGAAGCCTTCCTGAAGGCCAACCAGTTCTGGGCCGGGCCCGTGCTGGCATTGATCACGATGGGCGAGTCGATGCTGGTGATCGGGCTGCTCATTCCCGCCACCGCGCTGCTGCTGATGACCGGCGGGCTGGTGGGCGCCGGCACGCTGCCCATGACGCCCATCCTGCTGTGGGGCATCCTGGGCGCGGTCATCGGCGACGCCTTGTCCTACTGGATCGGCCGCTGGATCGGGCCGCCCATGATGCGGCGCTGGCCGCTGCGCCAGCAACGCAAGGCGGTGGCGCGGGCGCGCCTGTTCTTCTACCGCTATGGTTTCCTGTCCATCCTGGTGGGCCGTTTCCTCGGGCCCATCCGCAGCACCATCCCGACCATCGCCGGCATCATGAAGATGGGCCACGTGCGCTTCCAGATCGCCAACATCCTGTCGGCCATCGTGTGGGTGCCCATGCTGCTGGCTCCCGGCTACCTGGCCGTGCGCAGCGCCGGCGCCATCGGCAGCCACCAGCAAGCCGGCCTGATCGCCGGCTCGGCGCTGTCGGTGGTGGCGGCCATTGCCATCGCCTACGTCGTCCTGCGCAAGCGCCGCGCGCCGGCCGCCCGCAAGCGCCCGCGCGCCTGACTGCGCACAAAGGAGCCACCATGCTGAGAAACGACGAACCCAGGAACGGCGACTACGTCGCCTACGTCGAGGAACTGGCCCGGCGCGGCGCCGCCATCCCCAGCCAGACGCTGCGCGAGCTGGAGTCGGACTCGAGCTGGCGGCGCGCCCTGGGGCCCGATGCGCGCAAGCCGGCCGACACCGCCATCGTCCCGCCCGGCGCGGCCACCGGCTGGGGCGACATGCCAGGCCTGCCCCCGGCCGCGCCGGACGGCCAGGCCGGCACGGCGGCTCGTACCCCGTATACCCCTCCTGCCCCTCCTGCCCCGGCGGCCCCGCGCGGCGCGCCCGGCGAGCAGCCGGCCCGCCCGCGCCATGCCCGGGCCCAGGCCGCCGGGCAGGCACAGGACGGCTCGCAGACCCTTGCCGGGCAAAGCGGCCGGCGCCGACAAGGCCTGGGCCTGCTGGCCATCGGCGCGGTGCTGGCCGCGCTGGCCGTGAACATGCTGCTCGATCCCTATGGCGACCGCATGGGCGGCGCCTTCCTGCTGCTGATGGCCTTCATCTTCACGCGCGCAGGCCTGAAGCAGCGCCGCAAATCCGGCGGCCAGCTGGCCAAGCTGCCGCCGCTCTCGACGATTTCCCAGCGGGACCGGCACGGCTGAACCGCGCCTTCACAAGCTCAACATGAAATCCATAGACCTGAAGATCCTGGACGCGCGGATGCGCGAACACCTGCCCCAATACGCCACGCCCGGCTCGGCCGGCCTGGACCTGCGCGCCTGCCTGGACGAGGCGAGCGAGCTGGCTCCCGGCAGCACGCACCTGGTGCCCACCGGCCTGGCCATCCACATCGCCGATCCGGGCCTGGCCGCCGTCATCCTGCCCCGCTCGGGGCTGGGGCACAAGCACGGCATCGTGCTGGGCAACCTGGTCGGGCTGATCGATTCCGACTACCAGGGCCCGCTGATGGTCTCGGTCTGGAACCGCGGCAGCCAGCCCTTCAAGCTCGAACCGATGGAGCGCCTGGCGCAGCTGGTCTTCGTGCCGGTGGTGCAGGCCGCCTTCAACGTCGTCGAGGAGTTCGCCGCCAGCCACCGGGGCACGGGCGGCTTCGGCAGCACCGGCCGCGGCTGAGCCGGCCGGCGCGCACGCTCCCGTCCCGCGCCCGCAGGTCCGGCCCGGGCCTTACTCCGCCTCGATCACGGCCTGCAGGAACTGCTTGGTGCGCTCCTCCTGGGGCCGGGCGAACAGCTGTTCGGAGGGTGCGTCCTCCACGATGTTGCCCTGGTCGAAGAACAGCGTGCGGTCGGACGAGCGCTCGGCGAACTTCATCTGGTGCGTGACGATGATCATCGTCATCTCGCGCTTGTCGGCCAGGTCTTTCATGATCTGCAGCACGCCGCCCACCAGTTCGGGATCCAGCGCCGAGGTCACCTCGTCAAAGAGCATGATCTCCGGACGCATGGCCAGCGCGCGCGCAATGCCCACGCGCTGTTTCTGGCCGCCCGACAGCTGGGCGGGATAGGCGTCGAACTTGTCGCCCAGCCCCACCAGGTCCAGGTAGTGCCTGCCGCGCTCGGCCGCCTCGTCCTTGGACAGACCCTCGACGTGCACCGGCGCCTCCATCACGTTGCCCAGCGCGGTCATGTGCGGGAACAGGTTGAAGTGCTGGAAGACCATGCCGATCTTGCCCCGCACCTTGCGCACGTGCGAGGCTGGCGCGGGCTTGCCGTCCGGCGTGGTCCACATCGACTCGCCATCGATCTCGATGGTGCCGCCATCGGGCCTGTCCAGCGTCATCAGCAGGCGCAGCAGCGTGGACTTGCCCGAGCCCGAAGGTCCGATCACCGAGACCGTCTGGCCCGCCGGGATCTCCAGGCTGATGCCGCGCAGCACCTCCAGCTCGCCGTAGCGCTTGCGCAGGTCCTGCAGTCGTATGCTCGCGCTCATCGATTTACCCTCCTGTCGCAACGCGACATCCCCGCCCTGCGGGCGCTCGTACAAATTGCGCTCATGCCTTGGCTCCCACGGATTGCAGCCTGGATTCGACCCGGCGCACGCCATAGGCGGCGATCAGGCTCAGGACCAGGAACATCAGGCCCACCAGCGTGATGGGCTCGGTGTAGCGAAAGCTGGTCGAGCTCAGGATCTTGCTTTGCTGCAGCAGCTCGACCACCGTGATGGCCGACAGCAGCGGGGTGTCCTTGAACATCGCCACCAGGTAGTTGCCCAGCGCCGGCACGACCGGCGGGATGGCCTGGGGCAGCACCACGCCCCAGAATGTGCGCCAGGACGACAGGTTCAGCGCGCGCGCCGCCTCGTACTGCCCGCGCGGCACCGCCTCGATGCCGGCCCGATAGACCTCGGCGCAATAGGCCGCATAGTGGATGCCCAGGGCCAGGATGCCGGTGGTCAGCGGCGAGAGCTGCAGGCCCGTGCCGGGCAGCACGTAGAACAGGAAATAGATCTGCACCAGCAAGGGCGTGCTGCGCACGAATTCGATGAAGAACGCCACGGGATAGGACAGCACCGGCCAGGGCGCGCGCCGGCCCATGGCCAGCACCAGCCCCAGGACCACCGCCAGCAGCATGCCCAGCACGGTTGCCTGGATGGTCACCACCAGCGCCGAACCCAGCGTGGGCAGGATGCCCAGCGCATAGTCCCAATCGAAGATCACGTCGTTGTTCATCGTGCGCGGAACCTTCTTTCGAGCAGGCGCATGCCCGCGGTAATGAGCAGCGCCACGCCGAAATACAGGAACAGGATCAGGCCGAAGATCTCCACCGTGCGCAAGGTGTCGTTGCGCAGCAGCTGGCCGCGGAAGGTCAGGTCGCCAATGGTCACCAGCGAGACCAGCGCCGTGTTCTTGAGCAGCTCGATCATCAGGTTGGTGGCCGGCGGCAGCATGGCGGGAATGGCCTGCGGCACCACGATGCGCCGCGTGATCTGCCAGCGCGTCATGTTCAGCGCCAGCGCCGCCTCGCGCTGGCCCCGCGGCACGGCCAGCACCGCCCCGCGCACGACCTCGGCGCCGTAGGCGCCGGCGTTCAGCGCCAGCACCACGATGCCCACCACGATGGCCGGCAGCCGCAGGCCGAACAGGGGCAGCACGTAGAAGAACCAGAACAGCTGCACCAGCGCGGAGGTACCGCGGAACACCTCGACATACACCGAAGCGGGCCAGCGCAGCAGGCGCAGGCGCGAAAGCCTGCCCAGCCCGGCCAGCACGGCCAGCGGCACGGCCAGCGCAATGGCGCCGGCCGTCACCTGCAAGGTGACCATCAGGCCCTCGAGCAGCGGAGGCAGGAGATTGATTTCGCCTTTGTCCATGCGCGGACCCCGGTAGCGCTCAGCCGCCGCACAGCTGGCTGGCGGTCACGTCGCCAGGCAGCTCGCTCTTGGTAAAGCCGAAAGGCTCGACCAGCTTGGCATGCTCGGGAGAGCCGATGAACTCGGCCAGTTCGCGGTCGAAGGCCTGGGCAAAATCGGTATCGCTCTGGCGAAAGGCGAAGGCCCCGTAGCCGCGCACGTCCTGGCCGTCGATCACCGGATCGGTAAACGGCTCGGCCTTCTCCAGGTTCTGGTTGGTGACCTTGGTCATCAGGTCGTTGATGGTCAGCGCCGTGGCCGCGTAGGCGTCGGCCCGCCCGCCTTCGACGCCGGCCAGCGCGCTGACCGCGTCGGGAAACACCACCACCTGCGAGGACGGGATGCCCACCTTCTGCGCATACTCGGCTTCGATGGCGCCGACCACCACGCCCAGCCGGGCGGAGGCATCGTTCTTGACGTCGTCGTAGCTGTGCAGTCCCTTGGGATTGCCCTTCTGCACCAGGAAGCCTTCGCCCACGCCGTAGGTCGGATTGGAGAAGAGCACCTGCTTGCAGCGCTCGGGCGTCACGTACATGCCCGCGGCGACGATATCGAAACGGTTGGCCTGCAGGCCCGGAATCAGCGAGCCGAATTCGGTCAGCACGCCCTCGATTTTTTCCACGCCCATGCGCTTGAGCACCACGCGGGCGATCTCCACCGCTTCGCCGGTCACCTCGTTGGTGGCGCTGTCCAGGTACGCATAGGGCGCTTCGTTGGCATAGCCGATGCGCACGGTGCCCGAGACCTTGACGCGCTCTAGCGTGGATTGCGGCGCGCCGCCGCCCTGGGGCTGTGCCGAAGCGGCCTGGTCGGACGAAGAGTCGGAGCAGCCCGCGAACAGGGCAACCGACAAAGCCAGCGCCGCAAAGCCGGCACCGCGCATGACGTGAGCCATGAAAACCCCCTCTTTCCGTTGTCGTTGAATGACGCGTAGTGGGGAAAATGGTACGTCAGCGTCTTTGGGGCTTTCAAATCAAAGCGTCACAAGACGCGGGCAACAGCCGGCTTCTGCTTACATTTTCAGGAAAACCGGCCGCCCGCATGCGCCACGAAAAAAGGGGCGTATCCGAGCGCCGGCAGGCGCTGCACGCTTGCCGGACGCGTCGAATCATTTTGATACGTTTTTAAACACAATCGCAGGCGGCCCGGCGGCCTTTTCAGTCCCCCGCGTAGGCAAACCGGCCGTCCTTGATCGTGCCCATGACGCGCGCGCGCTCGTCAAAGCCCTGGTGATTCTCGGGCGAGAGATTGAGCACGCCGTTGGGCACGGTCAGGTCGCGCGTCTGCTCGATGGCGCTGCGCAGCGCCTCGCGGAACTCGGGCGTGCCGGGCCTGGCGCCGGTCTGCAGGGCCCGGCGGGCCGCGTCGTCCAGCAGCATCCAGGCGCCATAGGCGTCGCCGGCGAACTGGGTCAGCGTGTTGGCGCCATAGCGCTGCTCGTACTTGTCGGCAAAGGCCACCGCCACCGGCTTGACCGGGTTGTCCTCGGGCAGCTCGCGCGCCACCACGCCAGGCCCGGTGGGAAACAGCGTGCCCTCGACATCCTTGCCGCCGACCTGCAGGAATTCGAGCGTGCCGATGCCGTGGGTCTGGTAGATGGGCTGGCGGTAGCCGCGCTCGACCAGGGTCTTTTGCGGCAGGGCCGCCGGCGTGCCCGAGCCGGCCACCAGGACGGCGTCGGGCCTGGCCGCCATCAGCTTGAGCACCTGTCCCACCACCGATGCATCGGTGCGCTGGAAGCGCTCTTGCGCCACGACCTTGGGATCGCCGCCGGCGGCGGCCTCGAACTCCTTCCACCAGCTGTCGCCGTAGGAGTCGGCAAAGCCGATGAAGCCGACTGTCTTGACGCCGTGCGCGCGCATGTGCTGGACCAGGGCCGAAGCCATCAGCATGTCGTTCTGCGGCATCTTGAACGCCCAGCGGCGCTTGGGATCGGATTGCGGCTCGACGATGACGCCCGAGGCCGCCAGCGCCACCATGGGCGTGCCGGTCTCGGCCAGCACGTCCAGCGCGGCCAGCGCCGAGGCGGTGATGTTGGGGCCGACGATGGCGTCCACCTTGTCCTCGGAGGTGAGCTTGCGGAAATTGCGCACCGCCCGGCTGACATCGGTGCCGTCGTCCAGGATCACGTAGCGCGCCGGCTGGCCGCCCAGGGTGTCCGGCCACAGCCGTATGGCGTTTTGCGACTGGATGCCGATGGCCGCGGCCGGCCCGGTGGTGGACAAGGCCACGCCCACCGTGATCTGGGCGTGGGCGCCGAAGGCCAGGCCCGCGCCAAGCGCGGCACCGGCCAGCAGGCGGGTGGCAAAGGAAGACATGGGAAACCTCGGAATGAACGGAAATGACAGGACGATGGCGCAATCCGCCATTTTGCCTGAAGCCCGCGCAGCCAAGAACGAGAGCCACCCCTGCGCCTGGGCCGGACCGGCGGCAAAAACGTTTTGTAGCCAACAAAAACAGGCGGGCATGGCCGGCGGGCGGATCCGGCAACTACCATTTTCTTCTTCGCGCACCCTTCCCCCACACCCCAGGAGCAAGGCATGAAAAAAACCGCATCCGCCGTCTGGCAAGGCGACCTGAAGACCGGCCAGGGCACCATCTCGACCGAGAGCGGCGCGCTCAAGGAACAGCCCTACGGCTTCAATACCCGCTTCGAGGACCAGCCCGGGACCAATCCGGAAGAGCTGATCGGCGCGGCGCACGCCGGCTGCTTCTCCATGGCGCTCTCGAACATCCTGGGCCAGAAGAACGCCAAGGCCGAACGCATCGACACCCGTGCCGAGGTGACGCTGGAGAAGGCCGAGGGCGGCTTTGCCATCACCGCGGTGCACCTGGTCCTGAGCGCCAAGGTGCCGGGCCTGTCGCAGGCGGATTTCGAGGCGGCCGCCAACGAAGCCAAGACCGGCTGCCCGGTATCCAAGGTGCTTAACGCCAGGATCACGCTCGAAGCCACCTTGCAGCAATAAAGCAATAAGGACGGGCCGCCGGCGGCGGCACAGCCAGGCCCGCCCCGCCCTCGCGGGCTTGCGGGCTATGGCGTGCCGCCTGCGCCGTCGTGCTGCACACGGAACACCGTGTCGTGGCTGAAACGGTCCTGCGGATAAATCCCCACGCTTACACATACCAGGCGGTCCTGCGCATCCAGGAACTGGCGGGTAATGCGCAGGCACGGCATACCCGCCGGCGCGGCAAGCAGACCGGCCACCTCGGCCTGCAGCAAGGCGGGCACGATGCTCTGGCGCACCTCCGCGATGCGCACATCGTATTCACGTTCGATCATCCGGTGCACCGGGTCCGACGACTGGTCGATCCGCGCGACGATGCCGCGATGCTCGGGCCGCAACAGCATCGACACATAGGCCACCGGCCTGTCCTCTTCCGGCACGGCGCGCAGGAAACGGATCTGCACGCACTGCTGCCCCGCCGGCACGCCCAGCTCCTGCTGCATGGCCTGGTCGGCGATGCACTCCTGGCTATCGAGCAGCCGCATGCGGCGCGCCTCGGCGAACTGGATCAGTTCGCGCAAGGTGCCCGTGCCTTGCATCTGCGGGCGGCTGGCCGGCCGGGCCCGCACCACCGTGCCGATACCCGCGCGCGAGACCAGCACGCCCCGCTCCTTGAGGGTGCGCAAGGCCTCGCGCACCGTATGGCGCCCGGCATCGAAACGGCGCTGCAAGGCCTGCTCGGTGGGGATCTTTTCGCCCACGGCGTACTTGCCTTCCTGGATTTCGGCTGCGAGCACGCTGGCGAGCACATCGTGGCGATAAGTCTTCATGGCGATCGAAGCGGACGCTGTGCGGGATGCTAGGGATTATACGGACAGTCGAATGTTTGACATGCCCATGGCGCCTCCCTATTATTCAAACAATCGAATGTTCGAACAAATCAATCCGCACACTGGAAAGCCATGCTTAAGCTCCCCCAAAGCATCAAAGTCGTCGAAGTCGGCCCGCGCGACGGACTGCAAAGCCTGCCCAAATGGATAGACACCGACACCAAGGTCTGGATGGTCGACCGCCTGTCGGCGCTGGGGCTGCCGGTCATCGAGGTAGCCAGCTTCGCGCACCCGAAGGTCGTGCCCAACATGCGCGATGCCGAAGAGGTCTTCGCCCGCATCCAGCGCCGCCCCGGCACGGTCTACCGGGGCCAGGCCCCCAATGTGCGCGGCGCGATGCGCGCGGTGGACGCGGGCGTGGATGAAATGCTGGGCCTGATCTGCGCCACCGAAACCTATACCCGCAAGAACCAGAACATGAGCGTGGACGAAGCCGTGGCGGCCAACATCCGCTCGTTCGAGATCGCCCAGGCCAACGGCATCGCGTTCGTCATGGCCATCGGCATGGCGTTCTGGTGCCCCTACGAAGGCATCGTGCCGGACCAGGCAGTGATCGAGCTGGTCGGACGCTTCCATGCGGCCGGCATGCGGCATATCTACCTGGCCGGCTCGATCGGCATGGAAGACCCCGCGCACGTCGGCCGCCTCTTCGCCAAGCTCTACCAGGCGCATCCCGACCTGGAGCTGGGCTTTCACGTGCACAACCTTTCGGGCATGGCCACGGGCAACATCGTGGCCGCGCTGGACGCGGGCGCGCACTGGCTCGAAGGCGCCATCTGCGGCATCGGCGGGGGCATGGCCATGCCCACCACGATCGGCTCGGTAGGCAACTTCCCGCTGGAAGACATGGTGATGCTGCTCGACGAAATGGGCGTGGCCACCGGGCTGGACCCCGAGGCGGTGATCGCCGCGGCGCAAGAGATCGGCCAGCGCCTGGATATCGACGTGCGCAGCCACCGCGCCAATGGCGCCACACGCGCCAACGTGCTGAAGATGGGCAAGGACAACCCCCACGTACATCCCTAGAACATAAAACCAGACATCAGGAGACAAGCCATGCGTATCGCCACCACCCTTTCGCGCCTGCTGGGCGCCTGCCTGCTCGCCCTGGGCGCGGCCGGCGCCCAGGCCGCCTATCCCGACAAGCCCGTGCGCGTGCTGGTACCCGTGCCGGCCGGCCAGGCCACCGACATCGCCGCGCGCATCGTCGCCGACGGGCTGGCAAAAAAATGGAACGTGCCGGTCTTCGTGGAAAACCGCCCGGGCGGCGCGGCCATCCCGGGCATGGTGGCCGGACGCGACGCCGCGCCGGACGGCTACACGCTCATCCTGGGCACCAGCGCGGCGCTGGTGGTCAATCCCACCCTGTTCAAGAAACTTTCGTATTCACCCACCGAGGATTTCGTGCTGGTGACGCCGCTGTTTCGCAATCCGCTGCTGATCGTGGCCAACGCCGACACGCCCTACAAGACGCTGGATGACCTGGTGCAAGCCGCCCGCAAGGCGCCGGGCGAGATCAACTGGGGCGTGCCCGGCATGGGCAACACGCAGCACCTGACCGGCGAGCTGTTCAAGACCACCGCTGGCATCGATCTTTTCAACATCATTTTCCAGGGCAGCGCCCAGATGGTGACCAACCTGCTGGGCAAACAGGTGACCGTGGGCATCGACAGCATCGCTTCGAGCCTGCCCAACATCCAGGCGGGAAAAATCCGGCCGCTGGCCTTGACCGGCGCCTCGCGCGCGCCCCAGCTGCCGGACGTGCCGACGGTGGCCGAGCTCGGCTATCCGGGCTTCGAAGGCGAAGGCTTTGGCGGCATCATCGTGCCGCGCAACACGCCCGAAGCGATCGTCGAGAAAATCGCCGCCGACGTGCGCGCCGTGCTCACCGACGATGCCGTGGAAAGGAAGTTCCAGGAGGTCGGCATGATCACCTACGACGCCGACCGACAGGCCTGGGCCGAGCACGTGCGCAAGGAGGCCGCGAAATGGGCCGAGGTCGCGCGCCGCGCCGGCATACAACCCCAATGACGCAAGGCGCGACGAAGATGAAACCCCTGAATGGCATTCGCATCGTTTCGATCGAGCAGTTCGGCGCGGCCCCCTATGGCTCGATGTTCCTGGCCGACCTGGGCGCCGAAGTGCTCAAGATCGAGAACCTGGCCGCGGGCGGCGACCCGGCCCGCCACCTCGGCCCCTACTTCCTGGGCGAGAACGACAGCCAGTACTTCCAGACGTGGAACAGCAACAAGCGCAGCGTCGCGCTGGACCTGAAATCGCCCGAGGGCCGCGCGGGCCTGGAGCGCCTGGTGGCCGGGGCCGACGCTGTGATGAACAACCTGCGCGGGGACAAGGCCGCGCCGGCGGGCCTGGACTATGCGAGCCTGTCGCGCATCAAGCCGTCCATCGTATGCCTGCACCTGTCGGCGTACGGGCGCGACAATTCGCGCGCTTCCTGGCCTGGCTACGACTACCTGATGCAGGCCGAATCGGGCCTGATGGACCTGACCGGGGATCCGGACCGCGCGCCCGCCCGCATGGGCGCGCCCTCCATCATCGACCATGCCACGGGACTGACGGCCATGGTGGGGCTGCTATCGGGCATCATCCAGGCCCGCAGCACAGGCATCGGCTGCGACGTGGACACCTGCCTGTTCGACGTGGCGCTGCACCAGCTCGGCTATTCGGCCACCTGGTACCTGAACGAAGGGCACAAGGCCACGCGCCAGACGCGCAGCTCGCATTTCGCCGTCACGCCGGTGCAGACCTTCCCGACCCGGGACGGCTGGATATTCATCATGTGCATGACCGACCGGTTCTGGCAGGCGCTGGTCCAGCGGCTGGACAACCCGGACATCGGCCGCGACCCGCGCTTTGCCGAAGCGGCCTCGCGCACCGCCCACCGGGCGGCGCTGACCGAGCTGCTCGATGCCGACTTCCGCCGGCACGATACGGACTACTGGATGCGCACGCTGGGCGGGGTCCTGCCCATCGCACCGGTGCTGGACATCGGCCAGGCGCTGGACAATCCCTTCCTGCAGGAAAGCGCCATGATCGGCACGATGGACCATCCCGCGCGCCCGGGGCTGCGCCTTTTGGCCAACCCCATCAAGATCAACGGCCAGCGCCTGGCGCAATCGCCCTGCCCGGCGGCCGGCGCCGACACCGGGCAGGCGCTGGGCTGCCGCTAGCCGATGGTCATCAGGCTGGCATTGCCGCCCGCGGCCGCCGTGTTGACGCTGAGCGAGCGCTCGGCCAGCAGGCGCTCCATGACATAGCGCTCGCCGGCCTCCAGCGCCGCGGCGCTGAGCCCCTGCACCGAGACCACCGCGCCCTCGCGGGCGGCCACCCGGCGATTGAGCGCGAGCAAGGCATCGCCATCGCCCTCGAACAGCACCGCATGGTATTGCGCCGTCTCGATCTGCGCATCGCCGATGAACGCGGGCGGCTCGCCCAGCCCCTGCGCGAACTGGCGGGCCGCCGGCGTATCCAGGAACAGCGCGCGGTTGCCGCTGGCCTGGACGGCCTGCATCTGGGCTTGCGCGCCCAGCGGCGTGCCTGCCACGCACAGCACCGTGCCGCGCGGCAGCAGCGTCCAGGTGTTGGCCTCGCCGGTAGGCCCGGGCAGCGCCACGGTCCAGGGCGGCTGCGTGCCCAGGCCCTTGATGGGCGGCAGCCCGGCCGGGCGCTTGGCCAGCAGGCGCAACAGATACAGCGGGCCGCCTGCCTTGGGGCCGGTGCCCGACAAGCCTTCGCCGCCGAAGGGCTGCACGCCCACCACCGCGCCGATGACGTTGCGGTTGACGTAGAGGTTGCCGGCATGCACCCGGCTGGTGACCTGCGCGATGGTCTCGTCGATGCGCGTATGCACGCCGAAGGTCAGGCCATAGCCGGTGGCGTTGATCTGGTCGATCAGGCCGTCCAGTTCCTCGCGCTTGTAGCGGATCACGTGCAGCACGGGGCCGAAGACCTCGCGTTCGAGCGCCTGCAGGCTGTCCAGCTCGATAAGCGTGGGCGCCACGAAGGTGCCCAGCCGGCATTCGGCCGGCAGCTCGACCTGCTCGACCTTGCAGCCGGCGCCGTGCAGGCGCTGGACATGCCGCTCGATGGTTTCCTTGGCTTCGGCGTCGATCACCGGCCCCACGTCCGTGGAAAGCCGGTCGGGATTGCCGACCGACAGCTCGCGCAGCGCGCCGCGCAGCATCTGCAGCGTGCGCTCGGCCGCCTCTTCCTGCAGGCACAGCACGCGCAGCGCCGAGCAGCGCTGGCCGGCCGAATCGAAGGCCGAGGCCAGCACGTCGAACACCACCTGCTCGGCCAGGGCCGAGGAGTCGACCACCATGGCGTTCTGTCCGCCGGTCTCGGCGATCAGCGGAATGGGATGGCCCTCGTCGTCCAGCCGCTCGGCCAGCTGGCGCGCGATCAGGCGCGCCACTTCGGTGGAACCGGTGAACATCACGGCGCGCACCCGCACATCGGCGACCAGCTGCGCGCCGACGGTCTCGCCGCGGCCGGGCAGCAATTGCACCGCCCCGCGCGGCACGCCGCAGGCGTGCAGGATGGCCACGGCTTGCGCCGCGATCAGCGGCGTCTGCTCGGCCGGCTTGGCCAGCACCGTGTTGCCGGCGGCCAGCGCGGCCGCGACCTGGCCGGTGAAAATGGCCAGCGGGAAATTCCAGGGGCTGATGCACAGCACCGGTCCCAGCGGGCGATGGGTGTCGTTGGAGAAATCGCGCTCGATCTGCAGGGCGTAATAGCGCAGGAAATCGACCGCTTCGCGCACTTCGGCGATGGCGTTGGGCAGGGACTTGCCGGCCTCGCGCACGATCAGCCCCAGCAGCGGCTGCATCTGCTCCTCGAGCATCTGCGCGGCGCGGCGCAGGCAAAGCGCCCGCTCGGCCACCGGCGTGGATTGCCAGATCGGCGCGGCGCGGCTGGCCGCCCGCAAGGCTTGCTCCACGTCCTGGGCGTCGGCCTGGACCACCTGTCCCACCACGTCGCGATGGTCGGCCGGATTGCGCACCGGCTGCGCGCGCTCGGCGGGATATGTCCGGCCGTCCTCATCGAGCATGGGCTCGGCGCGCCATTGGGTGGCCGCGCTGGCCAAGAGCGCCGAGGACAGCGAGGCCAGCCGCTGTTCGTTGGACAAGTCCAGCCCCGCCGAATTGGCGCGCTTCTCGCCGGCCGATTCGTAGAGATCGCGCGGCAGCGGGATCTTCTCGTGGGGCGCGCCCAGCGGCTGCACGCGCGCGGCCCGCTCGACCGGATCGGCCACCAGGTCCTCGACCTTGACGTCCTCGTCGCCGATCAGGTTGACGAAGGAGGTGTTGGCGCCGTTCTCCAGCAGGCGCCGCACCAGGTAGGCCAGCAGCGTCTCGTGCGTGCCCACCGGCGCATAGACGCGGCAGGGCCGGTTGAGCTTGCCCTGCGAAACCGGGCCGGTCACTTCCTCGTACAAGGGCTCGCCCATGCCGTGCAGGCATTGGAACTCGTACTGGCCGGGGTAGTAGTTCTGCCCGGCCATCACATAGATGGCCGCCAGCGTCTGCGCGTTATGGGTGGCGAACTGCGGGAACACGGCCTCGGGCGCGGCCAGCAGCTTGCGCGCGCAGGCCAGGTACGAGACGTCGGTGTAGATCTTGCGGGTGTATACCGGATAGCCTTCCAGGCCCTCCTGCTGGGCCCGCTTGATCTCGCTGTCCCAATAGGCGCCCTTGACCAGGCGCACCATCAGCCGGTGCCGGGTGCGGCGCGCCAGGTCGATCACGTAGTCGATGACATAGGGCGCGCGCTTCTGGTAGGCCTGGATGACAAAGCCGATGCCGTTCCAGCCCTCCAGTTCGGCGTCGCTGCACAGGGCCTCGAGCAGGTCCAGCGAAATCTCGAGCCGGTCGGCCTCCTCGGCGTCGATGTTCAGGCCGATATCGTAGCGCCGGGCCAGGCGCGCCAGCGCGGCCACGCGCGGCAACAGCTCGGTCATGACGCGCTCGTGCTGGGCGCGGCTGTAGCGCGGATGCAGCGCGCTGAGCTTGATCGAGATGCCAGGCCCTTCGTAGATGCCGCGCCCGTGCGAGGCCTTGCCGATGGCATGGATGGCCTGCACGTAGGCGTCGTAATAGCGCTGGGCGTCCTCGGCGGTGGTGGCCGCCTCGCCCAGCATGTCGTAGGAATAACGGAACCCCTTGGCTTCGTACTTGCGGCTGTTGGCCAGCGCCTCGGAAATGGTCTCGCCGGTGACGAACTGCTCGCCCATCATGCGCATGGCCATGTCCACGCCCTTGCGGATCAGCGGCTCGCCGCCCTTGCCGATCAGGCGGGTGATGGCGCGCGAGAGCGACTGCTCGCTGCTGGTCGAGACCAGCTTGCCCGTCAGCAGCAGGCCCCAGGCCGCCGCATTGACGAACATCGACGAGGAATGGCCCACATGGGCATGCCAGTCGCCCCGGCTGATCTTGTCGCGGATCAGCGCATCGCGCGTGGCGCGGTCGGGGATGCGCAACAGGGCTTCGGCCAGGCACATCAGCGCCACGCCCTCCTGGCTGGAGAGCGAGAACTCCTGGATCAGGGCCTCGACCCCGCCGCCGCAGCGCTTGCCGCGCAGGGCGTGCACCAGCTTGGCCGCCAGGGCCTGGGCGCGCTCGCTCTGGGCGGCCCGCGCCTGGCCGATCAGCAGCGGCACGCACTCCTGCTCGGGACGGCGATAGGCCGCGGTGATGGCCGCGCGCAGCACCGACTGCGGCGCCACGCTCTGGGCGAACTCCAGGAAGGGCTGCGGCTGGGCCGGCGCTTCCGCTTCGGTGGGCGGCTCATCGGGTTGCACCTCGGTGCGGGACAGGTGCGCCAGCTCGGCCGGCACGCGGCCCTGCTCGACCTGTTCCAGGTAGGCCAGCACCGCCTGCTTGATGAACCAGTGGGGCGTGCGCCCCAGCTGCTCCGCCGCCGCGCGCAGCCTGGCGCGCAATGCCTCGTCGACCTTCACTCCCAGCGTGGTACTGGCCATGTCATGTTCCGCCTTGAAAAAATGTTCCCGCGCCGCGCCTTCGGCTTGCCGGCCCCGAACGGGGCCGGTTGCGCCCGGGCAGCCCGGTGGCAAAAAGGGGCTGGCGCCCCCGTATCCTTTACGGATTATGACAGGCGGTGCTACCGACAATGATAGGGGTTTACCCTAAATTTAATAACGGTTGCACCTTTACGACGGAAGCTCAGTCGGGGCAGCGCGGCCGGCTGCCCGGCGGCCCGGCCAGGATCTGCGCAATGGCGCCGGCCAGCGCCTGGATGTTTTGCTGATGCCCCTGCACAGCGGCCGCGGTGCCCGGGCCCACCCCGTGCCGCAGGCGGCTGCGGCACACCGGGGTCGCCAGCCCGTCCGGCGCCAGCCGGGCGCGCCAGACGGCATCGAGCTCGACGGATTCGCCGGCCACCGTCTCGAAACGCTGCACATCCACCAGTATCCGCCACACCGGGGCGTCGGCCTGCGCCCGCAGGCCCTGGACCGCGGGCACGCCCAGGCGCGCCGACAGGGCCTGCGACAGGGCGCCCCGGAACTCGTCGGGCAGCGGCCCGACCCAGCGGTGGCCGTCCAGCGAGCGGACCTGGCCCGCCCCGGTCCGCACCACCAGCTGCGGCAGGTCGATCTGCGGCGGCACGTTGACGGCCAGCACCTCGATCAGCGGCTGGCCGGCGAACGGCTGGGCGCCGGCGGCCTCGCCCTGGGCCGGCGTCAGCGTGTAGTAGCTCACGGGGTCCGAGGCGCAGGCGGCCAGGGCCAGCACGGCCGCGCCGGGCAGCAGGCGCAGGATACGGGTGGTGTTCTTCAAGGTCCGCCTCCAGGCAGGTTGTCGAATGCGCGTCCGCGTATAAGCATCTCGGGATTGGCCTGCAGGCTGTCGCTCAGGATCCGCAGCGACCGGGCCGCGCGCGTGAGCTCCTGCAGGGCGCGGTCCAGGTTGACCGGCATGGACGAGTCGGCCGACAGCAGGTTGTCGACCTCGGCCAGGGACTCGCGCGCCTGCCTGAGCGTGGCCTTCATCTCGGGGGCCAGCTCCTTGTCCAGGCGCGCCAGCAGGCGGTTGGTGTTCTGCAGGGTGGCGCGCAGGTCCTGGCCGATCTTGTCGAAAGGCACCTGCTCGATCTTCTCGACGATGTTGCTCAGCTGTTGCTGCAACTGGTCGAAATTGCCGCGCATGGTGGGCAGGGCCAGCGGCTCGGTGGTGGGATCGAAGTCCTCATGCGGCGCGGCGCGGGGAAAGAAGTCCAGCGCCACGTAAAGCTGCCCGGTCAGCAGGTTGCCCGTGCGCAGCTGAGCGCGCAAGCCGTTGCGCACCATCGGCGCCAGCACCTGCCCGGGCGAGCGTCCCGGGTCGCGCTGGCGCATTTCCTCGTACACCGGCCCCAGCCGCTGGGGATAGAGGTCGGCGTCGACCTGCGCGTAGAAACGCTTGGCCTGCGCATCGAAGCCCAGGCGGACCGCCGTCACATGGCCGATGTCTATGCCGCGAAAGTCCACCGGCGCCTCGGGCGCCAGCCCGCGCACGGATTGGTCAAAGCGCATGCGCACGCGCAGGGGCGCGCCATCGGGCTCGGCGCGGGCCGAGGACTCGTCCTCGTACAGCTTGAACTTGCTATTGGGCGCCGCCCGCCCCTGCCGGCTTGGCGTGATGGTCTCGAAGGCCACGCCGCCGGCGGCCAGCGAGATCAGCGACTGGGTGCGCAGGCTCAGCCCGGCCGCGTTCAGCGACAGGTCGATCCCGCTGGCGTTCCAAAAGCGCGTGCCTTCGGTGACGAAGGCATCGTTGGGCGCGTCCACAAAAACCTGCAGGTTCACCGCCCGGCCGCTTTCGTCCAGCTGGTAGCCGATGACGCGGCCGACCTGGATCTGGCGGTAATAGACGGGCGAGCCGATGTCCAGCGACCCCAGGTTGTCGGCCTGCAGGGTGTAGCGGGTGCCCGGGCGGTCGCTGGTGACTTCGGGCGGCGTCTCCAGGCCGACGAATTCGGTCACCGTCTCGGCCCCTTCCTCGGGCGTGCTCACGTCCATGCCGATGTAGGCGCCCGACAGCAGCGTGCCCAGCCCGGACACGCCGCTCACGCCCAGGCGCGGGCGCACCACCCAGAACCGGGTGCCCTCGCGGGCCAGGCTGGCGGCATCGCGCGTGAGCTGGGCCCGCACCAGCACCTTGGAGCGGTCCTCGCTGAGCTGGATGTTCGAGACGGTGCCGATCACCACGTCCTTGTAGCGCACCTGCGTCTTGCCGATTTCCAGTCCTTCGGCGGTCTGGAAGCTGATGGTGATTTCCGGGCCGGTCTGCAGCCAGGTACGCACCACCATCGACAGGCCGACCAGGGCGGCCACCAGGGGCACCACCCAGACCCACGAGATGCGCGAGCTGCGCCGGCGGTTCACCGTGGGGCCGTTGCCGCGCGGGGCGGGCGCAGCGGCGCCTGCCTGGGCATCGCCAGCCGCGGGCGGATCATGTTCGGCCATCGAGCGCTTCCTTGTGTCCAATGCCGCGCGGCGCGGCGGATTGCGAGCCCAGGTCCAGTTCGTCCACGGCGGCGTCCCAGGCACGCCTCGGATCGTAGCTCATGGCCGCCAGCATGGTCAGCAGCACCACCAGCCCGAACGCGGCCGCCCCCGAGCCGGCGTGGATCTGCGACAGCCCCGGAAAGTCGGCCAGCGCCGAGAGCAGCACCACCACAAAAACGTCCAGCATGGACCATTGGCCGATGAATTCGACGGTTTCGTAGAGCCGCGTGCGGGCCCGCAGGTTTTCGGTGCTGTCGCGCTGGGCGGCGACCAGCAGCGCAGCCAGCGCCAGCAGCTTGGTCAAGGGCACCACCACGCTGGCGATGAAGACGATGACGGCCACGTCCATCGAGCCGGCCCGCCACAGGTCCACCACCCCGCCCATGATGGTATGGGTGGTGGTGCCGCCGAACAGCGTGGTGACGTGCATGACCGGCAGCAGGTTGGCCGGCACGTAGAGAATGGCCGCGGCCGCGATCAGCGCCCAGGTGCGCCCGACGTGGTCGGGCTTGCGAAAGCGCACCGGCGCGCGGCAGCGCAGGCAGCCCACCGCCTTCTCGCCCACCGGCACTGCCTGCACCAGGCCGCAGACCGCGCAGCCGGTCAGCGCCTCGCCCTCGCCCGCATGCGGCTCTGGGTGGGCCACCAGCCCCTGGTCGTGCGCATGCCTCCACAGCACGCGTGCGTCGATGCGCCGCAACAGGGTCAGCAGCACCATCAGCGCGGCAAAGGCGTAAAGCCCGGCGCCGGCCTGGATGGCGGCCATGTCGGCCAGCTTGATGACCGCCACCAGCGCGCCCAGCAAAAATACCTGCACCATGCACCAGGGAGAGACCGCATGGATGAAGCGCGTGGCCAGGACAAAGCCCGGCGCCAGGCGATTCTGCGACAAGGGGATGAGCACCCACAAGGTGGCGGCCAGCAGCATGAAGGGCAGCACGAACCCGGCCAGCAGCGACATCAGCGCCACCGCCTCGTAGCCCTGGCGCCAGGTCACGCCCACGGCCTGCAGCAAGGTGGCGCTGCGCGCCATGCCCGACACCCGCATGACGGCCACCGGATACAGGTTGGCCAGCACGAACACCATCAGCCCGGCCAGCGACAGGGCCAGCCAGGTCTGCACCGGGAAGTTGTCGTGCTTGCAGAGTTCGGCGCGGCACAAGGGACAGCTGGCCGTCTCGTCGACGGCCAGCTTGAACGGCCCGTAGATGGCGCCGCAACGGTCGCAGGCCACCCGCTCGACATGGAAAGCATGCCGGCGCGCAAGCTTGTCCGCCGGCGATCCGTCCTGCCCGCTGTCGGCGGCCCGCATCAGTCGACCAGTTCGACTTCCTGCCGCCGGTCCTTGTCCTTGGACTTGCCCGAACCTTCGCCGTACGTGAGCTGGATGGCCTCGTTCTCGTCGATGTCCACCGCCACCGAGCCGCCGTCGACCAGCTTGCCGAACAGCAGCTCGTCGGCCAGGGCGCGCCGGATGGTGTCCTGGATCAGGCGCTGCATGGGACGCGCGCCCATCAGGGGATCGAAGCCCTTCTTGGCCAGGTGCTCGCGCAGCGCATCGGAGAACGAAGCTTCCACGCGCTTCTCGTGCAGCTGGTCTTCCAGCTGCATGAGGAACTTGTCCACCACGCGCAGGATGACCTCGCGGCTGAGCGGCGCAAAAGAGATGATCGCATCGAGCCGGTTGCGGAACTCGGGAGTGAACATGCGCCGGATCTCGGCCATCTCGTCGCCCGTGCTGCGCGAGTTGGCAAAGCCGATGGAAGGCTTGCTCAAGGCCTCGGCGCCCGCGTTGGTCGTCATGATGAGGATGACGTTGCGCAGGTCGGTCTTGCGGCCGTTGTTGTCGGTGAGCGTGCCGTGGTCCATCACCTGCAGCAGGATGTTGAACACGTCCGGATGCGCCTTCTCGATCTCGTCGAGCAGCAGCACGCAATGGGGCTGCTTGGCCACCGCCTCGGTGAGCAGGCCGCCCTGGTCGAAGCCGACATAGCCCGGCGGCGCGCCGATCAGCCGCGAGACCGCATGGCGCTCCATGTATTCGGACATGTCAAAGCGCAGCAGCTCGACCCCCAGCGTGAAGGCCAGCTGGCGCGCCACTTCGGTCTTGCCCACGCCGGTCGGGCCGGAGAACAGGAAGGAGCCGATCGGGCGCTCGGGCTTGCCCAGGCCCGAGCGGGCCATCTTGATCGCCGAGGCCAGCGCCTCGATGGCCGGATCCTGGCCGAACACCACCGTCTTGAGGTCGCGCTCGAGCGTGGCCAGGCGGTTGCGGTCGTCGGTGGAGACCGATTGCGGCGGGATGCGGGCGATCTTGGCGACGATGCTTTCGATCTCGCCCTTGCCGATGACCTTCTTTTGCCGCGAGCGCGGCAGCAGGCGCTGCGCCGCGCCGGCCTCGTCGATCACGTCGATGGCCTTGTCCGGCAGATGGCGGTCGGTGATGTGGCGCGCCGACAGCTCGGCCGCCGCCGTCAGCGCGGCCGCCGAGTAGCGCACGCTGTGGTGGGTCTCGAAGCGGGCCTTCAGGCCGCGCAGGATCTGGATGGTCTGCTCGACGCTGGGCTCGGCCACGTCCACCTTCTGGAAGCGGCGCGAGAGCGCCGAATCCTTCTCGAACACGCCGCGGTATTCGGTATAGGTGGTCGCGCCGATGCACTTGAGCTGGCCCGAGGACAGCGCCGGCTTGAGCAGGTTGGATGCGTCCAGCGTGCCGCCCGAGGCCGAGCCGGCCCCGATCAGCGTGTGGATCTCGTCGATGAACAGCACCGCGTTGGGATTGGCGCGCAACTGCTTGAGCACGGCCTTCAGGCGCTGCTCGAAGTCGCCGCGGTACTTGGTGCCGGCCAGCAGCGCGCCGATGTCCAGCGCATAGACCTGCGCCTCGGCCAGGATCTCGGGCACGTCGCCGCGGGTGATGCGCCAGGCCAGGCCTTCGGCGATGGCGGTCTTGCCCACGCCGGCCTCGCCCACCAGCAGCGGGTTGTTCTTGCGGCGCCGGCACAGCACCTGGATGACGCGCTCGACTTCCTGGTCGCGCCCGATGAGCGGATCGATGCGGCCCGACAAGGCGGCGGCGTTCAGGTCCTGCGCGTACTGGTCCAGCGCCGACTGGCGGCTTTCGCCCGGCTCTTCGGGCGGGGGCGGCTCCTTGGGCGTGGTGTTGCTCTCGACCTGCGTCTGCTTGGTGATGCCATGCGACAGGAAGTTGACCACGTCCAGCCGGGTCACGCCCTGCTGCTGCAGGTAATAGACGGCGTGCGAATCCTTCTCGCCGAAGATGGCCACCAGGACGTTGGCGCCGGTGACGGGCTTCTTGCTGGCGCCGCCGGAAGAAACATGCATGATGGCGCGCTGGATCACGCGCTGAAAGCCCAGCGTGGGCTGCGTGTCGACCTCGGCGCCGCTGGGGATGACCGGCGTGTTCTCGGTCACGAACTGGCGCAGGTTGCGGCGCAGCTCGTCCAGGTTGGCGGCGCAGGCACGCAAGACCTCGGCCGCCGAGGCGTTGTCCAGCAACGACAGCAACAGGTGCTCGACCGTGATGAATTCGTGGCGGGCCGAGCGGGCCTCGACGAACGCCATGTGCAGACTGACTTCAAGCTCTTGGGAAATCACGCTTCCTCCGTCTTCATCGAAGCGGACATAACCTACTTCAGTGAGAGATATTCTATGCCGTTCGCGGCACAACGCCAGCGATTTGGCAACTTGGCCCCGCCCGCGGCCCCGCCTGTCGTCACGGCCGCAACACGTGGCCGGCGCCGGGCGGCCGCGGCCCCGCATGCCTGCCATGACGGGACCGTCCGGCAGGCGCCGAGTTCCCGGCCCGTCCGGCGGCGGCCTGGCAACCGCTGGCGCGCCGGCCGCTGTCGCCACCGCGCTGCAACCAGCATACGCCCGAACGCGGGGGGCTGCTGTGTCGCCAGGTATCCAGGGACAAACAGGAGGGAACAGGAAGGAACGCCCCGCCCGCAGGACGGCGGGGGGCGGCGAAATTCTGTAACAAGGGCGCCTGGCCCGCCCCGCATGCCTTCAATATGGCGCCAGGCGGGCCGATTGCAAGGGCCGCGGCTGCTGCCGGCCACAGCGCGGATATCGGCGTGAACGGGGCTAGGCCGGCTCCATGATGCACTGCAAGGGGTGCTGGCGCGCCTGCGCGTACTGGCTGACCAGCGCGATGCGGGTCGAAGCGATATCGCGCGGGTAGACGCCGCACACGCCCCGGCCCTCGTGGTGCACCTGCAGCATGATACGGGTGGCCTGTTCGGCATTCTTGCCGAAAAATTTCTGCAGCACCTTCACGACGAACTCCATGGGCGTGTAATCGTCGTTGAGCAGCACCACCTGGTACATGGGCGGCGGCTCGGGCGGCGCGACCTCGGGGTCGACGACCAGATCGTGCTGGGTATCGTGTCTCGTGCTCATGATCCGAATATTCTAAGAAGCAGGCCCGGCCTTGCCCAGCCCCCTATGGATAGTCCTTACTTGACGCTTTCTCGGAAATCCGCGCATTATCGGTGACTTACGGGCGTCACGCATGGATACATGTGGCGCGCGCAAAGGAGCTTGCCGGCGGGCGCCGGATAGCGAATCAAACATACAAAGATGCGAGGCAGTCCGCATGTCCGATACAACCGCTACGCCCAGCACAGGGGAAACGCCGAAATCCACCGGCATCGTCAAGTGGTTCAATGACGCCAAGGGCTTTGGTTTCATCACGCCCGACGACGGGGGGGAAGACCTGTTCGCGCATTTCTCGTCCATCCAGATGAACGGCTTCAAGACGCTCAAGGAAGGCCAGAAAGTCGCGTTCGAGGTGATCCAAGGCCCCAAGGGCAAGCAAGCGCTTAATATTACGGCTGCTTGACTCCCGCATCCGGGACGCGGCCCCGCGTCCCGGCCCACCGCCATGCTCTCTAGCAGGTTCCTCCGCAACGCCGCCGCCCTGCTCGCCGGCTTGTGCACGGCCGCCGCGCTGGCCGCCCCTACCCTTCCCACCATCGAGCTGACCGCCGGCATGCACCGGATCCAGGCCGAGGTTGCCGACCGCGAAGAGACCCGCCGCACCGGCCTGATGTTCCGCCAGTCGCTGGCGCCGAACCACGGCATGCTGTTCGTCTTCGAGCGTGCATCGACACAGTGCTTCTGGATGCGCAACACGCTGGTGCCGCTGTCCATCGCCTTTCTGGCCGACGACGGCATGGTCGTGAACATCGCCGACATGGCGCCCCTGACCGAAAACTCCCATTGCTCGGCGCAGCCGGTGCGGTTTGCCCTGGAGATGGAACAGGGCTGGTTCGAGCAGCGCGGCATCAAGGCCGGCATGCGCCTGCGCGGCCTGCCCTGAACCGGCCGCGTCAGCGTCCGCCGCCGGCCTGCGTGCGGCGGACCTGGACTTGCGCGCTGCCTTGCGCGAACTCCAGGTGCAGCGCCTGGCCCGCCGCCAGCGTCCCGGCCTGGCGCACGATGGCGCCCTGCTCGTCGCGCGCGATGGCGTAGCCGCGCGCCAAGGTCTGGCCCGGATCCAGGGCGCGCAGCCGGGCTTGCAGGGAAGCGAGCGCCAGGGCGCGCTGCCCGAGCGAGCGCCGCGCCGCGCGGCTCATGGCGGCCTGGGCGCGCGCCAGCTGCTCCTGCGCGCGCCGCGGGTCGGGGCCGCGGTGCAGCAGCCGGGTGCGCAGCAGCGCCAGCCGCCCCTGCTGCCGGGCCAAGGGCCGCTGCATGGCGCTGCCCAGCCGGTGCGTCAGGCCGGCCAGCCGCTCGCGTCTTTGCGCCAGCCGCTGCGCCGGCGATACCAGCTGCGCGCAGGCGCGGTCCAGGCGCTGGGCGGCGCGTTCGAGCCGGCGCGCCTGGGCGCGCGCCAGCGCCTGGTCCAGCCGCGCCAGCCGCGCCAGCCAGTCGGCCCGGGGCAAGGCGGCCAGCTCGGCGGCGGCCGTGGGTGTGGGCGCGCGCAGGTCGGCGACAAAGTCGGCAATGGTGAAATCGGTTTCGTGCCCCACGCCGCAGATCACCGGGATGGCGCTGTCCAGGATGGCATAGGCCAGCGCCTCGTCGTTGAAGCTCCAGAGGTCTTCCATGCTGCCGCCGCCGCGCACCAGCAGCAGCGTGTCCACTTCCCGGCGGGCATTGGCCGCCTCGATGGCCTGCACCAGCCGCGGCGCGGCCTCGGCGCCCTGCACCGGCGCAGGGTAGATCACCACCGGCACGTGCGGCGCGCGCCGGCGCAAGGCCGTGAGCACGTCGCGCAAGGCTGCCGCCTGCAGGGAAGTCACCACGCCCACGGCGCGCGGCAGGGCCGGGGGCACGCGCTTGCGCTGTGCGTCGAACAGCCCCTGGGCGGCCAGTTTTTCCTTCAGGCGCACGAAGGCCTCGTAGAGATTGCCCTGCCCCGCGGGACGCATGGCCTCGACCTGCAGCTGGAAATCGCCCCTGGGCTCGTACAGCCCGACGCGGGCGTGGATGTCCACCTTGTCGCCCGCCCGGGGCGAGAAGCCCAGCGCCTGGCTGCGGCTGCGGAACATGACCGCGCGCACGGCGGCCTGGCGGTCCTTGAGGGTGAAGTACCAATGGCCCGAGGCGGCCTGGGTGAAATTGGAAATCTCGCCGGTGACCCAGACCAGCGGAAAGCTCGCCTCCAGGATCTGGCCCACAGCCTGGTTCAGCTGCGCGACCGTCAGGATTTTGCGCGCCAAATCGTCGTTCGTGACAGGAAAACGTGTAGTCATAAGGCTTAGCGGCGTGCGAGCTGTCCACAGGACGGCGGGAGCGGGCCGCGATCATACAACAGGGGCCCAAAACGCTCAAACCTGCCTGAGGGCCTAAAATAACCCCGGCAACTTATTGATATATAAGGGTTTTGCAAAAACAATCGCCTGCATAGCCCTAGGTAATACCGGCGCAGAGGCCCTGTTTACGCCTGCTCCGGGCCAGTTACGCACAGAATTATCCACAAAAACTGTGGATAGCTTGATGGGGACGCCCCGCCCGTGCGCCCCGGCGATGCTCTATGATTGCCCCCGGCGCCGTCCCGGCCCCTGCAAGGCCCATCCGGGCGCGCGCCGCCCGCCCTAGGAGCTTTTGTTGCTTGCCATACTCATTGCCGCCGGCTGGCCCGTCATTCCGCTGCTGCTTGCGTCCGTGCTGGGCCTGGCGCTGGTGCTCGAACGGCTCATGGCCCTGCGGCGCGCCAGCGTGCTGCCGGCCGGCCTGCCCGAGCAGGTGCTGCAGATGGTGCGCCGCGAGCAGGACAGCCCCGAGGCGCTGGCCCGCCTGGAAGCCGGCTCGCCGCTGGGCCGGGTGCTGGCCGAGGTCGTGCGCAGCCGCCACCTGCCGCGCGCCGAACTGCGGCTGGCCGTCGAGGACGCCGGCCGCGCCGAGGCGCACCGCCTGAACCGCTATCTGCCCGCGCTGGGCACCATCGCCGTGGTCGCGCCGCTGCTGGGCCTGTTCGGCACGGTGATCGGCATGATCGAGATCTTCGGCGCCTACCAGCCCGAGGGCAGCGATCCCGCCCAGCTCGCCCGGGGCATATCCATCGCCTTGTACAACACCGCCTTCGGCATCCTGATCGCCGTGCCCGCCATGGTCTTTCACCGCCACCTGCGCACCCGGGTCGACGGCTTCCTGCGCGACATGGAAGCGGCCGCCGCGCGCCTGGCCCGCCTGCTGGCGCGCCCCGAGAGGCCGGCATGAACTTCGGCGGCCCGCCCTCCGGCCGCGACGAGCTGGACATCGGCCTGATCCCGTTGATCGACGTGCTGCTGGTCATCCTGATCTTCCTGGCGGCCACCACCGCCTTCGTCCGGCCCAGCGCGCTGGAAGTCGCCCTGCCCCGGGCCCAGGACGGCGCGCCCGTGCCCCAGGCGCTGGAGCTGGCCGTGGGCCGCGACGGGCGCTATGCCCTGGACGGCGCCTTGCTGCAGGCCGAGGGCCCCCAACAGATCGCCCGTGCCCTGCGGGCCGCGCAACCCGGCCCCGAGACCATGCTGCTGATCAACGCCGACGCCCAGGCCACGCACCAGTCGGTGGTGGACGTCATGGAGGCGGCGCGGCTGGCCGGCATCTCGCGGGTCGGCTTCGGCGCCCGCAGCCCATGAAGCCGGACGGGCTGGCCGGCCTGCTCATGCGCCAGTGGCAGACGGGCGGCTGGCTTTGCGGCCTGCTCGCGCCGCTGGGCCTGCTGGCCGGCGCGGCGGTGCGGCTCAAGCGCCTGGCTTATGCGCGGGGCTGGCGGCGCGCCTGGCGCGCGCCTGTGCCCGTGCTGGTGATCGGCAACCTGTACGTCGGCGGCACGGGCAAGACGCCGGTGGTCATCGAAACCGCGCGGCAGCTGGCGGCACGCGGCTGGCGCCCGGGGATCGTCAGCCGGGGCTATGGGGTCAAGACCGGCCCGGCGCCGCGGGTCGGACAGGGAACGCTCGATGCGGCCGAATTCGGCGACGAGCCGGCCCTGATCGCGCGCGACAGCGGCGCGCCCGTGGCCATACACCCGCGCCGGCCGCTGGCCGCCCAGGCGCTGCTGGCACGCTTTCCCGACGTGGACGTCATCCTGTCGGACGACGGCCTGCAGCACCTGGCCCTGGCGCGGGATCTGGAGATCGTGGTGCAGGACGAGCGCGGCACCGGCAACGGGCGGCTGCTGCCGGCCGGGCCCCTGCGCGAGCCGCCTGGCAGGCTGGCCCAGGTCGATGCGGTGCTGACCAACCGCAGCGCGGGACCGGCGCCGGCCGCCGGCGCGTCCGCCTTGCCGGCGGCCGTGCGCCAGGCGGACATGTGCCTCGAACCCATGCGCTACGTGCACCTGGGCAGCGGCAAGGCGCTGACCCCCGAAGCGTTCGCCGCCCATGCGGGACAGGCCCGCCTGTTCGCCGCGGCCGGCATCGGCCAGCCCGAGCGCTATTTCCGCACGCTGCGCCAGGCCGGCCTGCGCCTGGACGGCACCCTGGCCCTGCCCGACCATTTCGACTACCGGGCCTCGCCCTTCGGGGCGGTCAAGGCCGACATCATCCTGGTGACCGCCAAGGACGCGGTCAAATGCCGCGCACTGGGCGATGCGCGCATCTGGGCCGTGGAAGCCGCCCCCCGCTTTTCCGATCCGGGGCTGTTCGACTGGCTCGATGCGCGGCTGCGCCAGGCCGCCGCCGGCCGGCCACGGCAGCCCTAGCGCCGGCGCCCGCAAGCGGCCGGCCGCCGGCAAAGTGTTCTAGAATCCGGCTATGGAATCCCGCCTGCTCGACATCCTCGTCTGCCCCCTGTGCAAGGGTCGCATGCAACACGACCGCGCTCATGCCGAGCTGATCTGCCATGCCGACCGGCTGGCCTATCCCATCCGCGACGGCATCCCCATCCTGCTGGAGAACCAGGCGCGCACCCTGGATCCGCGCCCCGACGGGCCTGCCGTCCCGACCCAGCCGGCCGCCTGACCGGCCATGGGCTTTACCGCGCTCATCCCCGCCCGGGCGGCCTCCACCCGCCTGCCGGACAAGCCGCTGGCCGACATCGCCGGCAAGCCCATGGTCGTGCGCGTGGCCGAGCGCGCCAGCGCCTCGGGCGCGCAACGCGTGGTCATCGCCACCGATACGCCGCGCATCGCCCAGGCCGTGCGCGAGCATGGCTACACGGCGCTGCTGACCCGCCCCGAGCATCCCACCGGCACCGACCGGCTGGCCGAGGCCGTCGCCCAGCTGGGCCTGGGCGACGAAGAAATCGTGGTCAACGTCCAGGGCGACGAGCCGCTGATCGAGCCGGCCCTGATCGATGCCGTGGCCCGGTCGCTGGCGGACAAGCCCTGGGCCGCCATCGCCACCTGCGCCTGCCCGCTGGCCGACGCGGCGGCCCTGTTCAATCCCAACGTGGTCAAGGTCGTCTGCGCGGCCGATACGCGCGCCCTGTATTTCTCGCGCGCCCCCATCCCCTGGGCGCGCGAGGCGCTGGCCGACGGCGGCAGGCGGCTGGCGCCGGGGCTGCCGGCCCTGCACCACATCGGCCTGTACGCCTATCGGGCCGGCTTCCTGCGCGCCTTCCCGGCGCTGCCGCAAGGCGAGCTCGAACGTTTCGAGTCGCTGGAGCAGCTGCGCGCGCTCGAGCACGGCCACGCCATCGCCGTGTACCGGGCCAGCCAGGCCCCGGCGGCCGGCGTCGATACGCCCGAGGATCTGCAGCGCGTGCGTGCCGTCTACGCAAATGCGGTATAAGAGTGGCTCGCCGCCCGGGCCTGCCATCGCGCGCGGCCGGCGACCCAGGAGACTCGACTCGGGCGCCGCGGCGGCCGCGGCGGCGGATACGGCATAATCGGCCCCGATTCCAGAAGAACAGATCCATCACAGTACAGGAGCACTCATGCGTCTCATCCTGCTCGGGCCCCCAGGCGCCGGCAAAGGCACTCAAGCGGCATTTGTCACCCGCCATTTCGGGATCCCCCAGATTTCGACGGGCGACATGCTGCGGGCGGCTGTCAAGGCCGGGACCCCGCTGGGCGTGCAAGCCAAGAAGATCATGGACGCCGGCGGCCTGGTCTCGGACGACCTGATCATCGGCCTGGTGCGCGACCGGCTCCAGCAGCCGGACTGCAAGCCCGGCTACCTTTTCGATGGATTTCCCCGCACCATCCCCCAGGCCGACGCCCTCAAGGAGGCCGGCATCGGACTGGACTACGTGGTCGAGATCGAGGTGCCCGAGCAGGACATCATCGAGCGCATGAGCGGGCGCCGGGTGCACCCGGCCAGCGGCCGCTCCTACCATGTGCGCTTTAACCCGCCCAAGGCCGAAGGCCTGGACGACGTCACCGGCGAGCCGCTGGTGCAGCGCGATGACGACCGCGAGGAAACCGTGCGCCGCCGCCTGGCGGTCTACCGAGAGCAGACCCGCCCCCTGGTGGACTACTACTCGAGCTGGGCGCAGGCCGACGCCGCCGCGCCGCGCTATCGCAAAATATCCGGCGTGGGCTCGGTCGAAGAGATCCAGGCCCGGCTGTTCGAGGCCCTCAAGCCCTGAGCCCGGCGCCGCCGGGCAGGCCGGCGGCCGCGGCCAGCGGCGCCCGCGGCGCCGCCGAGCCCGCCCGCAAGCAGGACTCCGCCGCCCCGCCAGGGGCGGTTTTCGCGCAATCCCCGCCTGGCGCAGCGCCCCCGCCCGCGCCAGGCGCCCCGCAAGGAAAAGCCATATGGATATCGCCAACAAGGTCTTCATCGTCACCGGCGCGGCCTCGGGCCTGGGCGCCGGCACCGCCCGCATGCTGGTGGAAAACGGCGCGCGCGTCGTGCTGGCCGACCTGCAGGACGAAGCCGGCCAATCGCTGGCCGGCGAGCTCGGCCAGCAATACGTACATTGCGACGTGACCCAGGAGGCCGACGCGCAAAAGGCCGTCCAGGCCGCCCAGGCGCTGGGCCCGCTCTTTGGCCTGGTCAACTGCGCCGGCGTGGCGCCGGCGGCCAAGACGGTCGGCAAGGACGGCGCGCACGAGCTGGGCCTGTTCCAGAAGGTGGTCGCCATCAACCTGGTCGGCACCTTCAACATGCTGCGCCTGGCCGCCGCCGCCATGGCCGGCAACACCCCCGAGCCCACCGGCGAGCGCGGCGTGCTGATCAACACCGCCTCGGTGGCCGCCTTCGACGGCCAGATCGGCCAGGCCGCCTACGCGGCCTCCAAGGCGGGCGTAGCCGGCATGACCCTGCCGATCGCCCGCGACCTGGCCCGCAACGGCATCCGCTGCGTCACCATCGCGCCGGGCATCTTCGGCACGCCCATGATCTTCGGCATGCCCCAGGAAGTGCAGGATTCGCTGGCCGCCAGCATCCCCTTCCCCTCGCGGCTGGGCCGCCCCGAAGACTACGCCAAGCTGGTGCGCCACATCATCGAGAACGAGATGATCAACGGCGAGACCATCCGGCTGGACGGCGCCATCCGCATGCCCCCGAAATGAAGCATGCCGCCCCGAGGGCCGGGCGCCCCGCAGGGATGCCCGGCCGCGACAGGAGCTAGTCCATGAACCTGCTGCGTTCGGCCGGGCTGGTCAGCAGCTTTACCCTGCTTTCGCGCATCACCGGGCTGGTCCGCGACGTGCTGATCGCCCGCGCCTTCGGCGCCGGCCCCCTGACCGACGCATTCTGGGTGGCCTTTCGCATTCCCAACCTGCTGCGCCGGCTGTTCGCCGAGGGCGCCTTCGCGCAGGCCTTCGTGCCCATCCTGGGGGCCGAGCGGACCCGGTCGGACCCGGCCCAGGTGCGCCAGATGCTGGACCGGGTCGCCCGCGTGCTCACCTTCGTGCTCATGGCGATCACCCTGGCCGGCATCCTGGCCGCGCCCTGGGTCGTCAGCGCCATGGCCACCGGCCTGCGCGAGCCCGCGCGGGCGCAGGACTTCGATGCCGCCGTCGCCATGACGCGCATCATGTTTCCCTACATCCTGTGCATGTCGCTGGTGGCCTTCGCCTCGGGCGTGCTCAACACCTGGCGCAAGTTCGCCGTGCCGGCCTTCACGCCGGTGCTGCTGAACCTGTCCATGATCGCCGCGGCCATCTGGCTGGCGCCGCGCCTGCACACCCCCATCCACGCGCTGGCCTACGGGGTGATGGCCGGCGGCCTGGCGCAGCTGGCGGTGCAATGGTGGGCGCTGCGGCGGCTGGACCTGGCCCCGCGCGTCTCGCTCAAGCTGGGGCAAGCCTGGCGCGACCCCGTGGTGCAGCGCGTGGTGCGCCAGATGGCGCCGGCCACCCTGGGCGTGTCGGTGGCCCAGCTATCGCTGCTGATCAACACCAACATCGCTTCCTGGCTGGCGCCCGGCAGCGTGTCCTGGCTCTCGTTCGCCGACCGGCTGATGGAATTCCCCACCGCCCTGCTGGGCGTGGCGCTGGGCACGGTGCTGCTGCCCAGCCTGTCGCAGGCCCACGCCCAGGGGGCGCGGGAAGACTACAGCGCGCTGCTGGACTGGGGGCTGCGGCTGACCCTGCTGCTGGGCCTGCCGGCGGCGCTGGGGCTGGCCCTGGCCGCCGACGGCCTGGTGGCCACGCTGTTTCACTATGGCCAGTTCGGGGCCGCGGACGTGGCCCAGACGCGGGCGGCCGTGGTGGCCTACTCGGTCGGCCTGATCGGCCTGCTCTCGGTCAAGATCCTGGCGCCGGGCTTCTATGCCCAGCAGGACATCCGCACGCCGGTGCGCATCGCCATCGCGGTGCTGGTGGCGACCCAGCTGCTGAACCTGGCGCTGGTGCCGCTGCTGCAGCACGCCGGCCTGGCGCTGGCCATCGGCCTGGGCGCGTGCCTGAACGCGGCGGCGCTGCTGCGCGGCCTGATCCGGCGCGGCGCCTATCGCCCGGCCGCCGGCTGGGGCCTGTTCGTCCTGCGCCTGGCACCCGCGCTGCTGGCGCTGGGCGCATGGCTGGCCTGGGCCGGCGGGCGCATCGACTGGCTGGCGCTGCAGGCCCAGCCCTGGCTGCGCGTGGCCATGCTGGGCGGGGTGGTCGCCGTCGGCGCGGCGGCCTACTTCGCCGTGCTGCTGGCCCTGGGCCTGCGGATCGTCCCTCCCCCGAGGCGCTGAAGGCGCCTGCCTGCCGGGGCGCCGCGGACACCCGGCCCGGCGCAGCCGGCCGCGCCGGGCCGCTGGAACAGGGTCCGGCGCGCCGGCACCTGTGGTTTTTGGCACAGTCTTTTCCTGCCAGCGGGCCGGCCGCTTGCCTGGCCGGCAGGAATTGCTATAATCGAATGCTTTGTTGGGCTTTGCATGGCGTAGATTTTCTACCAGCCCGGTGCAACGCCCCTTGCAAGAACTCGCGCAAGCATTTACGCAAACTAACGCAGCGCGCCCGCTGCCCGGCGGCTTTCAGGACCTCGGCGGCCCAGGCAAAGCGCCCAGACTCGATAGAGATACCAGACACACATGGCCAATTCCGCTCAAGCTCGCAAACGCGCCCGTCAATCCGTTGCGCGCAACCAGCACAACTCCAGCCTGCGCTCGATGCTGCGCACGGCCATCAAGCGCGTGCGCAGCGCCATCGTCGCCGGCGACAAGGCCGCCGCGACCGAGACGCTGCAAAAGGCCACCAGCGTGATCGACCGCGTGGCCGACAAGAACATCATCCACAAGAACAAGGCCGCCCGCCACAAGAGCCGCCTGGCCGCCGCGGTCAAGGCCATGGCCTGAGCCGCCGCCCGCCAAGGCAGCGCAAGGGGCCCTTCGGGGCCCTTTTCCCGGAAAGGGGTCCCTATACACAGGGCCCCTTTTTTGTTTCACGATGACTCCAGCCCGGTAGTTCGCTGGACTGCGCCGTAGCTAGATACAGCAGGTTTATCAATAACTTACGCGCGTCCATCATATGCCGGTGCTTTCTGAAACTTGACCCGGTTTTCCCTCGCGCCGCTCCTATCTGGCTCCTGGAATCCGGGTTGTTCCGAGGAGTCATCATGGCAAAGATCAAGCTCACCAAGACCGCCGTGGAGTCGGCCCAACCCCAGGCCAAGGATGTTGAACTGCGAGATACCGTGGTGCCCGGCTTCCTGTGCAAGATTACCCCGACCGGCCGCCGGGTGTTCATGCTCCAGTACCGCACGAACTCCGGCCAGCCCCGCAAGCCCTCGCTGGGGCTGTACGGGGAGCTGACCGTCGAACAGGCACGAGTCAAGGCACAGGACTGGCTGGCCGAGGTTCGCCGGGGCGGCGACCCCGGCGGCGCCAAGGCCGAGGCGCGCAAGGCGCCCACGATGGCCGAGTTGTGCAAGAAGTTCATGGAGGACTACTCCAAGAAGCGCAACAAGCCCAGCACGCAGGACGGCTATCAGGGCGTCATAGACCGCAACATCATCCCGCTGCTGGGCCGCAAGAAGGTGCATGACGTGAAGCGGCCCGACATTGCCGGGCTGATGGAGAAACTGGCCTACAAGCCGACCGAGGCGAACAAGACCTTCGGCGTGCTGCGCAAGATGTTCAACCTGGCCGAAGTGTGGGGCTACCGCCCGGACGGCACGAACCCGTGCCGCCACGTCCCCATGTACCCGCCGGGCAAGGAAACCCGGCTCATCGTGGACGAGGAAATGGTGCGGATCTTCCGCCAGTTGGAGAAGCTGGAGGCGGAGGGGCTGGAGAACTACGTCATCCCGCTGGCGATCCGCCTGCAATTCGAGTTCGCCGCCCGGCGCTCCGAAATCTGCCCGCTCGAATGGAGCTGGCTGGACTTCGAGAACCGGCGCGTGGTGTGGCCCGACAGCAAGGTCGGCGGCATTTCCAAGCCCATGAGCGAGGAAGCCTATCGGCTGCTTTCGACGGCGCCGCGCCGGGAGGGCTGCCCCTACGTCCTGCCATCGCCGAACGACCCGGCCAAGCACCTGACCTTTGGCGAGCACTATGGCGGCTGGTGCCGGGTGCTCAAGGCCGCCGGCGTCCCGCACGTCGGCACGCACGGCATCCGCCATCGCTCGACCACCGACATTGCCAATTCGGGCGTGCCGACCAAAGTGGGCATGAAGCTGACGGGCCACAAGACCGTGGCGATGTTCATGCACTACGTCCACACCGAGGACAAGCCGGTGCGCGATGCGGCCGAGCTGGTGGCCAGCCGCCGCCAAGCCATCACGGGTGCGCGCCAGCTTGCGGAGGCGGCGGCATGAACACGCGCCGGTCATCCGCAGCATCGTCCGCAGCGCCTTCGGCGCTGCTGGGCGACATTCGGGCACTGATCGAGGCGGCGCGCAAGCGCGCCGCCTCGACGGTGAATAGCGAGCTGACGATGCTCTACTGGCGCATCGGCCAGCGCATCCGCACGCACGTCTTGGACGGACGCCGGGGCGCCTACGGCAAGGAAGTCCTGCCCACCCTGGCGGCGCAGTTGGTGAAGGAGTACGGCGGCAGTTTTGCCGAGCAGAACCTGCGCCGCATGGTGCAGTTCGCGGCCACCTTCCCCGACGAGCAGATTCTCGTATCACTGATACGAGAATTGAGCTGGACGCACTTCATCGCCCTGATCCCGCTGAAAGACCCGCTCCAGCGGGACTATTACGCGCAGATGGCGAGCGCCGAACGCTGGAGCGTCCGGACGCTGCGCGAGCGCATCGACTCGATGCTGTACGAGCGCACGGCGCTGTCTCAAAAGCCGGGCGAGACGATCGCGCACGAGCTGGCGACGATGCGCGATGCGCAGCGCATGTCGCCCGCCCTGGTCATGCGCGACCCGTACATCCTCGACTTCCTGGGGCTGCGGGACACTTGGCAGGAAGGCGACTTGGAGGCGGCGATCATCCGCGAAATGGAGTCGTTCTTGTTGGAGCTGGGCGCGGGTTTCAGCTTCGTGGCCCGGCAGAAGCGCATCCAGATCGACGGCGAGGATTTCCACCTCGACCTGCTGTTTTACAACCGCAAGCTGCGGCGGCTGGTGGCAGTGGAGTTGAAGGTCGGCGAGTTCAAGGCAGCTTTCAAGGGACAGATGGAGCTTTATCTTCGCTGGCTGGACAAGCACGAACGGGAGCCGGAGGAAGCCTCGCCGCTGGGGATCATCCTTTGCACCGGCAAGAAGCGCGAGCAGATCGAATTGCTGGAGTTGGACAAGTCGGGCATCCACGTCGCCGAGTACCTGACCGCCTTGCCGCCGAGGGGCGTGCTGGTGGAGCGGCTGCAACAAGCAACGCAACGGGCGCAGTTGCAGCTCGAGCAGCGCAAGACCGACAACGAATAGTCCTGTCCCAAGCAGTCGGGCGTCCCGGCGTACCGCCGTCGCGCTGTCGTGCTGCGCATCGAGCCTCGCTGCGCGAGTCTCGCCCCTGTCGGGCTTCCATCACTGACGCCTCCGGCCCGGCTCGCTGATCCGCGCCTGCGCGCTTCGCTTGCCAAAAACCCGCGTGCGTGGGGTGGTGTGAGGGGGCGGTCTTGCTGTGTCCCTTCACCGTATCACGGCGTTCTCGCCGTGCAAGGGCTGCGCGCGCCTTGCGCGCTTGCGTCCTGGCGGCCGTCTGCGACCCCTGACTGCTGCGCTGCGCCGTGAGGGCGACGGTTCCGGGCAATTCCGCCCTTGCAACCGGAGAACCGTCATGAACGACAAATCACACGTTTCCCTCGAACAGCACGTTTGCCTGGTCTGCGGCACGGCGTTCGACACCGGCGCGATCCTGCTGGACAAGCGCCTGCGCGCGAGCATGGAGCGCCACACGGCGACCGGCTGGGGCCTGTGCCCCGAGCATCAGAAGCTGGCCGACGATGGCTTTGTCGCGCTGGTCGAATGCGATCCGCAGCGCAGCGGGTCGCAGGCTGGCGGGCGCATGAAGCCCGAGCAGGCATACCGGACGGGCCGGCTGGCCCATCTGCGGCGCACGGTGTTCGCGCAGGTGTTCAACGTGCCGATCGCGGACGAGCAGGCTTGCGTGTTCGTTGAGCCTGGCGTGATCGAGCAGTTGCAGTCGATGACAGCGCCGGCGGCGGGCTGATTGCGTCGTGCGGCCTTCGGTGCGTCGCTCCTTCGCGGGCGGCGCACTTTTTCATATCCCCCCAGGGGGGATACAATTGCCACATGAACGCGACACACAAGCACTCAACCCATCCCGATCTCGTGAAGCGGCTGAAACGCGCCGATGGTCATCTTCGGCACGTCATAGGGATGATCGAAAGTGGCGAATCCTGTCTCGACATCGCCCGCCAGCTCGCGGCGGTGGAAAGCGCGGTGACGGCCGCAAAGCGCGTCCTGATCCACGACCACATCGACCATTGCCTGGCCCATGACGAAGACTCCGTTTTGACCGAAATGAAGGCACTGACCAAACTGCTCTGAGGCCCGCCGATGCTCTCCGTCCTGAAGAACCGTACCTATCGTCACCTGTTCGCCGCTCAGGTGATTGCGCTTGTCGGCACCGGCCTGATGACGGTGGCCCTTGGCCTGCTTGCCTACGATCTGGCCGGGGCGAATGCCGGCGCGGTACTCGGGACGGCACTCGCAATCAAGATGCTGGCCTATGTCGGAGTCGCCCCGGTCGCGCAGGCGTTCGCCGACCGGCTGCCGCGACGGTCGTTGCTCGTTGCCCTTGACCTAGTACGAGCATCCGTTGCGCTCTGCCTGCCCTTTGTCAGCGAAATCTGGCAAATCTATCTGCTGATCTTCGTCTTGCAGGCGGCGTCCGCAGGCTTCACGCCGACCTTTCAAGCCACTATCCCGGACATCCTTCCCGACGAAGACGAGTACACGAAAGCACTGTCGCTTTCCCGGCTGGCCTACGATTTGGAAAGCCTGATTTCCCCGATGCTGGCCGCCGCGCTACTGACGGTCATCAGCTTCCACAACCTGTTTGCCGGAACGGTTCTCGGCTTCCTCGTGTCAGCCGCGCTTGTGGTCAGCGTGAGGCTTCCCACAACCGTTCCCGGCCCGTGTCGTGGCATATGGGATCGTACTACGCGGGGCACGCGCATTTACCTCGCCACGCCGCGCCTTCGGGGTCTGCTGGCGATCAGCCTCGCTGTGGCAGCAGCGGGGTCAATGGTGATCGTGAACACGGTGGTCATCGTGAAGGCACGCTTTGGCCTGGGCGAATCCGAGGTAGCGTGGGCGCTGGCGGCCTTCGGAGGCGGGTCGATGGTTGCGGCCTTCGCGCTGCCTCGCCTGCTCGACAAGATTGCTGATCGACCTGTCATGATTGCGGGAGCGACGATGCTGGTTGTGGGAACGGCAGCCGGGGCAATGATTCCGACCTATGCCGTTCTGGTGGTGATCTGGTTGGTGGTCGGCTTCGGCTACAGCGTGGCGCAAACACCTTCCGGCCGGCTGTTGCGCCGCTCCGCTCATCCCGAGGATCGCCCCGCGGTCTTTGCCGCGCAATTCGCCCTGTCCCATGCGTGTTGGCTCATTTGCTATCCCTTGGCCGGTCGCTTCGGCGCTGCCTTTGGGCTGCAATCGACCTTCATCATCATGTCGCTGATTGGTCTTGTCGGAGTGGGACTGGCGCTGTGGCTCTGGCCCGCTAGTGATTCTTCCGACATCGCCCACGATCATCTACCGCCAGATCATCCTCACTAGCGCGAACAAGCAGACCGAGGCGGGCACCGTCATCCCATGATCGTTGACGATCTGCACCGGGACTGGGCGCGCATTTAAGAACTGCCCGCCTTTCACATCGCTGATGCCTCCGGCCCGGATTGCTATTCGGGCCTGCGCGCTTCGCTTGCCAAAAACCGCGTGCGTGGAGGTGCGAGGGAGGCGGTCTTGCTGTCCCCTTCATCGTGCCACGGCGTTCTCGCCGTCAAGGGCTGCGCGCCGATGGCGCTTGCGTCCTGGCGGCCGTCGTTGACCCCTGACTGCTTGCGCTGCGCCGTGCCCCGGAAGGGTCGGGCAATTCCGCCCGGCAACCTTTCAGGAGTTCACCATGAACAACGCACTCATCACTGACGAGCAGCGCATCGTGCTGCTGGCCAACGGCCGCGAATCCTTGGAGAACCCGGACTTCGATCCGGCACCCGTCGTCAAGCTGTTCACGCCGGATGCCGGCGCGACCTGGCTGCTGACCGAGATTGATCCCGATGACCACGACCACGCCTTTGGTCTTTGCGACCTGGGCCTGGGGATGCCGGAAATCGGCTGGGTCAGCCTGGGCGAGCTGGCGACCGTGCGCGGCAGGCTGGGCCTGCCGATCGAGCGCGACCTGTCTTTCCGCGCCGAGAAGCGGTTGAGCGCCTACGCGCGCGATGCCCGGTTGGTCGGGCGTGTCGTCGTCTGAACCAGCCCTTGGAGCGCCGCAAGGCGCTCCTTGCGCTTTCCCAACCTTCGCAGGAGATCAATGCCATGAGCAGCCATCACGACTACATCATCGAAATCACGGCGCAACACGATGCGCTCAAGCCGTTCGCGCCGGAGAACGGTCAGCCCTTGCGCTTCAAGATCGGCGACGCGGTGATCTACACCAACGAGTTTGGCGCGCAGTTCCGGCGCCGCGTCACCGGGTTCTACCAGCCTACCGAGCCTTCGGGGCTGTATGCGCGTGGCAGGCGCTACTACCTGAACTCGACTTCGCCTTGGATGCCGGTTGCGGAATCCAGCCTGCGTCCTGACGACTCGGCGTGATGCCTAAGTGCCCCTGACGGGGCGCTGCGCGCTGCGTTTGCCTCCAGGGGAAAGCCCTGCGGGCTATCCCCGCCGCGCGGAGCTTGGCGCCCCTCAAAGGCCGCCGAACCGGCTGCGCCGGATCGGCCAGACCGCAGCAGCCGCTGTCGAACCTGTTTCCCGATGACTGGCGCATGAGCTTGTACATCGAGCCTTGGAGTCCGTGCGTCCCCGGCCAAGAAACATGGCCGGTCGCGCTGTCGTGCGCGTAGCGCATCGAGCCGCCTGCGGCGTCTCGCCCCTGACGGGCTTCCATCGTTCCCTCGCTCCGCTCGGCTGACGCCTCCGGCCCGGATTCCTAGATCCGGGCCTGCGCGCTTCGCTTGCCGTGCTGTCGGCGTGCTGAGGGGCCGTTGCCATGTCCAACCGTCTCCCCTGACTTCATCACCTTCACCGCGACTGTAGCCCGCGGCCGTGTGCCGTCAAGGCGCGCAGGGCCGTGTCCTCGGCTGCGCCTGCGGGCCGCACCAACCCTGCGCTTGCCTCCTTGACGGCCCCCGTCCGCGCGCTCCTGACCGTCGCGGGCGATGAACTCAGGAAAGACGGTGGCAACAGGGCCAACCGGGTTCCTCGTGCCGACCGCACCGAACCGCCGAAAGGCTGGGCTTCCGAATCTAGGAATCCGGTGTGCGGTGAACAGCAACCCCTTTTTTCTTTGTCAGGAGAAATGCCATGCAACTCGCATCCCGCTTCGCTTCCCGTTCCCCGGTGCTGCGTTCGGAACGTCCCTTGTCCGACGACCAAATCCGGGCCGTGGCCCCGTCCATCTTCGCGGACGCCCCGCACGAAAGCCGCTCTGAGCGGTACAGCTACATCCCCACCGCGACCGTGCTGCAAGAACTGCGCGGGGAAGGCTTCGAGCCTTTCATGGTGACGCAAACCCGCGTGCGCCACGACGACCGCCGCGACTACACCAAGCACATGATCCGGCTGCGCCACGCCAGCCAGATCAACGGCCGCGAGGCCAACGAAATCATCCTGCTGAACTCCCATGACGGCACCAGCAGCTATCAGATGCTGGCCGGGATGTTCCGCTTCGTTTGCAGCAATGGCCTTGTCTGCGGCGACACCGTGGCCGACGTGCGCGTGCCGCACAAGGGCGACGTAGCCGGGCACGTCATCGAAGGCGCTTACGAAGTCCTGCACGGCTTCGACCGGGCGCAGGAATCGCGCGATGCCATGCGCGCCATCACGCTCGACGCCGGGGAATCCGAAGTGTTCGCCCGCGCTGCGCTGGCGTTGAAGTACGACGAGGACAAGCCCGCGCCCATCACGGAATCGCAAATCCTGATGCCACGCCGCCACGACGACGACCGCCGCGACCTGTGGAGCGTGTTCAACCGCACGCAGGAGAACTTGACCAAAGGCGGCCTGTCCGCCCGCGCCGCGAATGGCCGCCGCCAGACCACCCGGCCCGTGCAGGGCATCGACCAAAGCGTGCGCCTCAATCGCGCCCTGTGGCTGCTGGCCGATGGCCTGCGCCAGTTGAAAGCCTGAATCCCCACGCGGCAGGGGCAGGCAGCAGCCCTTGCCGCTTCTCTCGCTGCTGCATCCCAACCGCAAGGAGTTATCACCATGAACGCTGTACTCAAAACCGAAACCGTCGCCATCGAAGCCGCCGCACCGCTGGAAGTGGCCGATCCGACCAAGAACCTGATCTTGGTTCCGCTGTCGCAACTGTTGCCGCGCCGCTCCAAGCGCAACGTCCGCACGACCCCGCGCCAGTCCATCCCCGAGCTGGCCGCGAGCATTGCCCGCATCGGCCTGCTGCAAAACCTGATCGTGATTGCATCCGCCGATGGCGAGGCTTACGAGGTGGTGGCAGGCGACCGCCGCCTGACCGCCTTGAAGCTGCTGGCGAAGAAGAAGCGCATCCCCACTGACTACGAAGTGCCGTGCCTGCTGGTGGCCGATGCGTCCGCCCGCACCGTCAGCCTCGCGGAGAACGTGCAGCGCGAGAACATGCACCCCGCCGACCAGTTCGCGGCCTTCGCCGCGCTGGTCAAGGAAGGCCGGCCCGTCGAGGACATTGCCGCCGACTTCGGCGTGTCCCCGCTGGTGGTGCAGCGCCGCTTGAAGCTGGCGAACGTCTCGCCGCGTCTCATGGCCGACTACCGGGCCGGTGGCGTGACGCTGGAACAGTTGATGGCCCTGACCATCACCGATGACCACGCCGCGCAGGAAGCCGCGTTCTATGGTGCGCCGGAATGGCAGCGCAGCCCGTCCAAGCTGCGCGAGCGCCTGACCGAGCGCGAAATCGACGCCACGCACGCGCTGGTGCGCTTCGTCGGGCTGGACACCTACCGGCAGGCAGGCGGCGGCATCCGCCGCGACCTGTTCGCGGAAGGCGATGCCGGAACCTACCTCACCGATACCGCAGTGCTGGAAACGCTGGTGCGCGACAAGCTGGCAACGCTGGCCGAGGACGTGCGCGGCGAGGGTTGGGCATGGGTGGAGGCCGTGCCGCATCTGGCCTACGAGGAACGGCAAGCGTTCCAGAACGCCCCGCGCCATCGCCGCGAGCCGACCACCCGCGAGGCCCGCCGCATCGCCTCGCTGGAAACCCGCCTCGAAAAGATCGACGCCGAACTGGAAGAAGCCTGCGACGCCGAGGACGAGGCCAAGGCCGAGAAGCTGGAACAGCGGCGCGATCAGGTGGTCGGGGAACTGCAAGACGCGGAGGACGCCTTACAAGGCTATGCGCCCGAGGTGCGCGAGGTGGCTGGTGCCATCGTCACCATCGACCGCAACGGCGAGGCCGTCATTCATCGCGGCCTGCTGCGCGAAGCCGAGGCCAAGGCGCTGCGCACGCTGGAAAAGCTGCGGCGCGGTTTCGGCAGCACCGAAGGCGAAGCCGCCAACGACGAGCACGAGGACGCCGACGACGCGCCCAAGGCCGCGAGCCTGTCCGACCGGCTGGCGCAGCGATTGAGCGCCCACCGCACGGCGGCGCTGCAAATCGAAGTCGCACGGCATCCGCACGTCGCGCTGGCCGCGCTGGTGCATGACATGGTGCAGACCGTCTTGCAGCCCGACGCCTATGGCGATGGCCTGCCGCTCGGCGTGCGCCTCACGGCGCAAGACCGGCTGGAAGGCATGGCCCCGGACTGGCCGGAATCGCCTGCTGCCGTGGCGCTGCGCGAACTGCAACAGGTGGCAGGTGAAGCCTTGCCGGAGGACAGCGCCGAACTGCTCGCCGTGCTGCTGGCGAAGTCGCAAGACGAACTGGTGCGGCTGCTGGCCGTGTGCGTGGCCTCCACGGTGGACGTGGTGACGCCTCGCGCCACGCCGCACCAGCCCGGCGCAGAACTGGCGCAGGCCGTGGGCCTCGACATGGCCGCATGGTGGAAGCCGACCGCAGAAGGCTACTTCAAGCACGTTCCGAAGGCCGTGATTCTGGATGCCGTGGGCGCGTTCGCACCGGAATCCGTCACCCGGCTGGCGAAGCTCAAGAAGGCCGACATTGCCAGCGAGGCCGAGCGGCTGGCCGATGGTACGGGCTGGATGCCCGCCATCTTCAAGGCCGCAGGCCCGCAGGATGCCGCGCAGGAGGCAGGCCCGGAGCAGGACGCCCCGGAAGATGCCGAAGCAATGGCGGATGAACCCGCCGAGGCGCTGGCCGCTTGACCCGCGCCGAAGGCAAGCGCCCCGGCCTCGACCGGGGCGCTTCGCTGGAAGGAGAAGCCCCCATGACCCGCACCACCACCCGCCGCCCGCGCATGGCGGCGATCTACGCCCCCGGCACTGTGCGCGCCCGCCGCTGGCACGGCGCAGGCGACGTGCGCGGCTACCGTCCGCCCTCGGGCTGGACAGCCCGCGCCGACCTCACCGACATTCATCCCATCACAGGCCGCGCCTTGCCGCGTGCCGTGTGGTGGCTCATCGAGACGAAGGGATAACCGCGATCAGCACCGCGCCCAGGCCGTACCGTCCTGGGCGCGGTGGACGCAAAATCCGGGCGCGGCAGTGGCCGCGCCCGGTGTTCCAAGCCCACAGCCGAATCGGAACGCCGCCGCCATCACGGCAGTTCAGGCGGCGGCGTTGACGTGACCGGGCTTCCCGCCCGGCGATGGCAGGCCCGCATGGGCCTGCAAGCCGAAGCGCCCGCAGTGCGCAGGAATCACCCGCAGTTTTCGGCTTGCCGCGTGCATACCCCGCAGCGTAAGCCGCGCCCATTTCATCAGAGGCATGTCCGCGTTTCCTGCTTGGAAATCTGGAACGGCCTGGGCGTGTCGGCGCGCAGCGCCGCCGGGCTTTCGGGCTACGCCCCGTGCCGTCTTTGCCGTCACGGCCCATTCGGCTTCAATCCCTCACGCCTTCGCGCCTGCGGCGCTGCGCGCTTCGCTTGCCTCCAGGGGAAAGCCCTGCGGGCTATCCCCGCCGCGCGATGCTTGGCGCCCCTCGATGCCGCCGAACCGGCTGCGCCGGATCGGCCCGGCCCGCGCCCCGCCGCGACGGACGGGGCGCTGGCGAACACGCTGGCGCTTGCTGCGGCAGGTTGTGCAGGTGCATGCCGTCCTCAACGCTGGCGGTGCCTGCCCATCACGTCACGAAGGAGGTTCACGGACAACCCGCCCGGCATCGCTATGGAGCTTCCACGCCACGCCTCAAGAGCGGCGCCGCAAGGTGCGGCAGGGGCGTTCTCGCCTGTCGTCGGGTGGTTGACCTGGCCCGCGTCAGCGGGCGAGCCGGCGAAGCCTTCGGGCGGGGATGCCGAGTCGGCCCCATCTCCTTTCGGAGCGGTTCGGCCCAAGGCGTCCTTGTCTCGTTGTGAATCCTGGCGGGGCGCGGCTGCGCCTCGGGCTTCATGGCTGCAACCGTCCGGCGAAAACAATTTCCCCGCCGCTGCGCGGCTTCCTCGCGCAGCAAATTCTTTTCGCCTCCAGGCTCTCCACTGCGTTTCGACCGCAAGCGGTGCAGCCAGCCCGTCCCCCGCCGGCCGGATCACAACAAGGACGCGATGGGCGCGAACCTTGTTCAACCGAAAGGAGAAATCATCATGGCCAACATCGGCACCTTCACCGCAGACAAAGACGGCTTCACCGGCACGCTGCGCACCCTGACGCTCAACGTCAAGGTCAAGCTGGTTCCCAACGACAAGGGCAGCAGCGAGAACGCCCCCGACTTCCGCCTCCAAGCCGCCGGCCACGACATCGGCGCGGCGTGGAACAAGACCAGCGAGGCCGGGCGGGAATACAAGTCCGTGACCCTCGACGATCCTTCGTTCCCGGCTCCGGTCTATGCCCGCCTGATCGAAGGCGAGGACGGTACGCACGACCTGATCTGGTCGCGCAGCAAGCCCCAGGCGGCGTGACCGCCGCAGCGCCCCGCCCATCGCGGCGGGGCGCTGTGCTGCTGTTCGCAGCACATCACCACGTCACGCGCGCGGCTTCGCCGCGCCGCGCTCCTTCAGCACCGCCTCCAGCTCCCGGCGCACCTGCGCCAGCAGCTCGTCGGCCTTGTGCGGGCTGTCGCCCGCGTAGGCCAGCGTCAGCAGCGTGAGCGGGTGGATCTCCATCACCTCGCACAGCTCGGCCAGCTTATGCAGGGTCGGGCTTTTCAGGTCGCGTTCGAGGGTGCTCATATAGGTGCGGCTGGACACGTCAGAGAAGGCTTCCTGGCTCAAGCCACGCGCCTTCCTGACTGTCTTCAACGCCTTCGCCAATGAGTTCCCAGCCGCCACCTATGGTTTCCCTCGAAAAACCAAGATGACAGCCCATTGCGCCCTATAGGGCTACAATCTATAGTGTTCATTTGGTGTTCTACGTTTTCGTGCCTTTACGGAAATCCGCATTTGCTGGTTCCAGCAAAGCCACGCAAGCGCATCCGTGCTTGCACACGAAGGCGTAAATCCGGTTTGGCGGTTCTGCGCTTGGGCGTGAAACCGCATCCGTGCATCATTGGATTTGTGGGATTGCCAACCATGCCCCAGCCACTCGCCACCGTCCCGGAGCGCGCGCAACTGCTCGCCAACGGCGAGGCTCGTGCCGCCGGCCAGGCCATCGACCCGGTGCCCGTGGTGCGGCTGTTCACGCCGGACGCGCATGTGACCTGGCTGCTGGCCGCACTCGATCCCGCCGATGGCGACACCGCCTGGGGCCTCATCGACCTGGGAATCGGAATGCCGGCGCAAGGAACCGTCAAGCTGTCCGAGCTGGCTGGCATCGTCGGGCCGCATCAGCAGCCCGTGATGCGCGACCGCTACTTCCGGCCCACGCGCACGCTGTCGGAATACACCCGGCTGGCCGAGCGCGACGGGGCTATCCCGGACTGAACACAGCCTACTGTGACTTTTTCAGTCTGGTGTCATACCGGGCAGGTCTCAATCGAGATTCTTGCGGCGTAGCCGCGCCAGTCTGATCCAAACGGACATGATGCCTGACGCGGACTGCGGCAGGCTGGCCTGTACGGCGTCCCACGGGAGGGACGCTGCCGCCGCAGCATTGAGACGAATACCGCAACGCATCGGAGCCAGTCGGACTTGACAGCCCAACTATTCCCTTAACCCATTTCGTTCTGATGACACCGATGTAGCACGTAGTTCTTCCGTCGCGGCCAGTCCTGTTCGCAGGGAGGTTGCGTCATGGTCGATCGCAGCGCCGAGCACTGGTATCCGACTGCCGCGTATCTGTACGTGCTGCACTTGGACGACCTTGGGACGGCCTGGGAATATCTGCGCAGAAACCCCGATTACCGGCTCGACTGGCTGCGCCATCATCGCCGGCCGAAAGCCGCGCAGCAGGCGGCGCATCGCTGGGGCTTGCGCCTGCTGGAAGATCCGGCGTTGGATGCGCGCGACGCGCATCCAGCCTGGTTGCCCGGCCATGTGGCCGTGGTGCAGCTCTATCCCGACGCCGATCCGCCGCAGTATGCTCCCGCGTTCACGTTTTGGCGCATTGCCGGGCACAAGCAACTGCTCCATGACGGCAAAGGGCTGGCGCTGATGGCGCACAGCCCAGGTCATTGCCTGCGCTTCGCGCTGGCGCCCGGCCTGGAAGACGGGATGGCTGTCGCCTATGCCCGCCGCGGCGGCGCCGCCGCACCTGCGCGCAACCATGCGCTCGGCGCGGCCCTGGCTTCTGCGAAGCCCAGGCCGGCACCCGCCGCGCTGCTTGAGCTACACACCTTGCAGGCGCTCGACGCAACCCTAGCGGGTGCGTCCTTGCGCGAGGTGGCCGAAGGCTTGTTCGGCGGCGATGCCGCAGCCGATTGGTACAGCGACGGCGGCCTGCGCTCCAAGGTACGCCGCTTGGTACGGCGCGGCGATGCGCTGATGCGCGGCGGCTATCGCCGCCTAGCACAGCTTCCGCCGCTTGAGAAGGGTCGTTTTGAGGACGACGCAAAACGGCCCTGAGCAGGACAGCTTGGTTTTCTGAGACTGCCTCCATCCGGTTGCGCTGTGTGGCCGGAGCTTTGAAAGCTATGGAGGTTCACACCATGCGTCCCGCTCCTTTGCGGCCTGCCGCCACTGTCTCGACCGCTGCCGCGCAGCCCCAACGCTATCTCACCAACGACGAAGCCGCCGAGTACCTGCGGCTGTCGCCGCGCACGCTGGAAAAGCAGCGCGTGATCGGTGGTGGTCCGCGCTTTCGCAAGTTCGGCCGGCGCGTCATGTACGCCGTGGCCGACCTCGATGCCTGGGCCGCCGATCGCAGCTTCGAGACGACTTCCGATCCCGAGTACGCCGAGCACCACTCGGCCGACAGCCGTGCGCGCTGATCGGCGGCGCGCGGCAGGCCATCACCATGTCCAGCTCCGCGCTGCCGTTCCGGCAGCGGTCGTTGCAGGAGCGCGAACAGCTCGACCTGTTCCGCGCCTTGCCCGGCGACATGGCGCCGCGCGACAGCCAGGACTTGATGGCCTATCCGTTCTTCTCGCTCGGCAAGTCCAAGCGGGTCAAACCCATCGACTTCCGCGCGGGCAACGTGACGATCCGCGTAGAGGGCACGCAGGAGCACGGCATCGCCACGATTTGGGATGCGGACGTGCTGATATGGGCGGCCTCGCAGATCGTGGAAGCGAAGGACGCGGGCCTGCGCCCGTCGCGGCTGATGCGCGCGACGCCCTACGAGATCCTGCGCTTCATCGGGCGCGGCAAGTCGCTGCGAGACTACCAGCGCCTCAAGGCCGCGCTGGATCGCCTGCAATCGACCACGGTGGCCACGTCCATCCGCGAGACAACAGGCCGGCGCCTGCACCGCTTTTCGTGGATCAACGAATGGAAGGAACTGGCCGATGCCAGCGGCACGCCGCTGGGCATCGAGCTGATCCTGCCGGACTGGTTCTTTGCCGGCGTGCTCGACGCCGCGCTGGTGCTGACCATCGACCCGGCGTATTTCCGGCTCACCGGCGGCATCGAGCGGTGGCTGTACCGCCTGGTGCGCAAGCACGGCGGCAAGCAGGCATACGGCTGGCAGTTCGACTTTCGCTATCTGCACCAGAAGTCCGGCAGCACCGCGAAGCCCTACGACTTCGCCTGCGATCTGCGCGCGCTCGTCGCGCGGCAGTCGCTGCCCGGTTACGTCCTGGGCATCGAGCGGATGCCCGACAACGGCATGGAACTGCTGACGTTCCGGCCCGTGCCGCAGACGGCACGGGGATAACTCCGGGAAAGCCTGTGAATGGTGTCGTGCTATCAGGCGTGCGGGGTATCGTGCTATCAGGCGTGGGACTATCGTGCTATCAGGCGTGCCGATCGGCCGCAAACCCGCGCCAGCACTGGGTTTGCGCGTCCTCTAACTTCCCTAACTTAGTTTCTCTAACTTTTAGTAGGGAAACGCCGCTGCGGTGGACAACCACCCCGCGGCCACAAACGCAGCAGCAAAAGCCCGGCTTTCCAGCATGGAGGGCCAGGCCATGATCGTCGCACTGCTCAACCAGAAAGGCGGCGTCGGCAAGACCACGCTCGCCACGCACATCGCCGGCGAGTTGGCGATGCGCGGCCAGCACGTCGTCCTGCTGGACGCTGACCCGCAGGGCTCATCGCTGGACTGGACGCAGCGCAGAAGCCAGCAAGGCTTGCCACGGCTGTTCAGCGCCGTGGGCCTCGCACGCGAAACGCTGCACCAAGAGGCGCCGGAACTCGCCAGGCGGGCCGATCACGTCGTCATCGACGGCCCGCCGCGCATCGCCGCCTTGGCGCGCTCCGCGCTGCTGGCGGCCGAGCGCGTGCTGATCCCGGTGCAGCCCAGCCCCTACGACTTGTGGGCCAGCGCTGAGATGGTGGCGCTGATCCGCGAGGCGCAGGTATTTCGGCCTGCGCTGCGCGCGGCCTTCGTCATCAATCGGCGCGTCAGTACCACCGTGATCGGGCGCGAAGCACGCCAGGCACTCGCCGACCAGCCGCTTCCTGCGCTGCGCGCGGAAGTGCATCAGCGCATCGTGTTCGCCGATAGCGTGGCCGCTGGCCGGCTTGCACGCGAGACGGCACCCGACAGCGCCGCCGCACGCGAAATCACTGCGCTGGTGGACGAATTGCTGCGGTGGCCGACATGACCGCGAAGCCGCCATCGAACAGCAAGCGCACGGCAAAGCGCGTCGGCATCGGCGCGCGTCCGCCCGCGAATCCGCACGCCGAGGCGTGGATTCGCCAGGGCGACGCCGATGCGCTGGGCAAGGGCGACCTCTACACCGCCCGTCTGACTCTCGACATCACGCCCGCGATGCGGGCACGCATCAAGGTGTCGGCCTTCACGCAAGGCGTGACCGTGGCCGACCTGCTGCGTGGCCTGTTGGAGCGGGAGTTTCCAGAGCACCGCAGGGAGAACGCACCATGACTGCATCCGCTTCGCCTGCCGCTGGCGCGGCTACGGCTGCACTTGCCGGCCAGCCTGCCAGCGCGCCGCTGACGCGCGTGGCGCTGGCCTACATCGAACCACGCTTCAAGCTCTACCTGCGCTTCGGCGAACCTGCGCGCACGCACCAGCTCGACCGCTGGCGCCGTTGCGCGGTGTTCCTGCCGGGCGCCATGTTGTGCCGTATCCGCTGGCAGGCCAACGACTACGGCACTGTGCGTTGGCAGCTCATGGTGATGCAGGCTTGCACGCCGCTGGATGCAGCGCAGCGCATCCCCGGCGTGCAGCCGGGGGCGCGCTTGCTGCTCCACGCCGAAGGGGAGAACCAGGTGCGCGCGGTGCTGGAGTGCATCGACGCCATCGAGGCGCTGGGCATCGCGCCCGCCGCTGTCTCGCCCGCGTACTGGCGCACGCTCGCCAACCGGCTCGCTGCACGCCTGCCGCTGCCCGAATACACCGCCGAGCGGCACGCTGCCTGGCTAACCGGGAGGACGCTGCCATGACGCTTCCATCCGCCGTTGCCAGCGCAACCGGCATCCCGCCGCATCCTCGCTCGCGCCTGCGCGCTCGCCTCGTGTTGGCGGGCCTGTCCGCCTGCGGCCTCGCTGCGCTCGCCTGGGCGTCCTTCGTGCATCCGCTGCCGCGCCTGATCTACAACCCGTCCGACAGCGTGGCGGTCGGCTGGTATCGCGTCGATCCGCAAGGCCACGGCACCGACTCGCCGCCACGTCCCTTGTCCGTGGGCAGCATCGTCCTGACCACGCTGCCGCCAGACGCCGCCGCGCTGGCCGCGCAGCGCGGCTACCTGCCGGCGCGCGTGCCGCTGCTCAAGCGCGTGGGCGCCGTCGCGCCGCAGGAGGTGTGCAGCACTGGCCGCGTCGTCCGCATCGACGGCGTGCCTTCGGCCGCCGTGCTGCCTGCCGACCGCTGGGGCCGGCCGCTGCCATCCTGGCAGCAATGCCGCCGCCTCGAATCCGGCGAACTGTTCCTCTTGAGTGTGACCAACCCGGCGTCGTTCGACAGCCGGTATTTCGGGCCGGTCAGCGCATCCGCCGTGATCGGGGTCGCGCATCCAGTCTGGCTGGAATCCCGCCCATGATGGCCGCCGACTCGCTGCACGTTGCCGTGCATCTTGTCGTGCCATCGGGCGTGTCGCTCTGCTGGCCGTCGCCGTGTCGTCGCGCGTGCAGTGCGGGTGCATTCGCACCGCACTTCGCGCTGCCTTCGGCGCAGCCGTCCAACGTGCAGGCGTCTTGCCTCGAACGCGCCCGGCCTATGGCCGTCGCCGCGTTCGCCGGCGCGCTGGCTGCTCGCGCAGCAGCACCGCCGGGCCGCCGCTGCCCGGAGCGCCAGCGAGGGGCAAAGGCGGAAGGCAAGACAAAAGGACGCGGCACCGGGCCGCGTCGAAAGCCAGTCTGCACGTGGGGGTGGCGCAGCACGCAGCGGCTTCGCCGCCGTGCCGCTTGTGGCGCGAGGCCCGCGCCAATGCAGGCATGTCCGCGTGCTTTGCACGACCGGACACGCCAGAGGTTGCAGAGGGCATAACCATGACCGACCGCCGCGATGATGATTTCCGCATCCGCCCCAGCGCCCCGAAGAACCGAGGCCAGGGCTTCGTCTCCAAGGTGCTCAAGCAGGCGGGCAAGGCCAGCGGCGGCAAGTCCTCGGTGCGCCGTCCTGGGACGACTGGCGGCACCGGGAGGGGCACCGTCCAGCGGCCCGGCTCGCGCCTGGGTCGCGGCCACACGGCGGCGCGCTTCGCGGGGGCGAAGCTCACGCCCATGTCGCGGCGCGTGACCATCAAGACGCTGCTGGTCAACCAGCGCCAGGCCAGTCCGCAGTCGCTCGCCAAGCACCTGCGCTACATCGAGCGCGATGGCGTGGGCCGCGATGGCGAGCCGGGCCAAGCCTACGGGCCGCAGACCGATGCTGCCGACCTCGACGGCTTCAAGGAACGCTGCGCGGATGACCGGCACCACTTCCGCTTCATCCTCTCGCCCGAGGATGGCGCGGAACTCGAAGACCTGCGCACCTACACGCGGCATCTCATGGGCCGCATGGAGGCCGACTTGGGCACGGGCCTCGATTGGGTGGCCGTGAACCACTGGAACACCGACAACCCGCACACGCACATCGTCGTGCGCGGGCGCGACGACACCGGCAAAGACCTCATCATCGCGGGCGACTACATCACCGATGGTTTCCGCCATCGCGCCGCCGAACTGGCAACCGAATGGCTGGGGCCGCGCACCGAGCTGGAGATCAAGCAGACCTTGCAGCGCGAGGTGGAACAGGAGCGGTGGACGAGCCTCGACCGCACCCTCCAACGCGAGGCCGGCGAGGACGGCCGGGTGCAGACCGAACGCTTCAACGAACCGATGCTGCAACGCCAGCGCCTGCCGCTGATCGGCCGCCTGCAACGCTTGCAGCGCCTGGGCCTGGCCGACGAGCTGCGGCCGGGCACCTGGGTCGTCCATGCCGACGCGGAGAAGACCCTGCGCGCCCTGGGCGAGCGTGGCGACATCATCCGCACCATGCAGCGAGCCATGCGCGGCCAGCCGCGCGAGCTGGCGGTGTTCGAGCCGGGCGACGACGACCGCACCATTCTCGGCCGCGTGGCCGCGAAGGGGCTGGCCGACGAGCTGCGCGACCGGGGCTACCTGGTCATCGACGGCGTGGACGGCAAGGCCCACTACGTCGCGCTCAACGCCCGCGACGAGCTGGCGAACTATCCGACCGGCGCCGTGGTGGAGGTCAAGGGTTCGGCCGACGTGCGCGCGGCCGACAAGAACATCGCTGCACTGGCGAGCGATGGCCTGTATCGCACCGATCATCACCTGGCGATTGAGCAAGGCCGGGCCACGCATGGGCGCGATCCGCAGGAAATCGTCGCGGCTCACGTTCGCCGCCTTGAAGCCCTGCGCCGGGCCGGCATCGTGGAGCGCGTGGCCGAAGGTTTGTGGAAGGTGCCGGGCGACCTGCCCGAGCAGGGCCGCCGCTACGACGCGCAGCGCCTGGGCGGCGTGGCGGTGGAACTGAAATCGCACCTGCCTATCGAGCGGCAGGCCCGCGTGATGGGGGCCACCTGGCTCGACCACCAACTGATCGGCGGCGGCTCGGGCCTTGGCAACCTGGGCTTTGGCAGCGAGGCCAAACAAGCGATGCAGCAGCGCGCCGACTTCCTGGCCGAACAGGGGCTGGCCGAGCGCCGTGGGCAGCGCGTAATCCTGGCCCGGAACCTGTTGGGCACGCTGCGCAATCGGGAATTGGCGCAGGCCGCCAAGGACATTGCGGCCGAAACCGGCTTGGAGCACCGGCCCGTGTCCGACGGCCAACGCGTGGCTGGCATCTACAGGCGTTCCGTCATGCTCGCTAGCGGGCGCTACGCGATGCTCGATGACGGCATGGGGTTCAGCCTGGTGCCGTGGAAGCCGGTGATCGAGCAGCGGTTGGGACAGCAACTCGCTGCGACCATTCACAAAGGATCGGCTTCCTGGGAACTCGGAATTCGTCGAGGTATATCGATTGGATAGAAGTTAGTCTTCCGTCAACAGGTGTAGCCATCCCTTGCTAGCGGCTTCCATAGAACTTTTCCACGAACGAGCGACGGTAACTCTGGTGGCAGGCTAGGCAGCTTTGCTGGGTTTTGGAGAAAGCCGCGATGACTGCTTGGCCGTCATTCCGCTGTGCAGCCTCGCCCATGGCGGTCGCGGCGTCATGGACCTGTCCATCAAGACCCCGAAACTTTCCAGCGTCTGCCCCAAGCCAGGCAAGGATGCGCATCTTTTCCGACATGGGCGGCTCGGCATGCTTGGCGATTCGTGGTGCTAGCTCGGCGACCAGTGGCCAGTCTTCTTTGGAGATCGCGCCCGTGACGGCTTGCATGTCGCGACCGAGTCTTTCCATTATGGTACGAAGCGCCATTGGCTTTGCCGCCTCTACGGACTGCGCACCGAGTGCCGTGGCGAAGGTTGCCAAGAGCACGGACAGCGAGACGGTGAAGAACGATCTGGGTTTCAGGGGCTGGTTCACGAATTTCTCCATTGATGTTGTGACGAATGCTTTGGGTCTAACGAATGGTTGCAGGTGTCCTCAAAATTCCAGACTCAGCGCGATCGATCCGAATGCGTGATGGCCCGCCTGCTGGTCGAACTCGCGGGTTCTCCAAACGCGCATCACGGCGAGCCGCACGCCACGTCCAGCAACGATCCATTGGCTACTGATGCCGAGAGCTGCTTGCGCGACCCAAGGCCGCCGGCTGACATGATGGCTATGCCGGAACATGTTTCCGTCGAGTGAGAAGTCCCAGGCGACGGCTTTACCCTCCAGGCTCAGGAAGACATGTGCCCCAGGTTTGGGCGCCAGGACCGATTGCGGCGTTGTCGTGCGCAGATCGGCAACACCAGAGGGCGGGCGGTTCTCCGCGCCAGGGCGGATCGGATAGCTGCCGAAGTCGTTCGGTATGTTCCAGCCCGCGCGAAACTCCACGCCGGTACTGGCGGCGGTTTCGATGTTTCCGACCCGCAAGGCATAGCTGCCGATCACGTCGCTGCCCCATCCAGGACGGACGGCACCCTCCGTGTACGGCTTGAACTTGCGCTCCATGGCCATCTGAAATGCCGGCTCGTTGCGCAACTGGTTGTTCCAGCCGCGAAAGCGCTCAATGCCGCGTGCGCGATGCACCAGATCCTGAGATTGCTCGGCCAGCGACCAGGGGCCGATCACGCCCAGGGTCAACTCACGCACGTCAAGCATTTCGTAGCTGGCAGCTTGTGGGTGGATGCGGCGATTCCACGCCAAACCCAGGTAGAGCAAACCAGCGTACGGTCGGTCATCTGGAATCACATCGGTGCGCGTCTTGTTCTCGGGCGTGTACATGGCTTGGCCAAAGCGCACAACGAGGTTTTGCGACGACGAGTGGGCGCCGGCTTCGTGCCAGAAGCCTGGATCAGCCCAGCCGATGAAGCGGGCGTACAAACCAATCGGCTGGGGCAGGCACTCCGGACGGAGCCCGCCTTGCAGATCGCGTGAGACTGCTGTTAGCGCGACACCGTTGGTGTAGTTGCGATCGGAGCCGGTGAACAAATCGTTCTCCAGACGCAGGGTGCCGCCCCGCCAGCGCAGGGATTGCTCTGGCGAGCAGGAGGAAGGATTTGTAGAGAGCGAGACTTCGGAACCGAAAGTAGAGATCGGGCTGAACAATGCACCCGCAATCAACAAGGTGACGCACTGTCAACAGCAACTTAGAAGTGACCCACTTGGGCCGTTGTGCAGCACATTAGATTTGACCCACCTGGGTCACCAAGTTGATGCCCAGCATGTTGCGTGACCCTGGGTCAGCGTCAGTTGCTGGCCATCGGTTTCGCCTGACCCAGGGTCAAACGATGTTGCTGATCATCACTTACGCGTGCATCTCCAGTTGCTGTTCAGCACTTTCGGATGCACGGGATCGGATCACGCCGGCTTTTCGCTTGTCCTTCAGTCGGTAGCTTTCGCCTTTGATCTGTAGAACATGGCTGTGATGCAGGAGGCGGTCGAGCAACGCGGCCGTGAGCGTCTGATCTCCGGCGAACGTCTGGTCCCATTGCCCGAACGGCAAGTTGCTCGTTACGATCACGGAACCCTTTTCATACCGCTTGGCGATCACCTGGAAGAACAGATTGGCATCGTCCCGGCCGAGCGGCAGATAGCCGACCTCATCAATGATCAACAGCCGTGGGTTCATGATGTTGCGCTTCAGGAAGTCGGCCAATCGATCCTGCCGGGAAGCGGCGGCCAAGGCAATGACGAGATCCGCCGCAGAGATGAAGCGCGTCTTGATCCCCATCTGCGTTGCGATGTAACCGAGTGCGATCGCCAGATGCGTTTTGCCAAGGCCGCTCGGCCCGAGCAACACGATGTTCTCGGCGCGCTCGACGAAGGCCATCGACGACAGCTCCAGCACCGATTTCTTGGCAACGCCGTGAGCAAACGTAAAGTCGAACTCCTCCAGCGTCTTCAGCACAGGGAAGCCGGCCGTGCGCAGCAACATGGATTTGGTCCGCGTGTGCTTCGCGTCCATCGCAGATTTCAACAGCGCCTCGAAGAAGTCGGCAAACGTGAGTTGGTTCGCTGCCGCGCGAGCTGCCAACATGCTGTACTGCTCGCCCATCGTGTCGATCCGCAGTTGTCGACAGGCTTCGAGGATACGTTCGTGCTGGATGTCCATCAACGTGCCTCCGTCAGCAGGGCTTGATACACTGACAGCTGATGCTGCAGCGGCGTATCATCGAACCGCGACGGCGGTGGCATCGTCGGCACGGAAGCTGACGGCAGGTTCGCGCGCCACGGCTCCGGCAACTGCTGCAGCTTCGGTTGCTCAAGCAGGAGACGCTCGAGCGGCGACTGTCCAGTCGTGCCGTGGATGCGCACATTGGCGACATCTCTCAGCCAGCGCACGACCTCGGCGTTCGCCGTGGTCGCGTCAAGCGAGAGGCGATCCTGAGCGAGCCGGCTTGCCAGCGGATTGTAGAAGCTGCGGCGCAGGTATCCGTTGAAGCGCTCAACCTTCCCCTTGGTCTTCGCTCGGTAGGGCTTGCACAGGCGCGGCACGAAGCCGTGGTGCTTCGCAAAGTCGAGGAAGGCCGGTTGATAGCGATGCAGTCCGGGACCATAGGCGTCTCGGCCAATCACCACCGTCTTGACGTTGTCGTACAGGACCTCGCGAGGAACCCCACCGAAGAAGTCGAACGCGCGCTCATGGCATCCCAGCAGCGTCGGCAATCGTTCGTCGGTCACGAACTCGACGTAACTCGCCCGACTGTAACCGAGCGTCGCAACGAATGCCGACAGCGGCAGCTTGCCACGTCGCAACACGATCCAGTCGACCTGCATCTGCTGCCCCGGATCGGTTTCGAAACGTACCAGTGGCTCCGGCGCCTTGATCGACTTCAGCGACCGCAGATAGACCCGCAGCCGCGTCAGGCCTCCGTCATAACCCATCGCGCGAATCTCGATCAGCAGCGCGGTCGCCGGCAGCCAGGCCGGATGCGCTGCGCGAACCCGGTCATGCAGATAGGTTTTGAACGGATCGAGCTTCTGCGTGCGCCCCGATCGCGGCGCACGATCCTGCTCAGCACAACTGCGTAAGTATTTGCGCACGGTGTTCCTCGACAGCCCCAGTTCCCGCGAGATCTCCCGGATTCCTAATCCTTGGCGGGCCAACACACGTATTTCCACGATTACCTCCCTTGTAAGCACTGGCCCTCCAAAAAGGGCCCATCCTACCCGGGTGGGTCAAATCCAATGTGCTGCCGCTGGGTCATTTTCAACGTGCTGCTGACAGCACTGCATCGGCTGCTGCACTTTGGTGCCGCGCAGGCTCCAGCGATACCCGTCGATGCCAATCATGTTGCCCCATCGCCTGCTGCCCTGGTGACGTAAAAGCGTTCGAGGGCACTGACGATTTCCTCTGCTTTGTCTACGCAGGTGAACAAGTCGAGATCGGATGGAGAGACATAGCCTTCGTCGAGCAGAAGATCGAAATCAACTACGCGATGCCAGAATGCACGGCCGACCAGCACTACCGGAATACGCTGCATCTTTCCGGTCTGGATCAAGGTGAGCACCTCGAACAGCTCATCGAGCGTTCGATAGCCACCCGGGAATGCCACCAAGCCCTTGGCGTGCAACAAGAAGTGCATCTTGCGCAGCGCGAAATAGTGGAATCGGAACGCCAAATCCGGGCACATGTAGGGGTTGGGTGCCTGTTCGTGGGGCAGCGTGATGTTGAGGCCAATCGAACGTGCGCCAACCTCGAAAGCACCGCGGTTGGCGGCCTCCATGATGCCGGGCCCACCCCCGGTGACGACGACGAAATCACGGCGGTTTTGCTGCTGGAAACGCGCCGAAATAAGGCCCGAGAAACGCCTCGCTTGCTCGTAGTGACGTGCCTGTTCGACCCGGCGATTGGCTCGCGCAAGCTCTTGCCTCAGCCCGACATTCTCCGGAGTGACGAGCGCCTGACGCTCCAGCGCGCCAAGGCGGGCTTCTGCCGTCTCGGCATCGCTCACGCGTGCGCTGCCGAAGACCACTACCGTCGAGTGAATGCCTTGCTCGTGCAGGATGCGCTCAGGTTTGAGCAGTTCGAGTTGTAGTCGCAGCGGCCGCAGTTCGTCCTGGCCAAGCAGCTCGATGTCTTCGTACGCAAGACGGTATGTTGGTGACTCGCGGATGGCGCGCAGGCGTTCAGCGAGATCTTCTGCAGGTTTCATCACTCGTGCGCCAGAAAGTCCGGCCAGCGCAGCGCATGGCCATACTCGGGCACCGTGACCTGCCAGCCGAGTTGCTGCTGCAAGAGTTCAGCGAAGGCTTGCGCGGCCGACGATTCCCCATGCACCACGAAGGTTTGCGCCGGTGCTTGAATGAAAGCACGGGCCCAATCCAGCAGCGCCTTTTGGTCGGCATGCGCCGAGAGGCCGTCCACGCTGTGGATCGCCGCACGTACCGGGATGTCCTCACCGAAGATGCGTACACGTTCGGCCCCCTCGATCAGGCGCCGGCCAAGCGTCCCCTGCGCCTGGAAACCGGGAAACAAGATGCTGCATTCGCGGCGTGGCAAGTTGTGGCGCAGGTGGTGCCGGATACGCCCCGCATCGCACATGCCGCTGGCAGAAATAATGATGGCCCCGGAGCGAATCCGGTTCAGCGCCATGGACTCCTCAGCGCTCGCGGTGAAATCCAGATACGGGAGGTTCTCGCCGCGCGCATGCCATCCGGCCAACCGCTTCGCCTGTTCGTCGAACAATTCGAGATGCTCACGCGTGATGCGTGTGGCCTCGGTGGCCATCGGCGAATCGACAAACACCATTGGACGCTGCAGACGCCCTTCGCAGGTGAGACGATGTAGGTGGTAGAGCACCTCCTGGGTTCGGCCGACCGCAAAGGCCGGAACGATGACATTGCCGCCGCGCTCGAACAGGGTTTTCTCGACGATGCCGATCATGTCCGCTTCGGTCGCCGAAAAATCCTTGTGCCGGCGGTCGCCGTAGGTGGACTCGATGACGAGGATGTCCGCGTCCTCGATGGGTGTCGGGTCGCGCAGGATGGGGCGTCCCGGCTGGCCCAAATCGCCGCTGAACACGATCTTCGTGGGGTAACCGTACTCGGTAATCCACACTTCCACGATGGCCGAGCCGAGGATGTGGCCGGCATCACGAAAGCGGGCGCGCACCCCGACGCGGGGTGCGAACTCCCGGTCGTATTCGATGCCGCGTACCTGCTGCAGGCATTCGTGTGTATCCTGCAGGGTATACAGGGGTGGCGGCACGGTCTTCTCTTTGAACCGCTTGGCAACCCGCTTGGCATCGCTTTCCTGGATGTGAGCGCTATCGGGCAGCATCACCCCGAGCAGATCAACCGTCGCTGGCGTGGCGTAGATGGGCCCCTTGAACCCGGCGCGCGTCAGTTTGGGCAATAGCCCGCTATGGTCGATGTGGGCGTGGGTCAGCAGGACGAAGTCAATGGACGCCGGGTCGAACGCAAACGGCTCGTAGTTGCGTGCTGCTGCTACACGCCCACCTTGAACCATGCCGCAATCGACCAGGAAGCGGACATTAGCCGCTTCGACCAGGAAGCACGATCCGGTGACTTCTCGGGCTGCGCCCAAAAAACTGAGTTTCATAGGGCGTTCACTCGGGTTTTCGCATCGGGCAAGTGCTGAGGCCGAGCAGGCGATAGCCAGGACAGCGGCCTGCCAGGCCGGTGAGGAGCGGCATGATTCCAATGAGTCCCAGCCAACGCCAAGATGAGTCCAGCCACAATGGGAGACTGAGCAAAATCAGTCCGATGACGATGCGCACAATGCGGTCGAGATTTCCAACGTTGATTTGCATGACGGTCTCCTGTGTTGAATCAGCGGCTTGAAAACGCGACGGGGGCGGCAGTGCCCCGCAGCAGATGGGTTGCGCTGGATGCCGCCGTGGATACGTCCCAGCCGCCACCAAGGGCCTTGTACAGCGCCACCAATTGCACGGCGGCGTTGGTATGCGCGCGTGCCGCTGCGGTTTCGGCCTCGTGCAGGCTTCGCTGGGCGGCCAGCAGTTCGACCAGTGCAATGTCGCCCGCCGCGTAGCGCGCCTTGGCGTGGCCGTAGCTTGTGCGCGCGGCATCCAGTGCCATGCCACGGCGTTCCAGTGTGTCCAGCCCGCCGTGGTAGTCGCCCAGCGCGCGTTCGGCGTCGCCCAGCGCCGCCAGCACGGCCTGCTCGTAGGCCAGCGCGGCCTGCCGCTGCCCCGCCTCGCGCGCCCGAATCTCGGCGCGCACGCGGCCGCCGTCGAACAGGCGCCAGGAAATCAGCGGCAGGATGGAAAAACGCGAACTGGATGCATCGAACCAATCGCCCGTACTGAGCGCTTGGAACCCGCCGCCGACACCAATGGAGAGTTTGGGGAACAACTCGGCCGTGGCCACGCCGATGTCGGCAGAACTCGCCGCCAGGCGACGTTCCGCAGCCAGTACGTCAGGGCGCCGGCGCAGCATGTCGGCACGCTCGCCCACCGGCAGCGCCCGCAGCGTGCTCGGCGTCAAGGGGCCATCCAGCAGTGCCAGCTCCCGCTCCGGCGGTGCGCCCAGCAGCACGCCCAGGCTGAGTACCGCGGCGCGCTGGCGCGCCTGGATATCCGGGATGAGCGCGTTGACTGCTGTCCATTGGGCGTACGCCGCCTCCACGTCGGCGGTCGACGCGTCGCCCAGCGCATGCCGAAGGCGCACCAATTCCCAAGTCTGCTGCAGCGTATCCAGCGTGGCCTGTTGTGCGTGCAACTCGTAGCGGGCGCCGACGGCGGTGAACCAGGTGCGCGCGACCTCGGCCACGATGCGCATGCGTATGCCCTGTGCCTCGGCTTCGGTCGCCTGCAGGCGGGCGTTGGCGCCTTCCAGGGCGCGCCGCTTGGCCCCGAACAAGTCGGCCTCCCAGGCCGCGTCGAAGCCCGCGTCGTAGATGGTCTGCGTGGCGTCAAGGCCGGGGATCGAGCCTACGGGCAAGGGGCCGTTCTCGCTTTGACGGCGCCGGTTGACGCTCGCGCCAGCGGCGGCGGTGGGCAATGCCTCGCCGGCCACACGATCGCGCAGGGCGCGTGCCTCATCGATGCGTGCCGCAGCCTGGCGCAGATCCAGGTTCTGTGCCAGCGCCGTGGCCATCAGGCGATCGAGGATGGGATCGTCCAGTGCAGACCACCATTGGCTCAAGTCTGCGGACTGGGATTCGCTTGCCAACGGCAAGCTCCAGCCGCTGCCGACGTCGACCGGCGGCGGCTCGCGGTAGTCGGGGCCCACGCTTGCGCAGGCAGTCAGCAGCACGCAGGACAGGGCCAGCGCGAGCGGACGCGCGCGCCCAGGGGTCAGGCCGGTGACGGTTGCGCGAAGAAAGGGAGTGCGGGGCTTGGATTTCATTGCAGGCGTCCTCGGACGAATACGGTGGCCATCGTCAGCGTGGCCAGGGCGATGACCGCCAGCGGCCACAGGCTGGCGAGAATGTCACCGGGCGGCATGGCCTTGAGAAAGCTGCCTTCGACGATGATGAGGAAGTGGGTCAGCGGAATGGCCTGGGCCAGCCATTGCAGGACGACGGGCATGTTTTCCACAGGCGTCGCAAAGCCGGACATCAGCACCGCCGGCACGCCGATGGCGAACGCCCCCAGGATGGCCTGCTGCTGCGTCATGCTGACCGCGGAAATCATCAGACCGATGCCGACCACCGACAGGATGAACAGCACCAGACTGGCGAGCAGGAGCGCAAACGAGCCCGTAGCTTTCCTTGGTCACCAGTGCCATCAAGCGCCGCAGATCAAAACGGCGCAAGTCGGTCTGCAGGGGGCCACTCCCGTCTTTGTGCATTGTGGCGCCGTTCATATGGTGGCCTCCATCTCGCGGTCCGCCGACTCCACCAGGTGAATGAAGGCGTCCTCCATCGTCGGGTCGGGCCGTTCTGGGCTGATCGCCGAACGCTTGAGCGCGGTACCCTCGGCCTCGATCGCCTCCAAGTGGCCCGCCCACTGCGCTACCGCTTCCGACATCCTCGACTCCGTTTTCAATCATCACCCAGTCAACTGTGCACGACTTCCCTCTAGGCAAATAGGATGCGGTTAATGGAGCTCATACTGAGCGCGTCGGGCGTATCCAGCGCAATCAGTTGCGCACGCGACAGCATGGCCACGCGATCGCAGTATTCGGCCTCGTCCATGAAGTGGGTGGTGACCATGATGGTCACGCCCTTGCGGGCCAGTCCGTTGATGTGGGTCCAGAATTCGCGCCGGGTGATGGGATCTACCCCTGAAGTGGGTTCATCCAGAAACAGAGACCGTGTCCGGTGAATCAAGGGGCTATCTCAAACTTGCTGTTTATGCTGTATCGCATGTACCGGATGGGTTTGCGGGAATTCGCGGGCTTCATGCACGACTATTGGCGCGGGCGTGGCGTCGAGCTGCCCGTACCCAGCTTTGGCCATCTGTCGGACCTGTTTGCTTCGCTGGACATCACGGTGCGCAGGAAGTGCGTGCGCGCGGCTGAGCGCCTCAATGAAGGCGAGCCGGTGACGGTGATAGTGGACAGCACGGGCTTGCGCTTTTCTCATGCCGGCGCATGGTACGAAAAGAAATACGGCAAGAAAGCTGAGCGTACGCCATGGCGCATGATGCATCTGGCCATGGATGCTGAAGGCGACGTACTGGCAGTGGAAATCACCGATACCGGCACTGGAGACAGTAGCGGCCTCGATTTGCTGTTGCCGCAAGTCGGTAAGATCGATCGACTCATTGCCGATACGGCGTATTACCAGATCGAGCGCAATGAACAACTGCTCGCCAGCGGCGTCGTGCCGGTGATTCCTCCCAAGGCCGATGCGGTCGATGACGCGAAGCAAAATCGTTGGCACGATCAACTTGTGCGTTATCTGAAAGAGAAGGGACAGTATGCATTCCAGAACAAATATGGCTATGGCCTGCGCGCTCGCGTTGAGGCGCAATTTTCGCGCATTAAGCGCTGCATCGGCGACACGCTGCTGACGCGTCGCATCGCGTCACAAACTCAGGAAGGCCGCGCTATCGCCAACCTGATCAATCAATGGAATGCATTTGGTCAGGCGAGGTGCGTTAAAAAAGCCTAATTGCGTCTGCACCACCAGCGCCCCTAACCTCCCGAACAAAGCCGAAGCAGATCTTCGATTCGGTTGATCCCAAACGCTGGTGCTTTGCGCTCTCTACTTCTCCGTCGAGATTGGCATTGAATTGTTCAACTTCTTGACACGGTAGTCGAGTTGCGCGCGTGTCAATCCGAGAAGACGTGCGGCTTCTGATATGTTCCCGTTCGCGGCTTTGAGTGCCGCGCGTACGAGCGCATCTTCGACCTCGCAAAGTGTCGCTTTGTTCATCTGTACAGCAAGCGCTGCCCAATCCTCGAGCCCCTCCGGGGCTTCTCCGCTCTTGCGGATCGTCTCGGGGGGAGCGCTCGTCGATATGGAATCGAGGGCAAGCGACCCAAGGTCGCTTAAACCAAAAGCACCCTTACATTCCACGGTGTCACCGCTACTAAACAAGTGGCATACATCGAGCGTACCGCCTTCCTCGGCGAGGATAACGCCACGTTCGAGCACATTTTCCATCTCGCGGATATTCCCGGGCCACGAGTAATCCAGCAATAGATGAAGCGCACGATTGGATAAGCCCTTGAGGGACCGACCATGCCTTTTTGAAAATTTCTTTATGAAAAATTCCAGCAAAACCGGGATATCATCCTTTCTTTCACGCAAAGGTGGAATAACAATTGGAAATACATTCAGCCGGTAGAAAAGATCCTCACGAAAACGCCCGCTTTTTATCGCCTGTTTGAGGTTGTCATTAGTCGCAGTAATTACCCGAACATTTACCTTAACCGTCTTTGAACTCCCGAGGTGCTCCATCTCCCCCGTTTGCAAAACTCTCAATAGCTTCGCTTGAGCGGTTAGACTGAGATTACCAATCTCATCCAAAAAAATGGTCCCTTCGTTTGCGCTTTCGAAACGCCCAACGCGGGCATCGGATGCGCCGGTGAATGCCCCTCGCTCCACACCAAAAAGCTCCGATTCAATCAGCGAATCGGGAAGAGCTGCACAATTTAATTCAACGAATGGTTTCCCTACACGCGAACTTCTGTTGTGCAGTTCCCGAGCAAACAGGCTTTTGCCCACGCCGCTCTCGCCCATCAGTAAAACGGTCGCACTAGTGGGAGCCACTCTGAATATTTTGTGCATCACTGCGTTGAATCCAGCAGACGCCCCTATTGGTCCTTCTTTGACAGGCACTTCGTCAGGCTTGCAAGGCACACACTCATGATCTGTAGAGTCAGTCGGGGCTGGCCCTGAACTTTTCAACGCGACAAAGCGACGTTTCTCCAGAGATTGTGGCAGCATATACCGAAGATCCGCATCGGGGGCGTCCCACTCGTCCACGGGCTTTCCAATGATTCGACATAATGTATTGCCCATCGCGCGGCATTCGACTTCCCGGTATAGAATACGCCGGCCCATGAAAGCGCTCGTGTAGCCGCACGCGTAGCCAATCTGCATCCAGCAGGCTGGTTCGGAGCCGATGCCGTACACGGATATGTGAGCCTCATCCTCGGACGAGTCTTTCCACAGAAATTCCCCGTAATACTGACCGGTGGTGCTGTCGATATCCACTCTGACAGGTTCTACCAGGACGATGCCTTCCAGGGCGTGAAGTTGAGGACCTACCGCGAAGGCATCAAATGCGCTGTCTTGCCCGCGAACCTTTCGTGCGAGCGCGGCATCCCGAGAACCCGATAGATATCCCATGCGGGTCAGCAATCCGCGCGCAGCATCGCTACCTAAAGCTTCGATGAGTTCCTGTCGCAGTGAAGCAAACGCGTCCGTATGGATCAAGACCATTCGACGATCGTCGAGCCAGATGCGACCGTCCGCAGGATTGAAACGAAGCCGTTCCGCCAGATCCCGAATGTCCGGAAAATGCAGATCAGCCACTACATCTGGCACGAAAAGCGGTATTCCTCTGTCTATTTCTCCCGCTTTCCCTTTCTCCTCCTTCATGTTCCCTCCTCAGGAAATCGCCAGTCAGGGCTCTTTCTTAAAAGTTCATCGTCTCGCACGCTCTCACCGGGTGCGTAAACCTGCCTGGAACGAAAACCTAATTGGGGGACCGTTCGTTGCCACATGCCGTTGGCGTCACTTGAACGCCCCCCAAAGGCCTCCGCGCGGAGGCTTAAAGCGCCTCTTCCGAGAAGAAGTCACCGACCAACCGGTTAAATCGCTCTCCATGTTCAATCTGCGTCCAATGGCCACAGCGGCCGAACACGTGCAGCTGCGCCCGTGGAATCAGTCTGAGCAGTGTATAGGAATTGGACAGCGGGATGACCTGGTCTTCGCGCCCATGGATGATGAGTGTCTCGTGCGGAAGCGAGCCGACGTCCTCCTCCCGGCTCGCCATAGCGTCCACCCAACGCTGGCGCGGTGCCGGAAACATACTTGAAAACGCTTCCTGAAAGTTCGGCCGGATGCTTGCCTCATAACGCAGGCGAGCGAGGTCGTCATTTACGAGATTGCGGTCGAACGCAAAAACATCGAGCAACTCTCGCATGTTGTCGATTGACGGAACGTAGCCCCAAACCTTGTCCAACCCCTCCGTTATCGGGAAGGAGATACCCACGCTGCCCATGAGGACCAATCGGCGCACTCTTTCGGGCGCCCGGATGGCCAGCGCCAAGGCCAGAGCCCCTCCGAAAGAGTTGCCCACCACGTGAGCCTTGTCAATGCCAAGCGCATCCAGCAACCCGAGCGCATGCCCGACCCAGGTATCCATGTCATACCGGATACCCACCGGCCGCTCGGTATATCCAAAGCCCACCATGTCCGGTGCGATGACGCGAAACTGCTTCGCGAGTTCAGGGATTGTGAGGCGCCAGTTCGCCCATGCGGTTACTCCAGGGCCCGATCCATGAATCAAAAGAACAGGCACTCCCTGACCACGATCGTGATAATTGGTTTTTATACCATTTGCGGTGACTGTATTCGCAATTTCTAAAGAATCCGACATTTGCAACTCCATATATCCAGTATCCGGCAACGAGCAATAACTTGATTTCCCTTAACAACCTCGTATGATTTTTCTTGGTTGAATCATCATCGATCTTTCTCAATGCTTCGCCGCAAAGCATGCTTGGGCGGCTTCCATTGGCATCAACCCTGCATTGAAGTAGCCATGCAAACGCTTGACGACTTCTTTGTCGGGTACATAGGGCCACCGGATAAAACCTAGTTCGACGGCCGCCTCAAACCAGGCGTTCGTCCACGCCTGCAGGTGCTTTGCATCCCCGATGCGTCAGTATATTTGACTCGTCAAACATAGTTTGTCGACCTCTGATGACTCGGAGCAATCATCTGCGCAATGCGACTTACGCTAGACCGCGCCCTCTGGGGGAAGTACCACTTCCTGAACGGCTAGCGGATTTTCGCGTAGATCTCATTGCACGAGCGTCCGCTTCCGTTTCCCTTCTACGAGCGTCAAATTCAGGACACTAGCCTCAAGCTTAACCCGCGTCGCTTGAGGTACGGCAGGTCCAATACATTATGTCTAAAAACGTCTTTGGTCATTCATGACTTCAATGTCCGGCTTCGTGAACACAAAAATTGCTGTTCCCGACTCACGCGACCTCTTGTGGGCTTAAATTTCGCCGATGAACGTGGTACGTCAATAATCACAATGTTTGCCTTTAACGGTGTCTGACAGTCCTGACCTACAGGGTCAACCCCACCCGCGCCCGCCTCTGCATCAAAACCGTTTTTGCCAGGCCACCGCTGCGTTGATCTGCGAGTGGGTCACCTTTATCGGCACGGAGGTGTTGGGCTGACTCGTGTTCGTCAAGGTCTTCTGCAGTGCGAATGATATGCCGAGGTCGATCTTGCTGTTTTGGCTGAACGCATAAGAGACGCCGCCGGTCAGGGTCGTGGTCGGGATGGCGGGAATGACGGCCAACAGCATATTGTTGGGTATGGCTTCCTGCGCATAATGGAAGCCCGCACGGAACGCGAGGCTCGCGTTGTAGCGGTATTCCGCCCCCACGCCAAACACGTTGATGTCACGGTAGTTCTGCGGCAGCGACAGGTTCAGGTTCGCCCCCGTGCCCGACTGCACGAAGCTCACGTTGATGTCCTTGAACACGCTCGCGAGAAACACGCGCTGATAGTCGGCCGAAACGCTCCAGTGATCGTGCCATTTTCAGTCTCCATAATTTCTAAGGCCAACTGGCCCTCAACACACCAAACACACAACGTCCTAACGCCCTCGTTTCCTGGCGCTTTGACCCGCGATTCCAAAGTGTTCTTTCGGCATTTCGGTAATGAGCACGCGGATGGACTCCACCGGCGCATCAATCGCGCGATGGATCGCCTCGGTGACCTCGGCGATCAGCCGCTCCTTCTTTTCCGCATCGCGGCCTTCGATGATGTACAGCTGCGCAATCGGCATGGCTATCTCCTTTAAACGAAGCGCAAACCGGTGCTGCCCATCCCCTGCACCCGCAGGGCGATGGCATCCCCCGCTCGCACGGCAATGGCCTCCGTGATCCCCCCTGACAGAATCAAACTGCCCGCCGGAATCTCCTCGCCACGCGCGCCCAGATGATTGGCCAGCATCGCAATCGCCGCGGCCGGGTGGCCCAGCACCGCGGCGCCCGCCCCGAACGCAACCGGCTCACCGTTTTTCTCCAGCACGATGCCGACGATGCGCAGATCCACCTCAGACACTGGCAGTGCGCGCCCACCCACAACAAAGCGTGCGGCCGACGTGTTGTCCGCTACCACACTTTTGAGATCGAACTTGAAATCGCGGTAGCGCGAGTCAATGACTTCGATGCCCGGCATCACGAAGTCAGTCGCCGCCAGCACCGCTCCGATATGACAGCCCGGGCCTTTCAACGGCGCTTTAGTAACAAAGGCGATTTCCGGCTCGACTTTGGGATGGATCAGCGCCTCGGTCTTGCACGTGCCGCCATCGGGGATCGCGTAATAGTCGGCCATGAAGCCGAAGACAGGGCTCTCAACCCCCATCTGCTTCATTTTGGCGTGCGAGGTCAGCCCCGCTTTGAGCCCAACGATCTTCCCGCCGCGGGCCAGCTTGCGGCGGCGAATCTCGTCCTGGATCGCGTAAGCGTCATCCCAATCCATCTCGGGATGCTCATCGGTGATCTTGAGCGTGTCTTGCGCGTGGAGCTCGCAGTTCTCGAGGTGCTCTGCAAGGCGCGCAATGGTGGTGCGATCCAGTTTCATGCCGCCACCTTCTGCGCCTTTGACGCACGCGCTTTGGCCAGCGTGATGGCCGTGTCTTCAATCATATCTTCCTGGCCACCGACCATGCCCCGGCGCCCAAGCTCGACCAAGATCTCGCGCGCCGGTACGCCATACTTTCGCTCGGCGCGCTTGGCAAACAGCAGGAACGACCCGTAGACCCCGGCGTAACCCAGGGTGAGCGAGTCGCGGTCGATCCGGATGGGGAAGTCCATGATCGGCACAACCAGGTCTTCGGCCACGTCCTGAATGGCCCACACATCCACTCCGGTCTGAATCCCCATTCGGTCGCATACGGCGACCAGGACCTCCATCGGCGTGTTGCCCGCACCCGCACCGAGACCAGCCGAGGCGGCGTCGATGCGGGTGGCGCCACACTCAACGGCCGCAATGGAGTTGGCGATCCCCATCGCCAGGTTGTGGTGGCCGTGAAAGCCCAGTTCCGTCTCCGGCTTGAGCGCCTCACGCACCGCGCCAAGGCGGGCCCTGACATCATCGGGCAGCATGTAGCCAGCCGAATCGGTAATGTAAACACAGTTGGCGCCGTACGACTCCATCAGCTTTGCCTGCCCGACCAGCCCTTCAGGACTGTTCATATGCGCCATCATCAGGAAGCCCACCGTGTCCATCTCAAGCTTGCGCGCCAGGGCAATGTGCTGCTCCGACACGTCAGCCTCGGTGCAGTGCGTAGCCACCCGGATGGTGTGCACGCCAAGCTCCTTGGCCATCTTCAGATGGTCGACTGTGCCGATGCCCGGCAACAGTAAAGCCGAGACCTTGGCCTGCTTCATGAGCGGGATCACGGCCCCCAGATATTCTTCATCGCTGTGGGCCGGAAAGCCATAGTTGACCGACGAGCCGCCCAGGCCATCGCCGTGCGTGACTTCAATCAGGGGGACCCCGGCTGCGTCCAGGCCGCAGGCGATGCTTTTCATTTGCTCCAGCGTCATCATATGGCGCTTCGGATGCATGCCGTCACGCAACGTCATGTCGTGGACGGTGATTTTTTTTCCTTGCAGGTTCATCTCTGTTCTCCTTGACGGCTCAAGCGACAACCGGTTCGAGCGTGAGATTGCCGGCAATCATCTCTTCGGCAAACATCTCGGCGGTCCGGGCCGCGGCAGCGGTCATGATGTCCAGGTTGCCGGCGTACGTGGGCAGATAGTCCCCCAGGCCCGCCACCTCCATGAAGACCGTCACACGCTTGCCGTCAAACACCGGGCCGTTGACCAGCCGGTAACCGGGCACGTACTTCTGGACCTCTTCGATCATGGCGTGGATGGACTCGGCAATCCTTTGCTGATCCGGCTCGGTTTCGGTCAGGCAATGAATCGTGTCGCGCATCATCAGCGGAGGCTCCGCCGGGTTGATGATGATGATGGCTTTGCCCTTCCTCGCGCCCCCCACCTTTTCCACCGCGCCGGCCGTGGTCCGCGTGAATTCGTCAATGTTTTTGCGCGTGCCGGGCCCCACCGATCGGCTCGATACGGTCGCGACGATTTCTCCGTAAGCGACCGGCTGCACGCGCGAGACCGCAGCGACCATCGGAATGGTGGCCTGCCCGCCACAGGTGACCATGTTTACATTCATCTCGCGTTTGCCCAGGTGCTCTTTCAAATTGACCGGCGGTACGCAGTACGGGCCAATTGCCGCCGGCGTCAGATCGATCATCATCACGCCCAGCGCGTTAAGCTTGCGCGCGTTTTCCGCGTGAACATATGCACTGGTGGCATCAAACGCGATCTGCACACCATCGGCCAGCACATGCGGCAGCAGCCCGTCGACACCTTCCGCCGTGGTTTTGATGCCGAGCTCACGGGCTCGGTTCAGCCCCTCCGATTCCGGGTCGATGCCCACCATCCACACCGGCTCCAGCACCGAGCTGCGCTTGAGCTTGGCCAGCAGATCGGTGCCGATATTGCCTGGTCCGATCAGCGCACATTTGATCTTTTTCATGACCTTGTCCTTCCTATAAAAATGACTTTTACGCACGGCATCCGACAACGGCCGGGCGTGGTGCCTGGCCAGGCGCGTTCAGTGAAACCGGACCGAACAACCGCCCAGACCACCAATACTGACGCGGAAGCTGTCGCCCGCCTTGGCCGGGAACATCGCCGCCAGCGCGCCGGACAAGATCACCTCGCCCGCCTTGAGTGCAATGCCCAGACGCCCCAGCGTGTTGGCAAGCCAGGCCACGGCGTTGACCGGTGAGCCCAGTGCCGCCGCGCCGCAGCCCGTGGCGATAATCTCGCCATTACGCTCCATCACCATGCCGCACAGCGTCAGGTCGAGCTTGCGTGGATCGACCGCGTGATCACCCAGCACGAATACGCCACAGGAGGCGTTGTCCGCCACGGTGTCCTGAATCTTGATCTTCCAGTCGCGGATGCGCGAATCGACAATTTCAAAGCACGGCATCACGCATTCGGTCGCCGCCAGCACGTCCACGTTGGTCACCCCCGGCCCCATCAGGTCTTTCTTGAGGATGAACGCGATCTCGCCTTCGGCCTTGGGCTGAATCAGCGTGCCGATCTCGATCGACTGCCCTTCGTTGTAGATCATGCCGTCGAGCATGTAGCCGAAATCCGGCTGATACACGCCAAGCATGTTCATCACGGCCGCCGACGTGACGCCGATCTTCTTGCCGATGATGGTTTCACCAGCCTGCACACGACGCTCGATCATGCGCTGCTGAATGTGATAGGCGTCCTCGATCGTCATATCGGGGTGGCGCTCGGTCAGCGGATCGAGCACGGTTCGCGTGGTCAGTGCCTGATACAGGGCGTCGCCAAGCTGGGTGATTTGAGTTTTGTCCATGATCACAGTTTGATGCAAACGTTTTTGAGTTCCGTGTAGAACTCCAGCGAGTGGACTCCGCCCTCGCGCCCGATACCCGACTGCTTGGCCCCGCCGAACGGCGTGCGCAAATCGCGCAGGAACCAGGAGTTCACCCACGCAATGCCGACCTCGATGGCCCCCGCCACGCGGTGCGCACGCGACAGATTGGTGGTCCAGATCGCCGTGGCCAGGCCGTAGTCGTTATCGTTGGCACGGCGGATCACCTCTTCTTCGCTGTCGAATGGCATGACCAGCGCGCAAGGGCCGAAGATCTCCTCGCGGGCAATTACCGAGTCGTCGCCCAAGCCCGTCCAGATGGTGGGCTGTACCCACGCGCCGCCTTTGAGCGCGTCCGGCATATCGGGTACACCGCCGCCCGCCACCACCGTCGCGCCCGCTTCAACCGCCTTCTTGTAATACGACAGCACCTTGTCACGATGCTCTTGCGAAATCAACGGGCCCATGCCGGTGGCCGGATCTTCCGGGCGGCCGAGCTGCATGCCTTCAGCGCCTTTTTTGAGCGCGGAGACAAAACGATCAAAGATGGGGCGCTCGACATATACCCGCTCGGTACCCAGGCAGACCTGGCCACAGTTGGCGAAGCACGAGCGCAGCGTGCCTTCAATGGCGGCGTCGAAGTCGCAGTCGGCAAACACGATGGCAGCGTTCTTGCCGCCCATCTCCAGACTCACGGGGCGCGCACCGTCAGCCGCGGCCTTCATGATGGCCGCACCCGTGCGGGTTTCACCGGTGAAGGTGATGGCGTTGATGCCGCGGTGGGTGGTGAGGAATTCGCCGGTGGAGTTGGGGCCGAAGCCGTGCACGACGTTGTAGACCCCTCGCGGCACGCCCGCCGCGTTCATCACCTCGCCCAGCAATGCAGCGGTCTGCGGCGTCTCTTCGGAGGGCTTGACCACAACGGTGTTGCCACAGGCCAGCGCTGGGCCGACTTTCCAGGTCATCAGCAGCAGTGGCAGGTTCCATGGACAGATCACCCCGACCACCCCGACCGGTCGACGCATGGCGTAGTTGATCGCCCCGACACCATCCGGTGTAGGCATTTCAAAAAACTCAGTGGGCACGTTCTTCACCACGTCGGCGAAGATCTTGAAATTGGCCGCCCCACGCGGAATGTCCACATGCCGCGCCAGGCTCATAGGCTTGCCCGTGTCCTCTACCTCAGCGGCCAGGAAGTCGTCAAAACGACGGTTGATGCCGTCGGCCACCGCGTACAGCACTTCCACGCGCTGGGCCAAGCTCATGCGCCCCCACGCTCCCTTGAGCGCGGCCTGCGCCGCAGCCACCGCCGCGTCGACTTCGGCACGGCCGGCTTCGGCCACCTTGGCAATGACCGCGTTGTTCAACGGCGAGCGCTTCTCGAACCAACGCTGACCCGGCACATATTCGCCGTTGATGAAGTTGTGGATTTCTTTAGCACGAGCGCCGGACTGGTTTCCAGTGCTCGCGGTCGCTTGGGGATCGGTAATCAGCATGATGTTTCAGTAAACTTCCTTGTTAGGCAAATGTGGTCGCGGCGGCAGTCGACTTTCCGGAAAGATTCAGGTTTGAGTTAGACCTAGCAGGCTCAATCCGGCTTGCGCACAGTGCTCGTCCTGCTCTTCGGTACCGCCAGACACGCCAATACCCCCGATGCGATGGCCACTTTCAACAATCGGCAAACCACCGCCGAAGGCGATGAAGCGGGGCCTTCGCACGATGCCTTGGCGGACCGCTTCGGAATGACTCAGCAAGGCCTCACTCCACCGACTGGTCGGTAAGCCGAAACTGGCTGCCGTGTATGCCTTGTCGATGGCGATCTCGATGGAGTGCAACGGCGCTCCAGGCATGCGCAGAAACGCGGCAAGATTCCCCGCCACATCGACCACCGCGATGTTCACGCATACGCCGAGGCGCTGCGCGTGCAGCGCAGCTGCCTCGACGACGCGGTTAGCCGCAGGCCAGTTGATCAGCCGCGCCTCGACGCTATGAAGTGAGTCAGCCTGAGTCATGTGCTATCTCCTGCGTGGCAGTCAGGTGTAAACCTCGGTGAATGACTGGACCAACTCACCGGTGTGATAGAAGATGCCGCTGCCGAGATGCTCTTCCGTCCAGGTCGTCACAGGCCGATCAGGTTGAGCGAGGTAGCCCAGGCCGGCAAAGGTCTCGTTGCGATTCCCACTTGGATCGAAGAAATAGATCGTCTCCCCGCGGGTAATCCCATGGCGAGTCGGCGCCACGTCGATCTTGACCTTGTTCTTGGCCATGACGTCAGCCGATTTCAGTACGTCATGCCACGAGTCGAGGAAGAAGGCAATGTGGTGCAAGCCATTGCGAGGCCCACCTACGAAAGCGATGTCGTGCGGCGTGGACGTGCGGAACATCCACGTTGCAGCCTGAATGCTACTATCCGGACCTACCATAACTTGCTCAGCCAGATAAAAGTCCAGGCATTCCTTCATGAACCGGGTATTTTCCGCCACCCGATTCACGCCCGTCTCCGGATTGAGTTCACACATCAATAGGCAGTGATCCAGCCAATGGGCGCCTGCCCCCTTGACGTCATCGGGCCACGGGTCAGGATTGGTCGTTCCGACTCCGGTGCCCACATATTCCTTCGTCGCAAACAGACGCATCTCATGTCCGCTCGGCAGGTTGAACTGCAGCATACGACCGGTCGAAGGAAGGGTACCTTCGGGGAGCATTTGTGTCTTGAAGCCATAGGCTTCGATACGCTTTTGCAGCGCGTCTAGGTCGGCGTCGTGCTCAACCTTGTAGGCGACATGGTTGAGCCCTGCTTGATCGGACGGCGTCAGAATAACGGAGTACTTGTCCCATTCGTCCCAGCACTTGAGGTACACGTTTCCATGTTCGTCCTCCATCGTCCTTTTCATTCCCAGGACGTTTTCGTAGTGCTTGATTGCCAACGCCATGTCCATCACTTTCAGACTGGCATGGCCGATTCGCATCACACCCATGGTCTATCTCCTTCGGCTTATTTCGTTGAATCTTGGGCTACCTGAAAGCTCAACCCTTTGAAAAAGGGCTTTTGCATCTTGCCGACCACCTCCAGTTCTACATCATCAGTGGGCGCCACCCGGCACGCCAGCACCACACCTTGCGCTTCTTCCGCCTCGGAAATGTGCGCACGGCTCATTGCTCCTGTTTTGCGCACGCTGCCTCTGCACACTGCGACCTTACACACCCCGCACCCGCCGCTAAGGCAACCAACTGGTATGCCGCGACGCCCAAGGCGTGCCATGCCGGCAAGCAGAGACTCACCGAGAGCGCAGCTGAAACGCTCGCCGGTCTGCTTGACGGTCACGTAGACCTTCCCGTCCTGAGTAGTCACGATCACACCCTCTTGAAAAGCGGACTGCGTACTTGTTGGGCGTCGGCTGCGGAAATGAACTTCTCAAAATAGATGTCGCGTTCGAACAACCGGCCCTGGATCAGGGTCGTGACGCAGGCGTCGATCATCGCCGGCGGCCCGCACAAATAGGCTTGGTGGCCGGAAAAGTTGTTCTGGAAATGAGCCTTGGCGACCTCGTGAACGAAACCCTGCGCCAAGGGATGCGTCGCACCTTCTGCTTTTTCCGATAGCGCCGGCACGTAGCTGAAGTTCGAATACCGCTGGCTGAGCTCGCGGAACTCGTCGTCGTAATACAGTTCTGCCTCATTGCGCTGGCCATAGACCAGAGTGATAGGCTTGCTCCATCCGCTTTGCAACAAGTCGAGAATCATCGACCGAGGGCTCGACAGGCCTGAACCACCTGCCATGAAAACCATGGGCTGGTCGGCTGACCTGCGCACGAAAAACCGGCCATAGGGACCCGTCACGTGCAGAATGTTCCCCACCGCCAGTTGTTCATGGATGTAACCCGTGCCCTGTCCTCCCGGAACCCGGCGAATATTGAGCTCGATCTCTCCCGTTGCTGCGACGTCCGCAGGTGAATTGGCGATGGAAAACGCCCGTGTCTGGCGCAACTCGGGAATTTCAAGTTGCACGTACTGACCCGCCTGAAAATGAATCGGTTGATCGAGTCTCAGGAAGACGGCTTTGATCGTCGGTGTGAGTTGCTCGATGCGTGTCACCTCGGCATTGAAATCCTCGACCGGGATGACTTCGGCGTCCGGGTCTTCCTCGATGTCGGCCTCGATGGTCGTGTCATCGAGCAAGGTGGCACAGCAGGCCAACGCCTTGCGCTCCTCGCGCTCGAAGTCCATCAGCGCGAAGAGATTCGCATCGCCGAGATCGACTTCTCCGTCACACACCTGCACCTTGCAGGTTCCACATAGCCCGTGACCACACGCGTGCGGAATGTAAATGCCTTGGCGCAAGGCCGCGTCGAGTATAGTTTGCCCTTCCTCCACCTCAATGGTGGCACCCAGGGGCTGAATGTTGAGTTGGTAGGTCATTGTTCAAATCGCCGGAGGCCAATCACACCGCGGCCTGTAACTTCGGCTGCAGTGTGATTGCGCTGCCATGACGCAATCTCAATTGCAGGAACCGCTCAGACCGTTCAAGCCAGGCGTGCGAAAGCGGATCACGTCTTTGTGCGTCAGACCGTTTTCAGCCAGCGACTTCGCTGGGTCGGGATGCCACGGCTGGCCGGACTTAAACCACTGCACCTGGCTCCAGTCGATTTTTGAGAAATCGGGGTGATAGCCATAAGTGCCGGGCAACACCTGGGTGCACAGCGCACCGAACAACGTGTCCGACGGCAGGGGCAAGGCAACAGGTGCCGCAAACAACAGATGGTCTTCCCAGCCGATAAACAGCAACGGCGCCGGAAAGTTTTCGCGCGCGTCTCGTGCCGGGAACTTGTAGGGTTTGAGGGCAACAACGCTCATTTGGCTTCTCCTTGCAAGACCTCTCCACGCCAGGCAGCAAAGTTCTTTTGGTCTTCCGACCCCTCGAAATCGAAGTTGTCCCGGCCTACATTCAGGTTGTAGTAGTCGAGCAAGGCCATCAAGGGATCGAAACCTTCCTTGGTCGGATCGGCATCCGGCTTGAAACAGTTTCCTTGATACACTTGCTGCGGCGGAAGCCATGACTGCACGAACTTCTCGGGTTCGTTGTCAAAAATCTCCTTGCAGTGGTCGCTGCAGAAGTGATACTTGTCGCCGAGGTAGTCCGACTCGCGATAGCAGATCTTGGTTGCGTCGCCAGGCTCGGTGAATATCATCGGAATCTGGCAGGTAGTGCAGAGCATCGGCAGCGTCTTGTTGTAGAAACGGTTGCCCTTGGCGGCCTGCTCGCGCCAGTAGTCCCAACGCGGACGGTAATACTTGTCGAACGTCTCGGGGTACTTCTCCGACAGCCACCCCATTTCTTCTTCTGTGGGAACCCAGGTGTGGATGGGGGCCGCGGCGTTATAGTTATAGAACACGGCGAAGGTCTGATGGCTGATGTGGTCCTTGCCTTCGCAAGCCTGGTCCCAGCCCTTGGGCTTGCGGATGCCGTAACGCGCCAGATCCTTGAACAGCGCGCCGCCGTTCTGCTCGACGTACATCTCCCAGCTCTCGCGCCAGCTCATCACCCGGTTGGGCAGCATGTAGTCCTGCATCATGGCCACGATGCTCAACAGCCGATAGCCGCGCCAGAACCACTTGTCGATCCAGCGCTGCACGATGGGCACGTTGTCCGGATCCTGTTCCAGCATGAACTTGATGCATTCGATGCCGAGTGTCATGTGGCGCGATTCGTCACTTTGCGCCGAAAAACCGAAGGTGACCGTCGACATGTCCCCGTTGTAAGCAGCACCCGACATGAAGGGGACAAACAGCAGGTTGGTCAACACATATTCGAACGAAAAGCTCACCGCGGTAAGAAACTCGAACGGTCCACCGGTGGCCGCGTCTTCAAAAAATGACTTGGGCACCGACAAATACCAGACCCGGTCGTACCAATGGATGGAGTTGTGCAGGCCGTTAAAATACTTGTTGTAGTGCGAGAGAGCATGCATTTCGGTCTGGAAGTGACGCAGCTCGTCGATGGACTGCATCTGGCAAGCAACACGCGCCCCTTCACCCGTAAAATGCCGACCAACGTGGGCAAAACCTCGGTGTGCCATATACTCCAGCGGTGTCACACCCTGGATAAACACCTTGAGTGCGTTGACATAGCGCGCGTCGGAAATGCTCAACTGCCCGTTGTTCTGCGCGAAAGCGTCGATGACGGCGTAAAGCTTTTTTTCCTTCTCGCCCTGATATTTCCAGTAGGCGTCCATGGTCAGGCGGAAGGGGTCTTCCCATTTATCCCAATCGTGGATCTTTATGCTTTCGTACTTGTCGTACGGAAACACTTTTTCCATCGGCTGGTAGCTGGTCTGCCAGCCAAGACCGCGGGTCATCGCTGCGTAGCGATCCTTTAAACCGAGTTTCTTCTTCTGCACAGAAGTGTCCATTTCAATTTCCTCTTTGCCGTGTTCAGTGTTTCCAGCTCAGCGTGAACTGTTCGTCATCCTCGTCGATATATCCGGACAAGGTGATTAGGTTGATGTGGATTTGCTGGAGATCGAACTTCATGCCGATCCTGTCTTCGATGCTTCGACGGTTTATTGTGAGATGCCCGGGCGCATCGATCTTCACCATGCCAGGCGACTCTGTGGCGACCGCATTAGGGTTATCAGCGAGAATCGCCTCCACCACCGATCGAGACTCCTCGTTAGCCTGAAACGCGATAAATACGTTAGACATGAACATTCCTCTATGACGGTCAGGAATATAAATTAGCGGTTACAGAACAATCCCGGCCTTCGCAACGCGGGCACGAAGTCGCTGCCTTACTTCTTCCAAGGCGTCGTGGCCGTTTTCCGCCAAAGCCATTTCAGCGACAGGCAACAACGCTGACGCCGCCTGATCTTCCCAGGTACGCAACCAGTGAATGAGCAGCGCTTTGTTATCCTCCGATTCCGTCGCCATGGTCTTCACTACCGCATCGACCCAGCGACTGGATTCGTCATGCCACGCGGGCATGAAAGTGGTTAGCATTGCCACTGCGCTACCACCGTTGAGTGCGATGTAATCGTCGACGAAAGCGCCGTAGATCATGGGATAAAGAAGACCGTCGAGCGCCAGATTTTGGGCGACGAACAGTTCCACCGGGTCTTGCAGCACCAGAGTGTTTTCCACATAACGACGCAACGGTTGCCAATCGGGACTCGTCATCCAGGCTTGCTTGGCTTCGTCAAGAAGATCGGGCCCGGACATTACCAGCGCCAGTCGTGTGAGATACTGCGCTACACCCAGATTGTCCATTGCGTGGAACATAGCCGGCGCAGTGAAGGTCGTGCCATAACCCAAGGCACAGATCTGGGAGTTGTTCATGTTCGCGCCCCAGGCCGCGTGGCGCAAAGGCACGAGAACGGAAAGCGCCTGTTGTCGAACCTCATCGGAAACGAGATCGATCATGCCGCGCGACTCGACAAACTCGAAGTTGGATTCCATCGCGTCTTGCTGCCGCGCTCGGGTCATCGTCCACGACGCGTAGTAGAACTGACGCGGGTCTTTCAGCGCATACCAGTCCTTCATTTGGATCGCGGTGCGCGACGTGTCGAACAGTTCATGCTCGGGATCCCACGTGGGCCGGTAATGAAAATTCGCTGCCGGTTGAGCACCTACAGTGCCTTCCTGATAGCGCGAAGCGGCTTTATCGGCTCCGATGTATTGAGCCACGTGCGTGTAGGTGTGACGCAGTGGTTTGATTTCCCGCGTCTTCAAATCGATGGTCATTAACTGCTCCTGTGGTTGTGAACCGGGATGGGATGCGATCAGACTAGGCGCGCTTCATCAGGCTGCTCGGCGCTGCTCACAAGAAAATCAATGCCGCACAATCTCGCCGAAGGCATCCAATCGCGTCACCTTCTGCGCGAGGCAAAATTCTTCGAACGCAGCAATAGGCAGCATGAGCTCGACACAGAGCTCGGGGGTGCCGACTGAAAATTCGAACTGGACGAATCCCTGTGTGTTGATGGCGGTAACGCTGACAAACCTGAGGTTCGGATCGAACCTGGGTTCCGCCTCAAGGGCTGCTTGCTTGTGCATCGCCTGTGTCTCCGATTCTGTGTTTTGATATCTCAAAGCAAGTCGCGTGCCATCGGCAGAAATGAGCCTTTATTGCTGCTTTGCAGCAATGCATTTACAGGTGAGCTGCTGCGGGATCGTCATCTGTCGCAATTCGGCCCAAGCATCCTGCGTTAAACGGCCAGATGCTTCCTGCGTTTGGGCGCCGCCTTCTGCCAGGCACAAACCGAAGGACGCAGGTCAGCACAACCGTCACACAGAATCGATACAACACAGGGTATCTACGGAGGTGCCAGCGAACGAGGTCAAGCTCATTGTGCAATCGCACATCGAAAAATCTCTGGGGTGCTGTCATAAAATTCGCGAACTAGGAAAGGGGCGCAGGTCGCTTAGATCAGAAATTTCTGAAATGCACACCCCAGCAAGGCTCTGTCAATTTGATGGCGAGGCAGCGGTAGAATGAAGTGGTGAAGAAAACGAAATCGCTTTATCACGGTCACCGTTTCCCTGCCGTCGTCATCAAATTGACAGAGCCCCTGTCGGTTCTGTTAAGCCATGCAACAGCTCAGCGCTGGCGGCGTGCTGGAGACCACCTCGCGCATCCAGGGCCTCCAACAGGCAGCCGACTGGCAGGCGCTCGCGACCTTGCCGTCCGAGGTGTTCTGGCGCCTGTGCCAAGGCCGCATGGGCGATGCCCAAGCGGTCGGGCAAGTAGCAGCCCAAAGCCAGGCGGCCTTTGCCAATGGTCTGCGCCAAGCGCTCACGACTTGGCAGGAATCTGTCTCCGAGGCATTCGGCGCCAGTGGCGACGCAGCCTCTTTCACGCAGCTTTGCCAGCGCTTGGCGCAGCCCTGGACCGCCCCAAGCGCCGTACCCCAGGGCAAGACCAAGAAATGAGGGGACGGCAATGAATACGACGCAACGGACGGCGCTCGTGACGGGAGGCAACCGGGGGTTGGGCGCTGCGATCGCCCGTGCCCTGCACGATGCCGGCCACCGCGTGATCGTCACGCATACCCCCGGCAACACCACGATTGGCCAGTGGCAGCAAGCGCAAGCGACACAGGGCTACTCATTTGCCGCCTACGGGGTGGATGTATCGGACTACGAATCAACGCAGGAACTGGCGCGGCGCATCCACGCCGACGGTCATCGGATCGACATCCTGGTGAACAACGCCGGCATCACCCGCGATGCAACGCTGCGCAAGCTCGACAAGGCCGGTTGGGATGCCGTACTGCGCACCAACCTGGACTCCATGTTCAACGTCACCAAGCCGTTCATCGACCCGATGGCCGAGCGCGGCTGGGGCCGCATCGTCAACATCTCTTCGATCAACGGCAGCAAGGGCCAGTTCGGGCAGACCAATTATTCGGCGGCCAAGGCCGGGGTACATGGATTCACCAAGGCGCTCGCACAGGAGGTGGCGCGCAAGGGCGTGACGGTCAACACCGTCTCGCCGGGCTATCTGGCCACCGAGATGGTGATGGCGGTGCGAGAGGACATGCGCCAGAAGATCATCGATGCGATTCCGGTTGGCCGTCTCGGCCAGCCGGCCGAGATTGCAGCTCTTGTCGCCTTCATCGCCAGCGAAGCCGCCGCCTTCATGACCGGCAGCAACGTGGCGATGAACGGCGGTCAGCACATGTCTTGAGCCCACTGCGCGAGCGGCTGACTTCCGACGCGGCAATCCGCAGCTCTTGGAGGAGTTCCATGTATTCACGATTTCTGGTGCCGCTTGATGGCAGTCCCACATCCCTTCTGGCCCTCGATCATGCGGCGGACATGGCACGCCTGAACGGCGCCACCGTGGTCCTGCTGCATGTCATCGAGCCGACCCGGCACAGCACGGGTTTCGAGCGCCCCAAGGTCTACATCGAGGACGTCCGCCCTCACTTCCTGGCAGCCGGGCATGCCTTGTTGGACGAGGCCGCAAACCGGCTGCGTCAGGACGGAATTGCAACAGAGACAGTACTGCTTGAAAGCACTGCAGAGCGGGTATCAGAGCAAATTGCCCGGCAGGCCAAGGAGAACGATTGCGACCTGGTCATCCTGGGCACCCATGGACGCCGTGGGGTGGACCGGCTGCTGCTGGGAAGCGATGCGGAACAGGTGGCGCGTATCGCACCTGTTCCCGTGATGCTGGTGCGCCAGTCGCGCAGAAAAGAGATCACATGAATCAACAGCCCGTGGAGGCGCTCGCGCAGGTGCTCAAAGCGGTGTCGAGCGCCTCGTCGCCCATTTCAAAACCATGGCGCCGGTACGCACTGCGGCGGCGCATCTTTGCGACGCGCTCTGGCGTGCTGTGCCATCGCACTCGTGCTAGTTGAGCGCGGAGAGTCACCGTCCGAACTATGAATCAATCAAATCCCGAAGGAGGACGATTCACTATGAAATACATCTTCAAAGGTGACAGCGCGCTGGTCAGTGGCGCCGGCTCGGGTATCGGCGAGGCAACGGCACACCTGCTCGCCATAAATGGTGTGCAGGTGGTTGCCTCCGACATCGACTTCGAGGCCGCCCGACGTGTGACACAGGCCATCATCGCCGCCGGCGGCCGCGCCGTGGCACACGAGGGCAATGCGGCCAAACCCGAGGACGCCGGTGCGGCGGTGCAGTGCGCACTCAAGCATTTCGGTTCTCTGCACCTGGCTTTCAACAACGCTGGCATTGCCGGAGAACTCAAGCCTGCAGGCGAACTGGCGGCCGAGGAATGGCAACGTGTCATCGATACCAACCTCTCGGGTGTGCAGCATGCCATGCGCGCGCAGATCCCGGCCATCCTGGCCGCCGGCGGCGGCGCCATCGTCAACATGTCGTCGGTCCTGGGATTAGTCGGCAGCGCGGACGCACCGGCCTACGTCGCGGCCAAGCACGGGGTGACAGGTCTCACGCGCTCGGCGGCGTTGGCCTATTCGGCACAGGGCGTCCGCATCAACTCGCTCCATCCGGGCTATATCGAAACTCCGCTGCTCAAGGCGCTCGACGAGGCCACACTGGCAGCGCTGAAGGGGCTGCACGCCATCGGGCGCCTGGGCCGGCCCGAGGAGATCGCCCACGCAGCCTGCTTCCTGCTGTCCGAAGGTGCCAGCTTCATGTGCGGCAGCGCCATGGTGGTAGATGGCGGTTATACGGCGGCTTGAATAGGAAGGGCACAGTGGAGTTGCGCCACCTTCGATGCTTCATCGCTGTCGCGGAAGAACTCCACTTCGCGCGCGCCGCCGAGCGGCTACATATCGAGCAGTCGCCATTGTCGCGGGCCATCAAGGAATTGGAGGAGGACTTGGGTGTGCAATTATTCGAACGCACCACCCGCAGTACCCGCCTCACCCGCGCGGGCCAGCTCTTCCTGGAACACGTGCCACGCATCTTTACTGCCTTGCAGCAGGCGCGTGACAGCGTGAAAGCGGTCGCCAATGGTTTCCACGGGCAATTGCGTGTGGCCTTGTCGGATGGCATCACGCCTTCGCGCTTACCGGCCTTGCTGGCGCTATGCCGACAAGAGGAGCCCGAGGTCGAAATTCGCTTCTTCGAGGTGCCGCTGTCGCAGCAGATCAAAGGGCTGCATGATGACCTGTACGACGTGGGATTTGCCCAATCCGATGAAGTGGGCGACGGCATCGTCGCTTTGCCCGCCTGGAGCGATGCGTTGATGGTGGCGGTGCCCGCCCGGCATCCGCTGCTGATCCACAAGCGCATCCCCTTGGATGAGTTACTGCGCTACCCATTGGTACTGTGCGATCCGCAAGTCTGTGAAGGCCTCGCGAAGCATGTTGAGCGGGTGCTTCGCCGAGTGGACATGGAGCCGCTGGTCGCGGAGCGAGTTGCCACAAGCGATTTGATGATGGCGTTGGTGTCAGCGGGCTTCGCACTTGGGTTGGCGGGTGCAGCTCACATTGCCGCCAGTCGTGAATCAGGTGTGGTGGCACGACCTTTGGCGTCACGCGTGCCACCGCTGACGACCTATTTGCTTCGTCTTGACAGTGATCCGTCCGATGAACTGGCGCGGTTCATTGAGCGCGTAAAGGCCATCGATCTGCCAGAAACTCCCAGACCCGCACGAGGCCGCAATCCCGATCACCCGGAGGAACTGATGCCATGAAGAAGATCATTCCGTTCTTGCTGGTGGCTGCCTTGACCGCCTGCGGTCAGTCCGAGACACCTCTGAACGCCACCAATTCAAAGGCAAGGATTCCGACAGTAGAAGAACTGGCGGCTAACCCAGAGCACCTCAAAGAACTGCGTCTGCAATGCAAGACCGACCGCCCCAAGTTGGGCGATACGATATGCGATCGGGTCGCCGAAGCCACGCGCAAACGGTTCTATGGCGACCGTGATACTCCGTACACGCCACCGAAACAATCGCCCAAGTTCTGATCGTCGGTGACGCGCCGCATCGGCTTCATATTCTTGTCCGACACGCCGCGATGCGCCTTCGCTTGCGGCGCTTTTCTTCGGCTCGCCGTCACACTAATTCTTTCTTTTTGCTCGACCATTCTGCTGAAAACGGTCTTTGACCGGCACTGACCCGGCACCGATCCTGACGCATGCGGCACGTTCCTGTGCCGCGATTTCCATGAGGAATCAGCGCAGGAGAAATCGGAGGCCAGGTCATGCAAGGGACGAACGTGCTGTTCGGTCAGATCGCCGTGGTGTTCGGCATCGTGATCGCCGGCGTGTGGGGCGCCACACAATGGACAGCAGCGGCCCTTGGCTATCAAGTACGCCTTGGCTCTCCCTGGTTCGATCTTCTTGGCACGCCGATCTACCACCCGTGGAAGCTGTTTGAGTGGTGGTTCTTCTTCGGCGCCTATGCGCCGGAAGTATTCGACACCGGCGGCGCCATCGCCGGCGCCAGTGGCATGGTCGCCGTGGGCGTTGCCATCGCCATGTCGGTCTGGCGCTCGCGCCAAGCTCGCCTCGTCACCACCTACGGCTCGGCGCGTTGGGCTAACGCGCAGGACATTCGCATGGCGGGCCTCACGCATCCAGCCGGCGTCTTCCTCGGCCAGCACGACCGCCAGTACCTGCGGCATGAAGGCCCGGAACACGTCCTGACCTTCGCGCCTACGCGCTCGGGCAAGGGCGTCGGCCTCGTGGTGCCGACGCTGCTGTCCTGGCCTGCATCCGCCGTCATCCACGACATCAAAGGCGAGAACTGGCAGATCACTGCGGGCTGGCGCTCGCGCTTCTCGCATTGCCTGCTGTTCAACCCGACCGATGCGAAGTCGGCGGCCTACAACCCGCTGCTGGAGGTGCGGCGCGGCGCGCATGAGGTGCGCGATGTGCAGAACATCGCGGACATTCTGGTTGATCCCGAAGGTGCGCTGGAGAAGCGCAACCATTGGGAGAAGACCAGCCACGCGCTGCTGGTCGGGGCCATCTTGCATGTCCTCTACGCGGGCGAAGACAAGACGCTGCGCGGCGTCGCCAACTTCCTCTCCGATCCGGCCAGCCCGTTCGAGCTGACCTTGCATCGGATGATGACCACGCCGCACCTCGGCGATGGGCCGCATCCGGTCGTCGCATCGGCGGCGCGCGAAGTGCTCAACAAGTCGGACAACGAGCGTTCCGGCGTGTTGAGCACTGCCATGTCGTTCCTCGGCCTGTACCGCGATCCCACGGTGGCCGAAGTCACCTCGCGTTGCGACTGGCGCATCGCCGATCTGATCGCGGCCGAGCATCCGGTATCGCTATATCTGGTGGTGCCGCCTTCGGACATTTCGCGGACAAAGCCGCTCATCCGCCTGATCCTCAACCAGATCGGCCGGCGCCTCACCGAGTCGCTCGATGGCTCCGACGGCATCGCACGCCGCCACAAGCTGCTGCTGATGCTCGATGAGTTCCCAGCGCTGGGGCGTCTGGACTTCTTCGAGACGGCCCTAGCCTTCATGGCGGGCTATGGCATCCGCAGCTTCCTCATCGCGCAGTCGCTCAACCAGATCGACAAAGCCTACGGCCAGAACCATTCGATTCTGGACAACTGCCATGTGCGCGTGACGTTTGCGACGAATGACGAGCGCACCGCCAAGCGCATTTCCGAGACGTTGGGCACTGCGACCGAACTGCGCGCCCAGCGCAATTACGCAGGCCACCGGCTGGCTCCGTGGCTGGGCCACCTCATGGTGTCGCGTCAGGAAACCGCGCGCCCGCTGCTGACGCCCGGCGAAGTCATGCAGCTTCCGCCTGACGTGGCGGTGGTGATGGTGTCGAGCGTGGCGCCGATCAAGGCGAAGAAGCTGCGCTACTACGCGGACGCCAATTTCAAGCGGCGCGTGCTGCCGCCTCCTGTGCTGGCGGACGGCCGATACGCCGACGCGCCGCCGGTGCGCCCGGACGACTGGAGCGGCCTGGCGATTCCTGCTGTACCCGCCGCGCCTGCGGCCGATGCCGCCGAAGGCTTCGGCGCTTCGACCGACGACGGTGGCCCACGCCGTCAACCCGAACTCTCCGAAACCGTCGCCTACGCCCCCGAGCTGGCCGCGAGCACCGCCGACCTCGACCTGCTCGATGACGACGACGACCTGCCGCTTCCCCTTCCTCGCCAGCTTAATCCGGCCATGCAGCGCACGGCCCGGCTGGCTTCCCTCGACCCCAACGACGGAATCGAGCTATGAGCCACTACCGCCTGAATCTCTTTATCCAGCCGGAGCACGCCAAGCGCCTGGACGAGCTGGCCGCCAAGAAAGGCGTGTCCAAGTCGTCCATCGTCGCGGCGGCGCTCGCATCGTGGCTGTCGCCCGATGCCGCCGACCAGCGCGAGGCGGCCATCGCCAAGCGGCTTGATCGCCTGTCGCGTCAGGCCGAGCGCATGGAGCGCGACCAGAACATCGCCATCGAGACGCTGGCACTGTTCATCCGCTACTACCTGACCGTCAGCACGCCGGTGCCGGAGGCCCATCAGGAGGCGGCGCGCGCCCAGGGCAAGGCGCGCTTCGAGCAGTTCACCGAGCAGCTTGGCCGCAACCTGCTGCGGGGCCGCAGCCTGGTGCGCGACGTGGTGGAGGAACTGCATGCCGACCCGATGCAGATGGAGGACGCGGCGGCAGCCGCGCAAGCGCAGGAGCGTGCGTCATGAGCGCCGTTCCGCAGTCCATGAGTGCCACGTCGCTCGACCGCCGCATCCAGATGCTGCGCACGGCAATGGGGCCGCTGATCGCCGCTGCGCTCGAAGACCCCGACGTGGTGGAAATCATGCTCAACCCGGATCGCACCCTTTGGGTGGATCGCCTGTCGTCGGGCCGCGCGCCGATGGGCGTTGAGATGCCCGAGGCTGATGGCGAGCGAATCATCCGCCTGGTCGCGGCCCATGTCGGCGCGGAAGTCCATCGCGGCCAGCCGCTCTTGTCGGCGGAGCTGCCCGAGACGGGCGAACGCTTCGAGGGCATCTTGCCGCCTGCTGCACCGGGGCCGGCCTTCGCGCTGCGCAAGCGCGCCATCGGCGTGATTCCGCTGGAGCGGTACGTCATCGACGGGATGATGACCAGCGCCCAAGCGGGCTTTCTCGTTCGCGCCGTGCGCGAGCGTCAGAACGTGCTGATCGCCGGCGCTACCAGCAGCGGCAAGACGACCTTGGCCAATGCACTGCTGGCCGAGATCGCCGCCACCGGCGACCGCGTACTGGTGCTCGAAGACACGGTGGAACTGCAATGCGCGGCGCGCGACCACGTTCCACTGCGCACGCGCGCAGGCGTGGTGTCCATGACGGAACTGGTGCGCTCGTCCATGCGCCTGCGGCCGGATCGCGTCGTCGTCGGCGAGGTGCGCGGCGCCGAGGCGCTGGATCTCATCAAGGTGTGGGGCACGGGCCACCCCGGCGGCATCGCCACGATCCATGCCGGCTCCGCGCTGGGCGCGCTGCTGCGCCTGGAACAACTGATTCTCGAAGTGGCCGTGAATCCGCCCCGTGCGCTGATCGCCGAGGCGGTCAACGTGGTGATCCACATCGTCGGGCGCGGGCGCAAGCGCCGCATCGAGAGCATCGCCCGCGTCGTCGGCTTCGACGGCGTGGGCTACCAACTGGCGGACGCGCTGGAAACGTCGTTTCCCGAGCTACTGCCGATCCCCGATGCCGCATCCGCTGCGGCGACTTCCCCGTCCCCTGACCAACCTGGAGAACTGCCATGACGCAGATGACCATTTCTGCTTTCCGTGTTTCCGTAAATCCGGCTTTGCGCCTTGCACGGCTGCGTAGCCTGGCCCGCCCTGCTGGGCAAGGGCTGCTGCTGGCCGCGCTGCTGCTGTTCCTGGCCGGCACCGCGCAGGCCGCCGGTTCCTCGATGCCGTGGGAAGGCCCGCTGCAATCCATCCTCGAATCCATCCAGGGGCCGGTGGCGCGCATCGTCGCGGTCATCATCATCATCGCAACCGGCCTCGCGCTGGCCTTCGGCGACACGTCGGGTGGTTTCCGCAAGCTGATCCAGATCGTGTTCGGCCTGTCCATCGCGTTCGCGGCTTCGAGCTTCTTCCTGTCGTTCTTCAGCTTCTCCGGCGGGGCCGTCGTATGAGCGGCCCGGATACCTTCGCGGCTGGGTTCGAGGTGCCGCTGCATCGCTCGCTGACCGAGCCGATCCTGCTGGGCGGTGCGCCGCGCACCGTGGCAATCGCCAACGGCACGCTGGCCGCCGCCGTCGGGCTAGGCCTGCAACTGTGGATTCCTGGCGTCGTGCTCTGGATCGTCGGCCATTCGCTGGCGGTATGGGGCGCGCGCGTCGATCCGCAGTTCATGGCCGTGTTCGCCCGGCACATCAAGCACCGCCCGCTGCTGGACGTGTGAGGGGACGCCGCCATGCTGAACCTTGCCGAATACCGCCAGCGACCCGCATTGCTCGCCGACTGGCTGCCGTGGGCTGGATTGGTTGCGCCGGGCGTCGTCTTGAACAAGGACGGCAGTTTCCAGCGCACGGCCCGGTTTCGCGGGCCTGACCTCGACAGCGCGACGCAAGGCGAGTTGATCGCCACGTCGGCACGCCTGAACAACGCCCTGCGCCGCATGGGTTCGGGCTGGGCGCTGTTCATTGAAGCAGAGCGCCGACCCGCCGCCGACTATCCGCACTCGGAGTTTCCCGAGCCACTGTCGTGGCTGGTGGACGAGGAACGCCGCGCCACCTTCGAGGACTCGGGCAACCACTTCGAGAGCGGCTATCACCTGACGCTGGTGTACCTGCCGCCCGAGGAATCGCGCGCCCGTGCCGCCAAGATGCTCTACGAGAACACGCCGACGAATGGCGTGGACTGGCGCGAGCGCCTGCAAGCCTTCGTCGCGGAGACGGATCGCGTCTTTGACCTGCTCGATGGCGTGATGCCGGAAATCACCTGGCTCGATGACAGCCAGACGCTGACCTACCTACACGCCACCATCTCGACGCGGCGCTATCGCGTCGGCGTGCCCGAAGTGCCGTTCCACATCGACGCGCTGCTGACCGATTCCGCGCTGGTCGGTGGCCTGGCACCGATGCTGGGCGACCAGCACCTGCGCGTGGTGTCGGTGCGGGGCTTCCCGACCTCGACCTGGCCGGGGATTCTGGACGACCTCAACCGCCTCGGCTTTGCCTACCGCTGGAGCACGCGCTTCCTGTGCCTCGACAAAGCCGAGGCGGAACGGGAGTTGGGGCGCCTGCGCCGCCAGTGGTTCGCCAAGCGCAAGAACGTCATCGCGCTGCTGCGCGAAACGATCTTCCAGCAAGAAAGCCCGCTGGTGGATACCGACGCCAGCAACAAGGCGGCGGATGCAGACGCGGCCTTGCAGGAGCTGGGCAGCGATCAAGTCGCCTTCGGCTACCTCACCGCGACGGTGACGGTGCTCGATGCCGACCCGGCCGTGGCCGACGAGAAGCTGCGCATGGTTGAGCGCGTCATTCAGGGACGCGGCTTCATCACCATCCCGGAAACGCTCAACGCCGTGGATGCGTGGCTGTCGTCCATTCCGGGCAACGCCTACGCCAACGTGCGGCAGCCCATCGTCTCGACGCTGAACCTGGCTCACATGATGCCGGTGTCGGCGGTATGGGCCGGGCCGGAAAAGGACGAGCACCTGGACGGCCCGCCGCTGATCGTCACGCGCACCGATGGCGCCACGCCTTTTCGCTTGGTCACTCACATCGGCGACGTGGGCCACACGCTGGTCGCGGGGCCGACCGGCATGGGCAAGTCGGTTTTGCTCGCCACGCTGGCAATGCAGTTCCGCCGCTATCGCGGCTCGCGCATCTTCGCGTTCGACATGGGCCGCTCGATGCGCGCCACGGTTCTCGGGCTGGGCGGCGAGCACTACGACCTCGGGACGGACGGCGAAATCGCCTTCCAGCCCTTGGCACACATCGACCGCGAGGGCTACCGCACCTGGGCGGCCGAATGGATCGAAGGCCGCTTGCTGCATGAAGGCGTGGCGGTCGGTCCCGACGAGAAAGCGGCTATCTGGTCGGCGCTGGGAAGCCTCGCCGGTGCGCCGTTGGAGCAGCGCACGATGACGGGGCTTTCCGTGCTGCTGCAATCGAACACGCTGCGTCAGGCGCTGTCGCCCTATGTGCTCGGCGGTGCCCACGGCAAGCTGCTGGACGCCGACCATGACCGGCTAGGCATGGCCGACGTGCAGTGCTTCGAGATGGAGGAACTGATGCACAACAAGGCCGCCGTCATGGCCGTGCTGCATTACCTCTTTGCGCGCTTCGATGAACGCTTCGACGGTGCGCCCACGCTGCTGATCCTCGATGAAGCGTGGCTGTTCCTCGATGACCCGGTGTTTGCCGCGCGTATCCGGCAATGGCTCAAGACGCTCAGGAAAAAGAACGTCAGTGTCATCTTCGCCACGCAATCGCTGGCGGACATCAAGGATTCGAGCATCGCACCCGCGATCATCGAGAGCTGCGCAAGCCGCATCTTCCTGCCGAACCCGCAGGCGACCGAGCCGCAGATTCGTACGATCTACGAGGGCTTCGGCCTGAACTCACGGCAGATCGAAATCGTCGCCACCGCGCAGCCCAAGCGCGACTACTACTACCAATCCCGCTTCGGCAACCGCCTATTCGACCTCGACCTGGGGCCGGCGACGCTGGCCTTTGCGGGCGCTTCCACGCCGCAAGACCAGCGCGACATGGACCGCGTGCTGCTGGACGCCGGCACGCCCGGCTTCGCAGGCGGCTGGCTGCGCCATTGCGGCCTCGATTGGGCGGCCGATCTGCTGCCCTCGTTCCCCGGCCTCGCGCCGGGTTCCCTCCGTACCGCTGACCACCTATTGGAGAACCAGCTATGAAGATCCGTGCGCTTTCCATTTCTCTCGCCGCCGCGCTGTCGGTATCGCTGCTGGCCGTACAACCGGCATCTGCCATCACGGTGTTCGATCCGTCCAACTTCGTGCAGAACACGCTGACCGCGATTCGCACGCTGGAGCAGATCAACAACCAGATCCAGCAGCTTCAGAACGAAGCGCAGATGCTGATGAACCAGGCGCGCAACCTCGCCAGCCTGCCGTCCAGCGTGGTGAACCAGTTGCGCGCCAATCTGGCGACGACCGAGCGGCTGATCGCTCAGGCTCGCGGCTTGGCCTACGACGTGACGAACCTCGATCGGGAGTTCGCGCGCCTGTATCCCGAGCAGTACGCCGCCACCGTCAGCGGCGACCAGATGTACCGCGACGCGCAGGAGCGTTGGCGGAACACGCTCAACGGCTTGCAGACCACCATGCAGATGCAGGCGCAGGTGTCGCAGAACCTGGGCGAAGACGAAAGCGTGCTGGCCGACCTTGTGAGCAAGAGCCAGTCGGCCCACGGTGCATTGCAGGCCATGCAGGCCATGAATCAGTTGCTCGCCTTGCAGGCCAAGCAATCGATACAGGCGCAACGGCTCCAGATCACACAAGACCGGGCCGCCTCGCTGGAGCTGGCGCGACAGGCGGCGGCCACGGAACGTGCCCGCGAAGTGCGGCGGCGCTTCCTGGGCGAAGGCACGCCGTACACGCCGCAGACCGTGAACTTCTACCGCGACTGACGGGAGGCCGCCATGCGATGTGTCCTCGTCCTGTGTGCTGTGCTGCTGGCCGCTTGCAGCGAGCAGCCGGCCGACAATCTTGCCGATGCCTTGGCCGCCGATCCCGTGCGGCTCAAGGCATTGCGCGCGCAATGCGCGGCCGACCGACAGGCTACGGGCGAGGACGCCTGCCGCGCCGCTACCGAAGCCTTCCGGCGGCGCTTCTTTTCTGGCCAGGCCGGGCCTGATGAATACCTGACGCTGCCCGACCTGCCGCCGATCCCGCCGAGCTTCGAGGAATCGGCCGATGGCATGGCGCCGGCCGTTCCCGTCGAACCGGAGGACACGCCATGAATGACGTGACCATCATCGACCAGTTCCTCAACACCTTCGCCACCTACATCGACTCGGGTTTCGGACTGCTGCGGGGCGAAGTGGCGTTCCTCACGGCCACGCTGATCGTCATCGACATGACGATCGCCGGCCTGTATTGGGCCATGAGCCATGCCACCGGCCAGGGCGAGGACGTGATCGCCAAGCTGCTGCGCAAGGTGCTCTACGTCGGTGCCTTCGCCTATATCCTCAACAACTTCAACTGGCTGGCCAGCATCGTGTTCCGCTCGTTCGCCGGGTTGGGCATCACCGCCACCGGCTCGGCCATCACGATGGAGAACTTCCTCCAGCCGGGCCGGCTGGCCAAGACCGGCATCGACGCCGGGGCGCCAATTCTGGAACAGATCGGCGAGATGGCCGGGTTTCCCGAGGTGTTCGTGAACCTCGATCCCATCGTGGTGATGTTCCTCGCTTGGTTGGTCGTGGTCCTGTGCTTCTTCGTGCTGGCGATCCAGCTTTTCATCACGCTGATCGAGTTCAAGCTGACCACACTCGCGGGCTTCGTGTTGGTGCCGTTCGCGCTGTGGAACAAGACCAGCTTCCTCGCCGAGAAGGTGCTGGGCAACGTGGTGTCGTCCGGCGTCAAGGTACTGGTGCTGGCCGTGATCGTGGGCATCGGCTCGGGCCTGTTCGCGCAGTTTCAAGTCCATCCCGCCGAACCGTCCATCGACCACGCGCTGGTCATCATGCTGGCCTCGCTCACCTTGCTGGCGCTGGGGATCTTCGGCCCCGGCGTCGCCACGGGCCTCGTGTCCGGTGCGCCGCAGCTCGGCGCTGGCGCAATGGCCGGTGCTGCTGTCGGCGCTGCCGGCACGGCTGTCGCCATCGGCGCCGCCGCGACGGGCGTGGGTGGCGCCGTGGCTGCTGGCGCGCGCATGGCCCCGGCTGCCGCCAAGCTGGCCGGAAGCGGTGCGCGCGCCGCCACGACGGCGGCCGGCAGTGCGAAGTCGGCGTTCCAGGCCGGTTCCGCCGCCGCTGGCGGCGGCGCAAAGGGCGCGATGGCGGGCCTGGGCAACGTCGCCAAGACCGGCGCGCAGGCCGCCGGATACGCGGCTGCATCCCGTGCTTCCGCTGCCGGGCAGCGGATGGCCGCTCCGTTCCGTGCTGGCTGGAATGGCTCGATGGCCGACGCTGGCGCGTCAGCCGGCCAAGCCTCCGCAGGAGAAGCCCCCGCAGGCGACGCCGCTGCACAGAAGCCGGAACAACCCGCCTGGGCCAAGCGGCTGCATCGCCGCCAGCAACTCACCCACGCCGCGACCACCGCCGCGCACACGCTGCGCGGCGGTGACGGTGGCGGCTCGGGGCAAGGCCCGAGCCTGCGCGGCTCCGACGAGTAAAGCGATTCACAAGGAGAACTGACCATGCGATTCAGAAAACCGCAGGTGCGCTATGCCGACACGCCGCAGCCTGCCACGCCGTACCAAGCTGCCGGCCAGGTGTGGGACGACCGTATCGGCTCGCCGCGCGTGCAGGCGAAGAACTGGCGCCTGATGGCCTTCGGCTGTCTGACGCTCGCGCTGTTGATGGCCGGCGGCCTGGTGTGGCGCTCGGCGCAGTCCTTCGTGACGCCCTACGTCGTGGAGGTGGACAACGCGGGCCAGGTGCGCGCCGTGGGCGAAGCCGCCACGCCGTACCGGCCCAACGATGCACAGACGGCGCACCACATCGCGCGCTTCGTGACGCTGGTGCGCTCGCTGTCCATCGACCCCATCGTCGTCCGCCAGAACTGGCTGGACGCCTACGATTACACGACCGACAAGGGCGCGGCCGTGCTCAACGACTACGCGCGAGTCAACGACCCGTTCGCGCGCATCGGCAAGGAGTCGGTGACGGTGCAGATCACCAGCGTCGTGCGCGCCAGCGACACGTCTTTCAACGTGCGCTGGACGGAACGCCGCTACGTCAACGGCGCCGCGGCGGGCCTGGAGCGGTGGACGGCCGTGGTGTCCATCGTGCTCCAGCCGCCGCGCACCGAAGAACGCCTGCGCAAGAACCCCCTGGGCATCTACGTCAACGGCCTGTCGTGGAGCCGCGAACTGGATTCTTCCGAAGGAGCCAAGCCATGAATGATCTTTTCCGTAAATCCGCTTTGCCGGTGATCCTGCTTGCCCTCGTGGGCTGCGCCTCGCAGGGCAAGCCACCGCCGACCATCTCGCTCGATGAGCCGGTGCAGGCCCAGCCGCTGCCGGAGCCGCCCGCGCCGGTGGAGGTGGTGGCCGTGCCCGAGGTTCTACCGATGCCGGCGCAGTTGAAGCCGTTGCCCGAAGCTGAGGACGCCAAACCTGCGCCGGAGCCGGCTGACGAGAAGGTGCGCGTCTCGCGCGCCAATGCCGAGGCCCGCGTAGCCCCCACGCGCGAGGGCTACGTCAATGCGATTCAGGTTTGGCCCTTCACGGACGGGGCGCTCTATCAGGTCTATGCGGCCGTGGGCCGCGTGACCGTGGTTTCGCTCCAGCCGGGCGAGGAACTGGTGACGGTGGCCGCTGGCGATACCGTGCGCTGGATCGTGGGCGACACGTCCAGCGGCAGCGGTGCCGATCTGCGCGTGAACGTGCTGGTCAAGCCGATTCGCTCAGGCCTCAAGACCAATCTCGTCATCACCACCAGCCGCAGGACGTACCTGCTGGAGCTGGCTTCGACGGAAAAGACGTGGATGGCGTCGGTGTCCTGGGAGTACCCGCGCGACCGGATGCTGGCGCTACAGCGCCAAGCGCAGGCGGCCAATGCCGCCGCGCCGGTCGATGCCGGGCTGGCGCTAGAGAACCTGCGCTTCCGCTACGCAATCAGCGGCAGCAATCCGCCGTGGAAGCCGTTGCGCGCCTTCGACGACGGGCAGAAGGTCTATATCCAGTTCCCCGCTGGCATCGCGCAAGGCGAGCTGCCGCCGCTGTTCGTGATAGGGCCGGAAGGCGACGGGCAACTGGTGAACTACCGCTTCCGCTCGCCGTACTACATCGTGGATCGCCTCTTTGGCGCGGCAGAGCTGCGCCTGGGCGGCGACAAGGGCGCCATGGTGCGGATCGAGCGCACGGATGGCGTGGCACGGAGGAACTGACCATGATCCAGGACGACACCCCCGACCTCGCCAGGCCGCAAGCGGGCAAGGTCGCGCCCGAGGCGTTGGCGCTGCGCGCCCAGCCGCGCCCGGTCACGCGCCTGAACCGGCGCACGCTGGCCATCCTCGTCGGCGGCCTGTCGGTCGCCGTGCTCGGAGCCACGATCTGGTCGTTGCAACCGCAGCGGCGCAGCGCGGGCGAGCAGCCCGAGCTTTACAACGTCGATCGCGTCTCGAAGTCCGAAGGGCTGGACGGCCTGCCGGCCGACTACTCGAAGCTGCAGCCGAAGGTGCCCGAGTTGGGGCCGCCGCTGCCGGGCGATCTTGGCCCGGCCATCGTGAACTCGCAGCAGCCGGCCGTGGCCGCTTACGCGGCCCCCGGCCACCATCCCAACGATGCCTTGCGCAAGGAGGAAGAAGCCGCTGCGGCTTCGTCGGTGTTCTTCCGTTCGGGCGGCCAAGGCCCCACCGCCGCGGTGGCGCAGGCGACGCCGGGTGCGCCTGGTGGTGCAAGCGCGCTCGCGGCCTTCGACCCGCTCGCAGCCGGGTCGGCCTCGACGGCGGCGCAGCCTGGCGACCCGACCGCCGTGCAGAACCGGCAAGACCAGAAGGAGGCGTTCCTGAAAGCCGGTTCTACGGAAACCCGCAATTCCGGCAATCTGGCGCTGCCGGCGTCGCCCTATCAGGTGATGGCTGGAACCGTGATCGCGGGCGCGCTGGTGACGGGCATCAAGTCGGACTTGCCGGGCGACGTGATCGCCACGGTGACGGAGCCGGTCTATGACACGGCTACAGGCAAGTACCTGCTGATCCCGCAGGGGTCGCGCATCCTCGGGCGCTACAACAGCCAGGTCAGCTACGGGCAGAGCCGCGTGCAGGTGGTGTGGAACCGGATCATCCTGCCCGACACGTCCTCGCTGACGCTCGACAACCTTGTCGGCACCGATCCAGCCGGCTATTCCGGTCTAGAGGATGACGTGGATTGGCATTGGAATCGCATCGTCGCGGGCGCGGTGCTGACGACGCTGCTGGGCGTCGGAGCCGAGCTGGCCGCGCCGGAGAACCGCCAGGACGGCAACCGCATCGTCATCGCCGGGCGCGACAGCGCCCAGGACGGCATCAATCAGGTCGGCCAGGAGATCACCCGGCGCAACATGAACATCCAGCCGACGCTGACCGAGCGGCCGGGCCTGCCGGTGCGGATCATCGTCAACCGGGATCTAGTGCTGCGGCCCTACCAGCCGCTGTTCTTCAATCGGGGAGCTTCGCAATGAGCGCGACCAAGAAGCTGCGGCTCGGGCCGCTGCCCAAGACCGAGAACGTCAAGCTGACCTTTGCCTGCCCGGCCAGCCTGAAAGCCGACCTCGACCGCTACGCCGCGCTGCACGCGCAGGCATATGGCGAAGCAGTCGATGCAGAGAAGTTGATCCCGCACATGCTGGAGGCGTTCATGGCGGGGGATCGGGGATTCAGGAAGGGCACGACGACCCGGAGCGCGCCATCAAAGCCTACATGATGGCATCGCATTCCAACGGCATCCATCGAACGCGCAGCCCTCAGCTGCGCGTTCTTCATTCTGGAGGCCGCCAAGCCTCTTGGGCTATGATGACGCGACAGGCCCGCCGTTCCTCGGCAATCCAGCACGACACAGTGCGATGCGGCTTTCTCTCCCGACGCTCTTATGTGGCTCCTAGCCGACGAAGCCGCGGTTCTGCAAAGCGGCCCCGAAAAGAGCTAACCTACTGCCCCATATACGGTTTCAAGCCCTGCGTGATTTGCGCGAAAGACTTGACACCGGCACTTTTTTGTTCTGGCGCCGTTTGGCGTCGTGTCGACGTTTTTGTGGCGGCCCCGCCCGCGCCGCGGGCTCGCGCGCGGCAGGGTATTTCCCCGCCGGCTTGCGCCCGGGCGGGATGGCTCGGTTAAAGTATCGAGCTTCATCCACCCCGAGCGAGACAGATACACGCCATGACTACCAAACCGCGCGTCCTGCAAGTCGGCCCGCTGGCCGGCTCCCCCACCGCCCAAGACAGGCTCAACGCCGAATACACGCCGCTGGAGCTCTGGAAAGAACAGGACAAGGCCGCTTTCCTCGCGCGCGAAGGCAAGGGCGTGCGCGCCGTGGTCACCACGGCCACGGCCGGCTGCTCGGCCGAGATCATCAACGCCCTGCCGGACCTGCAAGCCATCTGCAGCTGGGGCGTGGGCTACGAAACCATCGACGTGGAGGCGGCCCGCGCCCGCAACGTGCTGGTCAGCAACACCCCCGACGTGCTCACCGACTGCGTGGCCGACCTGGCCTGGGGCCTGATGCTGGCCACCGCCCGGCGCATCGCCCAGGGCGATCGCTACGTGCGCGCCAACCAGTGGGGACAGGTGCATGGGATCTTCCCGCTGGGCACGCGGGTCAGCGGCAAGAAGCTGGGCATCGTGGGCCTGGGCCGCATCGGCGAGGCCATCGCCCGGCGCGGCCTGGGTTTTGACATGCAGGTGCGCTACCACAACCGGCGCCAGCGCCAGGACGTGGACTACGGCTACGAAGCCAGCCTGGTGTCCCTGGCTCGATGGGCCGACTACCTGGTGGTGGCCACCGTGGGCGGCCCGGCCACGCGCCACCTGGTCTCGCGCGAGGTCATCGAGGCCCTGGGGCCCGAGGGCATGATCGTGAACATCGCGCGCGGGCCGGTCATCGACGAAACGGCCCTGGTACAGGCCCTGTCCGACGGCAAGCTGGGCGGCGCCGGCCTGGACGTGTTCGAGTTCGAACCCAAGGTGCCGGACGCGCTCAAGCAGATGGACAACGTCGTGCTGCTGCCGCACATCGGCAGCGCCACCTATGAGACGCGCGAGGAAATGGCCAACGTGGTGTTCGACAACCTGCGCAGCTTCTTCGAGACGGGCAAGGTCGTCACCCCGGTCTGAGGGCAGGCCCTAGGCCTGGCGCTCGCTGGTCTTCAGGCGGTTGTCCCGGGCAAAGTCCAAGACGAACTTCCAGGCCAGCGGCTCGAGCTCGCGCAGCCGCTCGTCCACCACCACGCAGCGCTCGCCCTCGAGCAGCACCGGCACCACATAGGGCGAATAGGTCAGGTGATTGCCAGCGGCGCCGGGCGGACGGAAAGACGCCATCACGCCCGCCAGCCGTTCGGCCCAGTCGCTGGGGCGAAAGCGGCCGCCTTCTTCTGTGACGCCGTGGATGATGATCTGCCTGACTTTCTGTGTCATGAAATACCGTAACGGAGCGGGCCGCTGCCTAGTCGCGGATTGTATATGATTGATCCTTTCGTCATGCCGCCCCCCTGAGCGCACCCGGGTGCGGCGCCCGTTTTTTCAGGAGCCCTCGCATGTCCTCGCCCTTGGCCAACATCTATGCCCGCCTGCCGGTTTCCTTCACTCATGGCCAGGGCGTCTGGCTCTGGGACAGCCAGGGCCGAAAGGTCCTGGACGGCATGGCCGGCATCGGCGTCTCGTGCCTGGGCCACGGGCACCCCAAGCTGGTCAAGGCCATCGCCGAGCAGGCCGCCAGGCTGATCCACACTTCCAACCTCTATGAAGTGCCCGAGCAGGCCGCGCTGGCCGAGCGCATCGTGCAGATCTCGGGCATGCAGGAGGTGCTGTTCGCCAACAGCGGCTCGGAAGCCAACGAGGCCGCCATCAAGGCCGCGCGCTACTTCGGACACAAGCAGGGCAACGAGTTTCCCCACATCATCGTCATGGAATCGTCCTGGCACGGCCGCACGCTGGGCACGCTGGCGGCCACGGGCAGCGACAAGGCGCGCGCCGGCTTCGGCCCCCTGCCCGGCGGCTTTCCGCAAGTGCCGTACAACGACCTGGACGCGGTGCGCCGCGCCGGCGACGCCGAGCCGCGCGTGGTGGCCGTGCTGCTGGAAGTGCTGCAGGGCGAAGGCGGCATCCGGCCTTCGGACGCGGCCTACATCCAGGGCCTGCGCGCGCTGTGCGACGAGCGCGGCTGGCTGCTCATGATCGACGAGGTGCAATCGGGCATCGGCCGCACCGGCAAGTGGCTGGCCCACCAATGGGCCGATGTCCGGCCGGACGTCATCACCCTGGCCAAGGGCCTGGGCGGCGGCGTGCCCATCGGCGCGGCGGCCTTCGCCGGCCGCGCGGCCGGCGTGTTCGGCCCGGGCAACCACGGCACCACCTTCGGCGGCGGCCCGCTGGTCTGCGCGGCTGCGCTGGCCACGCTCAATGCCCTCGAAGAAGAAAAGCTGCTCGAGAACGCGCACACCGTGGGCCAATACCTCAAGCAGCGCCTGGCCAACGACCTGCAAGGCGTGCAAGGCGTGCAGGAAGTGCGCGGCCGCGGCCTGATGCTGGGCATCGAGCTGGCGCGCCCCTGCGGCGTGCTGGCGCGCCAGGCGCTGGATGCCGGCCTGCTGATCAACGTCACGCGCGAGAAAGTGGTGCGCCTGCTGCCGCCCCTGGTCATTACCCAGGCCGAGGCCGACCAGCTGGCCGACATCCTCGTGCCGCTCATCAAGCAATTCCTGGCCGAACAGGCCTGACCCGCCCCACCGGCGGCCGCCACCCGCGGCCGCCGACCCGCAACAACGGATCCACGATGACCCAAGCTTCGAATCAGCCCGGCCCGCTGCGCCACTTCCTGCAATTGCGCGACCTGAACCGCGACGAGATCGACTACGTGCTGCGCCGCGCGGCGCTCATCAAGGACAAGTTCAAGCGATACCAGCCGCACATGACGCTGCACGACCGCACGCTGGCGATGGTGTTCGAGAAGGCCAGCACCCGCACGCGCGTCTCGTTCGAGGCCGGCATGTACCAGCTGGGCGGCTCGGTCATCAACCTGACCACCTCCGATTCGCAGCTGGGCCGATCCGAGCCCATCGAGGACACCGCCCGGGTGGTCTCGCGCATGGTCGACGTGATCATGATCCGCACCTTCGAACAGACGCGCATCGAGCGTTTCGCCGCGCATTCTCGGGTGCCGGTGATCAACGGCCTGACCAACGAATTCCATCCCTGCCAGATCCTGGCCGACATCCTGACCTACATCGAGCATCGCGGCGACATCGCCGGCAAGACAGTGGCCTGGATCGGCGACGCCAACAACATGGCCTACACCTGGCTGCAGGCCGCCGAACTGCTGGGCTTCAAGCTGCATGTGTCCACGCCCAAGGGCTACGAGCTCGAACAGGAGCGCATCGGCACGGCCGCCTCGGTGCTCAGCCAGTTCGACGATCCGCGCCAGGCCTGCGAAGGCGCGCACCTGGTCACCACCGACGTCTGGACCAGCATGGGCTACGAGTCCGAAAACGAGGCGCGGCGCAAGGCCTTCGCCAACTGGTGCGTGGACGCGGACATGATGTCCCGGGCCGACCCGCAGGCCCTGTTCATGCATTGCCTGCCCGCCCATCGCGGCGAGGAAGTCACCGGCGAGGTCATCGACGGGCCGCAAAGCGTGGTGTGGGACGAGGCCGAGAACCGCATGCATGCCCAAAAGGCGCTGATGGAGTTCCTGCTGCTGGGCCGGCTCGACCAGGACTAGGCAGCGTCGGCGCGCAGGCCCCGGCTGCGCCGGGCCGGCTCGGCATGCGGCGCCGCCAGGTACTGCCCGTCGGCGGCGAACAAGGCCGCCAGCGCCTCGCTCATCGACTTGATGCGCGGGGCGAACTGCAGCTCGGCATGCACGCTCAGCCATACCTCCCGGGTGGCCTGCACCTGCGGCCACAGCACCGGCACCAGCGGCGTCTGCTCGTCGGCGAAAACCGGCAGCAGCACCAGCCCCTCGCCGCTGGCGGCGGCATTCATCTGCGCGATCATGCTGGTGCTGTGAAAGCCCACCCGGCGCTGCGTCAGCACCTCGTCGAGCCAGCGCACCGCGTCCAGGTTGATCAGGTCGTCCACGTAGGTAACGTAGCGATGCCGGCCCAGCTCGCGCACGCTGCCCGGCACGCCATGCCGGGCGAAATACCCGGGCGAACCGTATAGCGCCAGCTTGAACTCGCCCAGCTTGCGCGACACCCATCCCTTGCCTTCGGGCTGGAAAAAACTCAGGAACAGATCGGCCTCGCGCCGGGCCACGCTGACCAGCTGGGTGGACGTCACCAGCTCCAGCGTCACGTCGGGGCTGTGCTGGCGCAGGCGCTCGAGCCGGCGGGCCAGGTAGAGCGAGGCGATGCCTTCCATGCTGGCCAGCCGCACCCTCGGGCAGGGATCGTCGCGCGGCGACTCGAAGCGCTCGCGCGCCAGCAGCAGCTTGGCCTCGACCGCCTCGGCGCACTGCAACAGGATCAGCCCGCGCTCGGTGGCGCGCAGCCCTTGCGGGCGCCGTTCGAACAGGCTGGCGCCGGTATGGAACTCGAGCTGGGCGATGCGCCGGCTGACGGTGGAGTGATCGACGCGCAGCCGCTTGGCCGCGCCGGCCAGGCTGCCGGCGCGCGCGACCTCCAGCAGGTAGCGCAGGTCGTCCCAGTCGAGATGGTTGAACGGAATCATGGCGGGATCTTGCTCTTGTATGACGCCACCCTCGGGCCCGATGCCCGTTTCCCCTTGCGCGCGGCCTTATGGCCGGCCGCCTGCGCCCACCCATTTTAGGCCTGTGCCGGCGCGGCGCAAGCCTGGACCACGGCGCAAGGGCTGGGCATTTTTGCAAGCGCCCGTGCATTTTTTTGCAGTTCCTGCGCGCGGGGGGCTCACGTAAGCTGGCTGGCGTCATCCACCCGATCGCCACCAGCCATGACCGGACATCCCATCGTTCCCGTCGCCGCCGTCCACGCGGCCCCGGTATTTCTCGACGCCCGCGCCACCACGGACAAGGCCGTCGCCCTCATCGCCGAGGCCGCCGCCCACGGCGCGCGCTACGTGGTCTTTCCCGAATCGTACATACCCGCCTTTCCCGTCTGGGCCGCGCTATGGGCGCCCATGCACAACCACGACCTGTTCCGCGCCATGGCCGAGCAAAGCATACGGGTGGACGGCGAGGAAATGCGGCGCATCGCCCAGGCCGCGCGCAAGCACCAGGTCTACGTGATGATGGGTTTCAGCGAAAGCAGCCCGGCCAGCGCGGGCTGCCTCTGGAACGCCTACGCGCTGTTCAGCGACGACGGCCACCTGCTGAACCACCACCGCAAGCTGGTGCCCACCTTCTTCGAAAAGCTGGTCTGGGCCCCGGGCGACGGCGACGGCCTGCGCGTGGTATCCACCGGCATAGGGCGGCTGGGCGGGCTGATCTGCGGCGAGAACACCAATCCGCTGGCCCGCTTCGCCCTGATCGCCCAAGGCGAACAGATCCACGTCTCGAGTTGGCCACCGCTTTGGCCGACCCATGCGCCCGATAGCGGCAGCAACTACGACAACCTGAACGCCAACCGGATCCGCGCCGCCGCCCACTCCTTCGAGGGCAAGCTGTTCGGCATCGTCTGCGCCGGCTACATGGACGCGGCCATGCGCGAGTTCCTGGTCGCGCGCGATCCTTCCATCGCCGACGTGCTGGACGGCTCGCCGCGCGCGGCCTCGATGTTCATCGACCCGGCCGGCGCGCAGATCGGCGACGTGCTGCGCGACGAGGAAGGCATCGCCTACGCCACCTTCGACCTGTCGGCCTGCATAGAACCCAAGCAGTTCCACGACATCGTCGGCTACTACAACCGCTTCGACATCTTCGACCTGAAGGTCCATCGCCAGCGCACCGCGCCGGTGACCTGGACCGGCGGCGCGGCGCCGGCCGGCCATGCCGATGCCGCGGCGCCCGACTGCGAGGAGGCCCGCCTATCGGAATGACACTGCCGCACCTGCCCACGCATATCAAAACCAAGGGGAAAAACTCATGCAAACCGACTACACGCCATGCCAGCCCATGCTGGGCATCATCCCGCGCAGCCGCCTGGGCCGGATCGTCCTGGCCTGGGCCGCGCTCAACATCGTCCTGACGGTGCTGCCGCTGTTGGCCGGCATCGGCAACGGCAGCCGCATGGTGGCCGGCATCCTGCCGCTGACCATTCTTTATTCGTATGCGGTGTTCTGCTCGAACTGCCTGCTGGGCTTGGCCTTCTACCTGTGCCGCGCGCGCGGCTGGGCCGAACGCGAGGACCGCGGCGCCGTCCAGGCGCCTGGGCTCGACCGTGCGGAGGCGTCCCAATGAGCGCCGCCACCTTGCTGACGCTGGGCGGCATCGCCGTCTACATGCTCCTGGTCTTTTTCATCGCCTGGCGCGCCTATCGGCGCAACCGCGGCGGCGACGCCACCGACTGGTACCTCATGGGCCGGGACACCAATCTCTTCATGCTGGTGGGCACGCTGTTCGCCACCTGGTTCAGCACCTTCGCCTTCCTGGGCGGGCCCGGCACCTACTACCTGACCGGCGTGAACTGGCTGCTGTTCGGCTTCTTCAATTCGATGGGCCCGGTGCTGGTCATGCTGGTGGGCCCGCGCATCTGGAAGCTCGGCAAGCAATACGGCTTCATCACGCCGGCCGACCTGCTGGCCGCCTATTACGACGACAGCCGCCGGCTGCGCTGGCTGACCGCGGCGGTATGCATCATCGTGCTGTTTCCCTACGCATCCATCCAGCTCTCGGGCATCTCGATCGCCGTGGCCAGCATCTCGGGCGGCTTGATCACCTACGAGATGTGCATCGTGGGACTGTCGGTCTGCGTGGCCATCTATGCCCTGCTGGGCGGCAGCCGCGCCATCGTCTGGACCGATGCCATACAGGGCGTCATCTTCGCCCTGTTCCTGGTGGCCACCGCCATGCTGGTGGTGTCCTGGAGCGGCGGCTGGACCGAGGGGTGGAGCCGCGCCGTGGCCGCCCAGCCGCAGAAATTCGCCTTCGGCGCCGACGCCAACGCGGGCAACTACATGACGCTGATGCTGCTGTGGACGTTCGGCTGGATCCTCACCCCGCACCTGTGGCAGCGCCTGTACATGGCCCGCTCGGCCAAGACGCTGGTCACCAGCTCGGTCATCGCCTCCTTCCTGGCCTTGTTCGTGGTGACCTTCTCCGGCGCGGTGATCGGCTTTCTGGCCATGGGCATGGACCTGCCGCTGCCCGGCGGCTTCACCTCCGATGCGCTGGTGCCCTTCCTGTACGCCAACTTCATGCCGCTGGCGGGCGCGGCCATCGTGGTGGCGGTATTCGCCGCGGGCATGTCCACGCTGGACAGCCAGGTGATCTCGGCCGCGTCGGTATTCGCGCGCGACTACTACAGCCATCGCAAGGCGCCGGTGGACGACCAGGCCGTGCTGCGCGTGAGCCGGCGCTTCGAATCGGCCTTCATCGTGCTGCTGATCCTGTTCGCGCTGTCCGATGCCGGCCGCCAGCTGCTGGTGCCGCTGGCCTCCATCGGCGTGGGCCTGGCGCTGGTTTTCCTCATGCCCTTGATCGGCGCCCTGTTCTGGCCGCGCGCCAGCGAAGCGGGGGCCTTCTGGGCCATGCTGGCCGGCACCGTCGTGATGCTGGGCGCGCAATTCGGCCTGCGCGCCTACCTGCCGGGCTCCATCGGCCCGGCCATGTGGGCGCTGATCGCCAGCGCCGCGGTGTTCTACACGGTATCGCTGCTGGGCAAGCCCGTCTCGCGCGAGAAGCAGGAGATGTTCCACGGCTTCCTGTCCCGGCGCTTTCCCGAATCGCTGGAATCGGGCCAGCCGCCCGCGCCCGCCTCGCGCCGCGCGGAGCAGGCCGCGTAGGACAGGCCGGGCGCCCACGGGCACGTGCCGGGCCTGGCCCGGCCCGGCCCGCGGTTCACGGCTGGATCAGCAGTTGCCGGCCATTGGGCGGAAAGTAGGCATGCTGCAGGTAGATCGCCTTGCCCAGATCGTCGTGGGCGATGATCTCCATCTGCGCACCCGGGGTGCCGGGCGCGACGCCGACCGCCTCGGCGACCGGATCGGGCAGCGGCGCCAGGCGCATCTTCTCGGTATAGCTGGCGGTGGGCTGGTGATAGCGCCGCGCGATCAGGTCCTTGAAGCTGACGCCGTTTAACTGCTCCAGGTCGATCTCGCGCAGTTCCGCGAAGCGCTCGCCGCAGAAATAAACCTGCACGAACACGTCGAACTCCCGGTTGATCGAGAACAGCCGGTCTATGCACCATAGCTGCTCGCGCGGCAGCCATTGATCCCAGGGCCCCGGCGCCTGCACGGCAAAGCGCCGCAGCGCCTTGGTATAGATCGGCAGCAGCCCCGTGCCTGCGTCATCCAGGAAGCGGAAGTGCTGGAAGGGCCCGCCCAGCCGGGCGGGCTGCTCGGTCACGAAGGTGCCCGAGCCGTGGCGCCGCATCAGCCTGCCCTCTTGAACCAGCAGGCGCAGCGAGCGCTGCACCGTGCCCAGGCTCAGGCCCGACATGGACACCAGCACGTCCTCGGCGGGCAATCTTTCTCCCGGCGCCCAGCGGCCCTTGTCGATCTGTTCGGCCAGCGCGTTGCGCAGCATCAGGTACTTCGGCAAACCGGGCGGTCCGGCCAGTTCCAGGCGGGAAACAGGGGTGGGGGGCGTCATGGGCGTTAGTTTATCCGTGAGTCCTGGCAGGCAATCGCCGGGGTGGGTGCGCACGTCGTCGCTTGCACAAATACCTATATAGGACTATAGTTATTTAGGAATATAAACCACAACAGAAGGAGACGACCGTGATCGTGGAGGAACGCATCTACACCTGCCATTGCGCCAAGGCGGCACAGTACGTGGCCATGTACGAGCAGGAGGGCCTGGCCATCCAGCGCCCCATCCTCGGCCACCTCGTGGGCTACTTCACTTCCGAGATCGGCGAGTTGAACCAGGTCGTGCATATGTGGGCCTACCAGGACCTGGCCGACCGGGCCCGCCGGCGGGCCCGCCTGCATGCCGATCCGGCCTGGCGGCAATATGCCGCCAAGGTGCAGCCGCTGGTCCTGACCCAGCAGAACAAGATCCTCGTGCCCGCGCCCTTCTCTCCCTGGGCCGACGGGCCGGCCTACGGCGCGGAGCGGCAGGCATGAAGATCGTGTGCACCCAGCCCATGCACCACGCCGGGCTCGCGCTGCTGGAGGGCCACCAGGTGCTGGTCCTGGCCGATGAGCAGCCCCGCACCCTCTATGAAGCCCTGGCCGAGGCGGACTACCTGGTGGTGCGCTCGATGCTGCCGCCGGACGTGTTCGAGCATCCCAACCGCCTGCGCGGCGTGGTGCGCCACGGAACCGGGCTGGACTTCATCCCGCTCGAGCGGGCCACCGCGCATGGCATCGCGGTGGCCAACGTGCCCGGCGCCAACGCCCAGGCGGTGGTGGAGTACTGCCTGAGCGCCATGCTGCAGCTGCGCCGCCCGCTGGCCGCGATGGACCGCATGCTACGCAGCGAAGGCTGGCCGGCGGCCCGGACCTTGGCTGCCGGCTGCGGCGAGCTGCGCGGCAAGACGCTGGGCGTGGTGGGCCTGGGCACCATAGGCAGCGCCCTGGCGCTGGCCTGCCACCACGGCCTGGGCATGCAGGTGCTGGGCTACCAGCCCGACGAGCGCCCGGCCCCGGACGTGGTGCGGCGCGTCGCGCTGGACGCGCTGCTGGCCGGCGCCGATGTGCTGGTGCTGTGCTGCCCGCTGACCGAGGCCACCCGCGGGCTGGTCAATGCGGCCACGCTGGCCCGCCTGCGCCGCGGCGCCATCCTGATCAACGCGGCCCGCGGTCCGATCGTGGTCGAGCAGGACCTGCTTGCCGCCCTGCGCAGCGGCCACCTGGCCGGCGCCGCCCTGGACGTGTTCGAGCGCCAGCCGCTGCAGGCCGGCCACCCCTATCTGCAGGCGCGCGGCCTGCTGCTCACGCCTCACGTGGCCGGGCTGACCGAGGACAGCACGGCAGCCATGAGCGTGGGCACCGCCCAGCGCCTTTTGCAGATGATTGCGGGCCAGCGCCCCGACAACCTCGTCAATCCGCAGGTCTGGAACCGGCCTGCCCCGCAAGGAGGGCACCATGCCTGAGCACGATCCCTTGCGCATCGTTGACGTGCGGGCCTATCCCACCTCGGTCCCGGTGCGCGACGGCGTCACCCTGGGCATAGGGCGGGCCGTCAAGCGCGATTGCGTCATCGTCAAGGTCACCACCGAGCAGGGCCTGGTCGGCTGGGGCGAAGCGCACCACGGACGCTGCCCCGGCGCGATCGGGCAGTTGCTCAACACCACCATTCGGCAGCTGGCCTGCGGCATGTCGGCCGCCGATGTGGTCGGCGTCTGGTCGCGCCTGTACCAGCGCCAGCTTGCCAGCCACGGCATGGGCACCGCCGCCGCCCTGGCCATCAGCGGCCTGGACCAGGCGCTGTGGGACATCCGCGGCAAGGCGGTAGGCTGGCCGCTGTACCGCCTGCTGGGCGGCACGCGCCGCGCCATCCCCGCCTATGCCGGCGGCATCTCGCTGGGCTTTCAGGAGCCCGGCGCGCTGGCCGAAGAAGCGGCGGCCCTGCGCGGCCAGGGCTATCGCGCGCTCAAGCTGCGCGTTGGCGACACGCCCGCGCGCGACATCGCCCGGCTGGCCGCGGTGCGGCGCGCCTTGGGCGATACGGTGGAAATCATGGTCGATGCGAACGTCGGCTATACGCCGGCCGACGTGCGCGCCGTGGCGCCGGCCCTGGCCGAGCATCGCGTGCTCTGGCTCGAAGAGCCTTTCGCGCCGCACGACCACCGCAGCTATCGCGATGCGGCGGCCTGCCTGGGCGTGCCCCTGGCCGCGGGCGAGAACCACTACACCCGCTATGAATTCAACCGCCTGATCGAAGACGGCGCCGTCGGCATCCTGCAACCGGACCTGTCCAAGGCGGGCGGCATCACCGAAGCCCTGCGCATCGCCGCGCTGGCTTCGGCCTGGAAGCTGCCGATCTGCCCGCACACATCCGCCAGCGGGCTGAACATGGCCGCCAGCCTGCACCTGCTGTCCGCCATCGACAGCGGCGGGTACTTCGAGGCGGACGTGGCCAGGGAGAACCTGTTTCGCGACGCGTTGACCACGCGGGTGGACGGCCTGGACGCCGAAGGCAAGGTCCATGCGCCCGAGGCGCCCGGCCTGGGCGTGCAGGTGGACGAGGACTTCCTGGCCGCCCACCCGGTCATCGACGGCCCCGCTTACGTTTAGCGCCGCGCTTTCGCGGCGACGCTGCTCCAAGGAGAAAAAATGAAGATCACCGACGTGTCCCTGACCCTGTTCGCCTGGGACGACATTCCCCCGACCAGCTATGCCGCCCACACCGGCAAGTTCTCGGGCTCGAGCAAGATCGGCCTGCTGGCCGTCGAGACCGACCAGGGCGTGACCGGCCATGCCTTCCTGGGTTCGGCCTACTACGGCGCCGACCTGGACGGGCCCAACCTGGTGAAGTATCTCAAGCCCCTGCTGGTGGGACAGAACCCGCTGGACCGCGAGCGGCTGTTCCAGGCGCTGTGGCGGCGCGCGCGCACCACCACGGTGCGTACCATCGGCGCCTGCGACGTGGCCCTGTGGGACATCGCGGGCAAGGTCGCCAACCTGCCCATCCATCGCCTGCTCGGTTCTTACCGCGACAAGGTCAAGGCCTATGCCAGTTCGATGATCCTGGACTCGCCGCAGGCCTATGCCGAGGAGGCGCAGCATTACCAGTCGCTGAACTGGGCCGCCTACAAGATCCATCCGCCCCACCCCTGGCAAGAGGACATCAAGGTATGCGAGGCGGTGCGCAAGGCCGTGGGCGACGATTACCTGGTGATGCTGGACGCGGCCTGGAGCTACCAGTATCCCGAAGCGGTGCGCGTGGGCCGGGCCATCCAGGAGCTGGACTACTACTGGTACGAGGACCCGCTGCACGACGCCGACATCTACAACTACGTCAAGCTCAAGCAGCAGCTGCACATCCCGCTGATGGCCACCGAGTTTCCCGCCGTCGGCCTGGACGGCTACGCCCAGTGGGTACGCCAGAGCGCCACGGACTTCCTGCGCGGCGACGTGGCGCTCAAGGGCGGGATCACCAACATGATGAAGGCCGCCCACCTGGCCGAGAGTTTCCGGATGAACTACGAGGTGCACCATGGCGGCAACTCGCTGAACAACGTGGCCGGCCTGCACGTCATCATGGCGCTGAAGAACACCGAATTCTTCGAGGTGCTCCTGCCCGACGGCGCGCAGAAGTACGGCCTGCAACAGGACATTGCCGCCGACGCGCAGGGCTATGTGTACGCCCCCACCGGGCCGGGCCTGGGCGCGGCCATCGATTTCGACCTCATCAAGCGCAAGCAGGTGGCGGTATTGCGCTAAAGACCCGCACAGCAAGAAGGAGGAGACACCATGAAACGCTCATTGAAGCGGTACCTCGCCGCGCCGGCCCTGCTGCTGGCGCTCGTGGCCGGCCATGCCGGCGCCCAGGACTATCCGGACCGGCGGCTGAGCATCGTCGTGCCGTTCTCGCCCGGCGGCAGCACGGACATCGTGGCCCGGCTGCTTGCCAACGCCCTGACCGGCGAACTGGGCCAGCCGGTGATCGTGGAGAACAAGGCCGGCGCCAGCGGCAATATCGCCGGCGACTACGTGGCGCGCTCCAAGCCCGACGGCTACACGCTGTTCATGGGCACCAGCACCTCGATCGCCAACATCGCGCTGTTCAGCAAGCTGCCCTTCGATATCGAGAAGGACTTCGTGCCAGTCTCGCAGATCGTGCACACGCCCCTGGTGCTGATCACCAACCTCGATTTCCCGGCGGCCACGGTGCGCGAGCTGATCGACTACGCCCGGGCCAACCCCGGCCGGGTGAACTACGGCTCGGGCGGCGCCGGCACCTCCCAGCACCTGGCCGGCGTGATGTTCGAGCACCTGGCCCAGGTCAAGATGACGCATGTGCCCTACAAGGGCGCGGCCCCCGCGGTCACCGACCTGATGGGCGGCAGCATCCAGGTGATGTTCGCCCCGCTGATCGACGCGCTCAGCTTCATCCGCGCCGGCAAGGTCAAGGCGCTGGGCCTGACCACGACGCGGCGCGCCCCGCAGGTGCCGGATGTGGCGCCCATCGCCGATCTGCTGCCCGGCTTCGAGGTGGCTACCTGGAACGGCGTCTTCGCCCCTGCCGACACGCCGCCCGAGCGCATCGGCATCCTCTCGCAGGCCATCGTCAAGGCCGTGGCCCTGCCCGAGACGCGCCGGCAGATCGAGGAACAGGGCTCGGCGGCCGTGGGCAGCACGCCGGCGCAGTTCCGGGCCTTCCTGGATGACGAGGTGGTGCTGTGGCGGCGGCTGGTGGAGATGTCGGGGGCACGCGCCGATTGAGGAACACGGCGGCCGGTCTGGCGCGCCGGCGCTCAAAGCCTGCCCAAAGACGCTAGAATAGAAGGTTGGACCACGCGCCCGCGTCCTGGGTCCGGGCTTGCCCGGCAGCCGGCCGCGGCGCATTTTTTTCTTGCGCCAGGCATCGCTCATGACCACCATTCTTCCCCATCTTCCTTCCGGCCAGAAGGTCGGCATCGCTTTTTCCGGCGGCCTGGATACCAGCGCCGCGCTGCTGTGGATGCGCAACAAGGGGGCGATCCCCTATGCCTACACGGCCAACCTGGGCCAGCCCGACGAGCCGGACTACGAAGCGATCCCCCGACGCGCCAAGGAATACGGGGCGGAAAAAGCCCGCCTGATCGATTGCCGCAAGCAGCTGGTGGCCGAAGGCATCGCCGCGCTGCAAAGCGGCGCCTTCCACGTTTCCACCGCCGGCATCACCTACTTCAACACCACGCCCATCGGCCGCGCGGTCACCGGCACCATGCTGGTGGCGGCCATGAAGGAAGACGACGTCAACATCTGGGGCGACGGCAGCACCTTCAAGGGCAACGACATCGAGCGCTTCTACCGCTACGGCCTGCTGACCAACCCCGAGCTCAAGATCTACAAGCCCTGGCTGGACCAGGCCTTCATCGACGAGCTGGGCGGCCGGGCCGAGATGTCCGAATACATGCGCGCGGCCGGCTTCGACTACAAGATGTCGGCCGAGAAAGCCTACTCCACCGACTCGAACATGCTGGGCGCCACGCACGAGGCCAAGGACCTGGAGCACCTGAACACGGGCATCAAGATCGTGCAGCCCATCATGGGCGTGGCGTTCTGGCGCGAAGACGTGGTGGTCAAGCCCGAAACCGTCAGCGTGCGCTTCGAGCAAGGCCGCCCGGTGGCCCTGAACGGCGTGGAATACGCCGATCCGGTCGAGCTGATGCTCGAGGCCAACCGCATCGGCGGTCGCCACGGCCTGGGCATGAGCGACCAGATCGAGAACCGCATCATCGAAGCCAAGAGCCGCGGCATCTACGAAGCCCCCGGGCTGGCGCTGCTGTTCATCGCCTACGAGCGCCTGGTGACCGGCATCCACAACGAGGACACCATCGAGCAGTACCGCGAAAACGGCCGCAAGCTGGGCCGCCTGCTCTACCAGGGCCGCTGGTTCGATCCGCAGGCCATCATGCTGCGCGAGACGGCCCAGCGCTGGGTGGCGCGCGCGGTCACCGGCGAGGTCGCCATCGAGCTGCGCCGCGGCAACGATTATTCGCTGCTGGACACCAGCTCGCCCAACCTCACCTACAAGCCCGAGCGCCTGACCATGGAAAAGGGCGAGTCCACCTTCTCGCCCCAGGACCGCATCGGCCAGCTGACCATGCGCAACCTGGACATCGCCGACACCCGCGAAAAGCTGGTCACCTACGTGCAGACCGGCCTGCTGGCGGCCGGCAGCGGCACCGCCCTGCCGCAGCTCAAGGACGGCTCGGACAAGTAAGCCCGCAACCGGGGATCGGCGGACGCTTCAGTCCCCGGCCCCGGCATCGCGCGTGGCGGCGGCATTGCGCCGCACCGAGCGCAGCTTGTCCCACAGCAGGGCAAGCGCCTGGCGCTGGCCCAGGATGGCCGGCCCGACGTAAACGCCCATGGCGTTCAGGCTGCCCAGCGCCATGCACTTGGCGAAACGGGCAAAGCCCTGCGGGTGCGCGGCCTCGAAGCAGCCGTTGACCACCAGCGTATCCAGCCCGAAGTCGTGCCGCAGCACGTAGGCCAGCGAGGCCGAATGCATGGCCACGTCGGCCTGCGCATCGGGCACCTGCTCCATGCCGTGCCGCGCCAGCACGTCCACCTTCACCGTCAGGCCCAGGTCCGTCAGCCGCACGCGGGCCGGCGCGAACGGGCGTTGCGGCAGCACCCGTCGCGCCAGCCGCATCAGCACGGACCCGTTGCGCCGCAGCATGCGTTCCCGGTATTGGCGCAAGGCCTGCGCCAGGGCGGGCACGTCCCAGCTTTCGCCGTAGCGCGCCAGCGGCAGCGCGGCGATAGCCGCGTAGCGGTCGCGCCAGAACCGCAGGCTCTCGGGCCGCTGGCACAGCCGCGCCGCATCCTGCGTCTCGCCCGGCTGCATGAACACCACCGGCGCGCCGGCGTCCTGCAGCGCCTGCAAGACCGCGTCTGGCGTGTTGACGGCATCGTTCATATAGGCGTTGTCCTGGTTGGAGAAACGCACGAAGCTGGCAAAGGCCAGGCAGGCGGCGGGCCGCAAATGGGAGATCTGGCGGCGCAGGGCATCGAGCTTGGCCCGGGCAGCGCGTTCGCGCCAGGCCTTGTCGGCGCGCCCGCCCTTCCACGCCGCGTAGCTGAACTGCGCCAGCAGCAGGTCGCAGCGGCCGTGGCGCGCGACGAACCGCGCCAGCTTGGCGTGCGAACCGATCGGGCAATCGTTCAGGTTAAAGATGCGCAAGCCGTCGATCTGCGCCAGCAAGGCCGAGTCGTAGAGATCGCTTTTGGCCACGCTGACGGAAAAACGCGCGCCCAGCCGATACTGCCGCCCGGGCCGCATTTCGGTCACTTGGAACCCTCGGCTGCGCAGGTAGGCGGCCACGCGCCCATCGCGCGTGCGCTGGAACAGGATGCGCACGCCCGCCTCGCGCAGCAGCTCGCCATAGCGCACAAAGAACGGCGGCGAAAAATGGTCCGGGTGCTCGTGGCTGATCCAGATGTAATGCGTGCGCGCCAGCACTTCGCGCACCTGGGCATCGCCGTTTTCGGCCAGCAGCGACCAGCCGCGATGGAAGGCCTCGCCGAAATACCAGGGATCGGTCAGCACGCCCACCTGTCCGTCCGAGAGCAGGACCGAGGCGTGGTTGACGAAGGTCAGGCTGGCCCGGCATGCGGGCGCTGGCCGATGCGCGCCGGCATCCGGCGCGGCCGGGGACTGTGCGCCGGGCATGGCCTCAGCCTCCCCGCTCCCGCGTCAGCTGCGCGCCGATGCGCGGCCCGGGAAACACCACCGTCACCCGCGTGCCGGCGAAGTCCGGGCGGCTGGCCAGCTTCCACCATGCGCCGTGCGCGTGCGCGATCTCGCGCACGATGGCCAGGCCCAGGCCCGAGCCGCCGGCGGTCGCGCCCGGCGCGCGGTAGAACGCCTCGAACACCCGCTGCTGCTCCTGCTCGTCGATGCCCGCGCCGTTGTCCTCGACGCTGAGCGAGGGCGGGTTGGCGCCGACCTGCAGGCCGATGCGGGTGGCGCCCGTGCCATAACGCAAGGCGTTGTCGATGAGGTTGCCCAGCAGCTCGCCCAGCAGCAGCACGTCGGCATCGATGAGCACAGCCTCGTCCGGGGCGTTCAGCTCCAGTTCGATGCCGGCCGCGCGGGTCCGGGCCAGCCATTCTGCGCCGGCCAGCCTGACCCATTCGCACAGGTCGATGCGCTCGAAGCTGTCTTGCGGCCGCACGCCGGGATCGGCGCGCGCCAGCACCAGCAGCTGCTGGCCCAGGCGGATCATCCGGTCGGTGACGGACTTGATGCGCTCGGCGCGGATGCGCACGTCCTCGGGCAAGGGGCGGGCCAGCATCAGCTCGGATTCGAGCTTCAGGCCGCTGAGCGGGGTGCGCAGCTGGTGCGCGGCATGGCCGACGAAACGGCGTTGCGCGGCCATCGAGGCTTCCAGGCGCGACAGCAGCTCGTTGGTGCGCGCGACCAGCGGGGTCATCTCGGTGGGCAGGCCGGCGGCCTCCAGCGGCTGCAGGTCGTCGGCCGACCGCTGGCGGATGGCCTCGGACAGGTGGTTGACGCCGCGCAGGCCCGAGCGCACGCCCGAGACCACCACCCATGCGAACAGCGCCAGCAGCAGCACCTGCCCCAGCACCATCATCCAGAAGATGTCCTCGAGCATCCAGCTCGCGATATCGAGCTTGTGGGTGATGACCCAGGTCGCGCCCAGGTCCAGCACCACCAGCAGCAGGATGGCCGGCAGCAGCCGCACCACCAGATGGCGGGCCAGCGAGCCGGGCGGCAGCCAGGGGATGCGGCCGCGCGGCGCCGCTTCCTGGGCCGTGCCCTCGGCGGCCCCGGACGAACGATAGGATCGTGTCGGCATGCGGCCTCCTTGCGGCGCGCGCACCGGCTCAGGCCGCCGATTCGACGTCGAGCAGGTAGCCGAAGCCGCGTACCGTCTGGATGCCCGCGCCGGTGCCTTCCAGGCGCTTGCGCAGGCGGTAGACGTAGACTTCGACCGCATTCTCGCTGAAATCGGCGTCCCAGGCCGACAGCGAATTGACGATCTGGCGCTTGGTGACCACGCGGCCGGCGCGCGCCATCAGCATCTCGAGCACGGAGAGCTCGCGCACGGACAAGGCCAGGCGCTCGCCGTTGACGCGCACTTCGCGCCCGACCGTATCGAAGGTGAGCGGGCCGATCTCGAGCAGGGGCTGGACCTGGCCGGCGCGCCGCCGCGCCAGGGCCCGCACGCGGGCGGCCAGCTCGGGCAGGTCGAAGGGCTTGGTGACGTAGTCGTCGGCGCCCGCATCCAGGCCGGCGACGCGGTCTTCCAGGCCGTCGCGCGCGGTCAGGATCAGCACGGGCAGGCTGTTGCCGTCGGCGCGCAGCCGGCGCAGGATCTCCAGGCCGCCCATGCCAGGCAGGTTCAGGTCGAGCACCAGCAGGTCGTAGGGCTGGCCCGACAGCGCGCCCAGGGCGGGCTCGCCCTCGGTCAGCCAGTCGACCGCATAGCCCTGGTCGCTGAGGAATTCCTGCAGCGCATGGCCCAGGGTGGTGTCGTCTTCGATTACCAGTACTCGCATCGACGGGATTCTAGCGCGATCGCCCCGGCTCGCCCAGCATGGCGGCGCCGGCTCAGGGCGTGGCCGGCGTGCGCAGCGGCGCGCCGGCCGGGCTTTGCGGCGCCGGCGCGCCCGCTGCCGCCGCGCCGGCCTGGCTGGGCGCGGGCTGGGTAATGAAGCCGATGCGCGCCATGCCCGCGCGGCGGGCCGCCCCCATGACCTGTGCCAGCACTTCGTAGCGCGTGTTCAGGTCGGCACGGATGCGCAGCTCGGGCTGCGGCTTGTTGCCCGCCACGCCGGCAAAGCGGGCCGGCAGCCCTTCGATGGCGACCGGCTGCTCGTCCCAGAACAGCTGGCCGTTGGCGTCGATGGCCAGGTCGATGGTGACCGGCTTCTCGTCGACCTGCTCGGCGCTGGCCTGCGGCAGGTTGATGCGGATCGAGTGCGCCATCAGGGGCGCGGTGATCATGAAGATCACCAGAAGCACCAGCATCACGTCGATAAGCGGCACCATGTTGATCTCGGACATGGCGCCCCCGCCGCTCGACTTGCTGTCGAAGCTGCCGAAAGCCATCACTCGCTCCCTTTGAAGTCGGCCTGGGCCCGGCGCAGCGCGCGGACCTTGCCGTCGGGAATGACCACCTGCTGGCCGGTGGACAGGAAGGCGAACAGGTCATGCGCGAAGGCGTCCAGGCGCGCCAGCAGCACGCGGTTGCTGCGCACGAAGGTGTTGTAGGCCAGCACGGCCGGGATGGCCACGGCCAGGCCCAGGCCGGTCATGATCAGGGCCTCGCCCACCGGCCCGGCGATGCGGTTGATGGTCATGCCATCGGACATGCCGATGCCCACCAGGGCATGATAGACGCCCCACACCGTGCCGAACAGGCCCACGAAGGGCGCGGTCGAGCCCACCGAGGCCAGCACCGTCAGGCCGTTCTCCAGCTTGGCGGTCTCCTCGTCGATCACCTTGCGCATGGTGCGGGTGACGAATTCGCCGTTCGAGCCGATCTCCTCCAGGCGCGTGGCGCCGTACTTGGCGTGGTGCGTGCGCGCGTGCACGGCGTGGCTGGTCAGGTGCGAGAACGGGTCGTTGGCGCCGTGGGTGCGGATCTCGTTCTCGACGCTCTCGAGCGAAGTGGCGTTCCAGAAGGTGGCCAGGAACTTCTCCGAGCGGCGGCGCACGCGCATGTTGGTGATGGCCTTGACCACGATGAGGTACCAGGTCACCAGCGACATGAGGATCAGCACGACGAACAGGGCCTTGCCGACGAAATCGCTCTGGGCGATGAAGTGCATGAAACCCATGGCCTGGGCCGCGCCGGCGTCGCCGGTCGGACCCAGCATGGCGGGCCCTGCCCCGCCCAGGGCGTCGGCGGCCTGCGTGGCGGCGCCTGCGGCCTGCTGCGCCGCGTTGGCCGCAGGCGCGGCCGATTCGGCCGCGGCCTGCGGCGCAGCCGGGTCGGCGGGACCGCCGGCGGCCGGCGCGCCCGCCGGGGACGCGGCCTGCGCCAGCGTCGCCTGCAACAGCTGGAAGGCATCGAGCACGATATTGGACATCTCAGTTCCTCATGACGAAATCGAAGGGGAGATCGGCCATCGCCGGATAAGGCACCCCGTTCTCGGTATACGGTTTGAAGCGGGTCTTGCGCGCGGCCTCGAGCGCGGACTGGTCCAGGCGCTCGTAGCCCGAGGAGCGCTGTATGGTGGCGCGGTCGACCCCGCCCTGGGTGTTGATCAGCACCCGCACCACCACCCGCCCTTCTTCCCGGCGCAGCTGCGAGGCGCGCGAATACACGGGCAGCGGGCGGTTGCCGGCAAAATCGACCTGCCCGATCAGGCGCGGCTGGTCCGGCGGCGGGCCTTGCTGCGGCCCCTGCGGCTTGCCCGTACCCTGCGGCGTGCCGCTGGGCGGCGTGGGCGCCGGGGCAGGCGCGGGCGGCTGGGGCGCGGGCTTGGGTTGCGGCTTGGGCTCGGGCCTGGGCTTGGGTTCAGGCTTGGGCTTGGGTTCAGGCTTGGGTTCAGGCTTGGGCTTGGGCTTGGGTTTCGGCTTGGGCTCGGGCTTGGGCGCCTCGGGCTCGGGGGGAGGCACGATCTCCGGTTCCGGCTCGGGTTCGACCACCGGCTCGGGCTCGGGTTCGGGTTCGACCACCGGCTCGGGTTCGGGCTCCGGCTCGGGCGCGACCACCGGTTCGGGCTCCGGCTCGGGCTCGGCTTGCGACGGCGGCTCGGGCAAGGGTTCGCCCTCGGCTTGCTGGGGTTCGGGCCCGATCTCGACGAACCGGACCATCACCGCTTCGGGTTCTTCCATCTCCGGGGGTTCGGGAGCCATGAACAGGGCACCCACCACCGCGGCGTGCAAGGCAACGACTGCGATACCCGCGCCGATGCGCAGCGCGGTAGAAGACTGCGTCGTCGCCCAGGCGTTAGGGGAATGAGGCATGCAAGCTGAAGATCAAAGCGGCTGCGGCAAGACGCCTTGCCGAAGGCCTATGTATCGAGCCAGCCATAGTAATTTAAATACGAATTATTCGCAAACAAGTTACTGCGCTTCCCGGGGAGGACTTGGCGAATGCGCGGGCGAAAAAAAAACGGCCTGCCTGCGCAGACCGTTTTTTGCTCTTGCCGCCGGGCCCTGGCCCTTGCGTGGGCCAAAGCCGGATATCTGGTGGTGCCCAGGAGAGGACTCGAACCTCCACACCTTGCGGCACATGGACCTGAACCATGCGCGTCTACCAATTCCGCCACCTGGGCACTGCATGCAGCACGCTGCATTCCCGGGGACCGGCCAGCCTTAGAACTTGGTGCCCAGGAGAGGACTCGAACCTCCACACCTTGCGGCACATGGACCTGAACCATGCGCGTCTACCAATTCCGCCACCTGGGCTCTAAAGCTTGGGTCCCGGCTTGGATCCCGCCAGGCTAGCCTGAACCGGACCGTCTACCAGCCGGCCCGAAGGCCGGTTCGAAAGCCGCCGCAACGTCGCCTGATGGAACAGGCCGCCTCTGACATGTAAAGAACAGCAGTACCTTGTATAGTAAGCACTGCGCTTGAACATGTCAGGCCTCGTGCCAGCCAAAGCAAAAGGCCAGACATGAGACCGAGACAGACACCGGCAAAACCGCCGCCAAAAACCGCAACCCGCAACAAGAACCAGGCAAAAACCTGCCCCGCGTCGCGTTCGGTGGCATCAATTCGGTAGCGTCAGTCCGGTGTGTAACGTCGCGCTTTAACTTCTCGCGCTAAACTTCCGAAGCTGCGCATTATATAAGAGAACTTTCAATTTTGGCAAATCGATCGAACAAAGAAGTCAACAAGAATAGATCCGCCCCGGTGGCGTCGGACCCGCCGCCCGATTTTGATCCGGACGTCCCGAGCCGGGAAACCCTGCTGGCCGCGTTGCGCGAGGCAGCAGCGCCGCTGGAGCCGGCCGAGCTGGCCGCCCGGCTCAACCTGACCCGCCCCGAGACGCTCAAGGGCTTCGAACGCCGGCTGGCGGCCATGGAGCGCGACGGGCAGCTGCTGCCCAACCGCAAGGGCGTGCTGCTGCTGGCCACCAAGCTCGATTTCGTCGCCGGCAAGGTCCAGGGACATCGCGACGGCTTCGGCTTTCTGATCCGCGACGACGGCGGCCCGGACATCTTCCTGTCGCCGCGCGAAATGCAGAAAGTGCTGCACGGCGACCGCGTGCTGGTCAAGCCCACCGGCGAATACCGCGGCAAGCCCGACGGCGTGATCGTCGAGGTCATCGAGCGACGCACCAACAAGCTGGTGGGCCGCTTCCTGAACGAGCGCGGGCTCTCGATCGTGGTGCCCGAAGACCAGCGCATCAAGCACGACATCCTGATCCCCCCCAGCGAAACGGGCCAGGCGCAGCATGGCCAGGTCGTGGCCGTCGAGATCATCGAGCAGCCCAGCCGGCACACCCAGCCGCTGGGCCGCGTGGCCGAGGTGCTGGGCGAGATCGACGATCCCGGCATGGAGATCGAGATCGCCGTGCGCAAGTTCGACGTGCCGGTGGAGTTCTCCGACGCCGCCTTCAAGCAGGCCGACCGGCTTCCCGACAGCGTGCGCCGCGGCGACCTGAAGGGCAGGATCGACCTGCGCGATATCCCCTTCATCACGATAGACGGCGAGGACGCGCGCGACTTCGACGATGCGGTCTATTGCGAGGCCGTCAACCTGGGCACCGGCGCGCGCAAACGCCCCGGCTGGCGGCTGCTGGTGGCCATCGCCGACGTCAGCCACTACGTGCGGCCGGGCGACGCGCTGGACGCCGATGCGCTCGAGCGCGGCACCAGCGTGTACTTCCCGCGGCGCGTGATCCCCATGCTGCCCGAGAAGCTCTCGAACGGCCTGTGCTCGCTCAACCCCGAGGTCGACCGGCTGGTGCTGGTATGCGACATGGTGATCCCGGCCTCGGGCGCCAAGGCCGGTATCGTGACGGCCTACCAGTTCTACAACGCCGTGATCCATTCGCACGCGCGCACCACCTATACCCAGGTCTGGGAAGCCCTGCAGCAGCCCGAGGGCCCGGCCGCCCGCGCGATGGCCGGCGTGCTGCCGCACGTGCAGGATCTCTATACGCTGTACCAGCTGCTGGCGCAGGCGCGCCGTACCCGCGGGGCCATCGACTTCGATACGGTCGAGACCAAGATCGTGTGCAACGAACTGGGCCGCATCGAGCAGATCGCGCCCTATGTGCGCAACGACGCGCACAAGCTCATCGAGGAGTGCATGCTGGCGGCCAATACCTGCGCGGCCGATTTCATGGCGCGCAGCAAGCATCCCGGCCTGTACCGCATCCACGAGGGCCCCAGCGCCGAGCGCCTGCAGGCCTTGCGCGAGTTCCTGAAGACCTCGGGCCTGAGCCTGGGCGGCGGCGACGATCCCAGCGCCAAGGACTACCTGCAGCTGCTGGAGTCGGCACGCTCGCGCCCGGACTATGCCCTGCTGCAGACCATGTGCCTGCGCTCGATGCAGCAGGCCATGTACAGCCCCGACAACGTGGGCCACTTCGGCCTGGCCTACGAGGCCTATACACATTTCACCTCGCCCATCCGGCGCTATCCCGACCTGCTGACGCACCGCGTCATCAAGTCGCTGCTCGAAGGCAGGCGCTACGTGCCGCAGCTCGAACAGCACGTGGTGGCGGTGGGCAGCACCGCCCGCGAACAGGAGCACGCGATCTGGGAAAAGCTCGGCCTGGTGCTGTCCTCCAACGAGCGGCGCGCCGACGAGGCCTCGCGCGACGTCGAGGCCTGGCTCAAGTGCTGGTTCGTCAAGGAACGCGTGGGCGAGAGCTTCAGCGGCCGCGTCTCGGGCGTGGCCAGCTTCGGCATCTTCGTGACGCTGGAGACCCTGCACGTCGAGGGCCTGGTCCACGTCTCCGAGCTGGGCGGCGAGTACTTCCAGTTCAACGAGGCCCTGCACGAGCTGCGCGGCGAGCGCACGGGCATGCGCTATCGGCTGACCGACTCCGTGCAGGTGCAGGTCTCGCGCGTGGACCTGGAAGCGCGCCGGATCGAGTTCCGCCTGGTCAAGGGCACTAGCTACGAGTCCTTGCGCCGCGCCGCGGCGCGGCCCGAGGATGCGCCGCCGCGCCGCGCCAAGAAGGCCGCCGCGCCCAAGCCCGCGGCCCTGCGCGGCACCACCGCCAAGGAGCGGCGCGCGCAAGCCAAGAAAAGCGCGCAGCAGGCCGCCCGCCCGGCCGGCGCGGCGGGCAAGAAGGCGGCCCGCAAGCGCCGTTCCTGAAGGCGGGCGCGGCGCGGCCGGCCGGCGCGGGCAGTATGATCCGCGCATGGCCGGGCCGCGCGCCCCGCGATGCGGCCCGGCCCTTCCGCTACACGCCTAGAGGTTTTCCATATGTCGGCATCCCAGGTACTTGCCGGATTCCATGCCGTGCTGGCGCGCCTGCGCCACGCGCCTGATTCGGTCAAGGACATCTACTACGACGGCCAGCGCCGCGACAAGCGCATGCTGGCGCTGCTCGAGCAGGCCCAGCGCGCAGGCCGCCCGGTCCATGCGGTCGATGCGCAGCGCCTTGACGGCCTGGCGCGCGGCACCCGCCACCAGGGCGTGGTGGCGCTGGCGCAGGCGCGCAGCCTGGCCGTGGACATCGACGAAGTGCTGGAGACGGCCGGCGGCCCCGCCCTGCTCCTGGTGCTGGATGGCGTGACCGATCCCCACAACCTGGGCGCCTGCCTGCGCACCGCCGATGCGGCCGGCGTGCACGCGGTCATTGCGCCGCGCGACCGCGCGGTAGGGCTGAACAGCACGGTGGCGCGCGTGGCCTGCGGCGCGGCCGACACCGTGCCCTACCTGATGGTGACCAACCTGGCCCGCACGCTGCGCGCCTTGAAAGAACGCGGCGTCTGGCTGGTGGGCACCGACGACCAGGCCGAGCGCACCATCCACGACGTCGACGCCACCGTGCCCACCGCCTGGGTGATGGGCGCCGAAGGCGAAGGCATGCGCCGCCTGACGCGCGAAACCTGCGATACGCTGGTGCAGATTCCCATGCTGGGCGCGGTCGAGAGCCTGAACGTCAGCGTCGCCAGCGCCGTGTGCCTGTACGAAACCGTGCGGCAGCGCCGCGCGTAGATCGCCTGGAACGACAAATGAAGAAGAACGGATTCACCACCACCATCCTGCATTCGGACCGCCGCCTGGACGTCGAGCATGGCGCCGTGCACAAGCCCATGCACCCGTCCTCGGAATACGCCTACGCGCAATCGCGCGAGCTGGCGGCCGTATTCCAGGGCAAGGCCGGCTTTACCTATGCGCGGCAGGGCACGCCGACCACGGCCGCGCTGGAGGCCAAGGTCACGGCCATGGAAGACGGCGTGGCCACCGTCAGCTTCGCCACCGGCATGGCCGCGCTGGCTGCCATCTTCACCACCTTGCTGCGGCGCGGCGACCACCTGCTTTGCAGCCAGCACATCTTCGGCAACACCAACAGCCTGCTGGGCACGCTCCAGGAACTGGGCGTGGAAGTGACGCTGGTGGACGCGACCGACGCGCGCAACGTGGCCGCGGCCGTGCAAGGCAACACGCGCATGGTGTTCACCGAGACCATCGCCAACCCCGGCACCCAGGTGGCCGACCTCATGGGCATCGGCCAGCTGTGCCGCCAGTCGGGGCTGGTCTACGTGATCGACAACACCCTGACCTCGCCCTGGCTGTTCAAGGGCCGCGACGCCGGCGCGGCCCTGGTGATGAACTCGCTGTCCAAGTACATAGGCGGCCACGGCCATGCGCTGGGCGGCACGGTCACCGATACGGGACTGTTCGACTGGCAGGGCCATCCCAATATCTTCGAGGCCTATCGCAAGGGCCCGTCCACGTCCTGGGGCCTGACGCAGATCAAGAAAAAGGGCTTGCGAGACATGGGCGGCACGCTGGCCGCCGAGCCGGCGCACCGCATCGCCGTGGGCGCCGAAACGCTGGCGCTGCGCATGGACCGGGCCTGCGCCAACGCGCTGGCGCTGGCGCGCCACCTGCAAGGCCATCCCGGCATCGCCCGCGTGCACTACCCCGGGCTGCCCGGACATGCGCAGCACGAGCGCGCCGGCCAGCTGTTTCGCGGCCGCTACGGCGCGCTCATGGGCATCGAACTGGCCGAAGGCATCGATTGCTTCGATTTCCTGGACCGGCTCTCGGTCGTGGTGCTGGCCACGCACCTGGGCGACACCCGCACGCTGGCGCTGCCGGCCGCGCACACCATCTACCACGAGATGGGTCCGGCGCGGCGCGCACAGATGGGCATCGCCGACAGCCTGATCCGGGTGTCGGTCGGCATCGAGGACGAGGCCGATCTCATCGCCGATTTCGATGCCGCGCTGCAAGCGTGCCCGCCGGCTTCCAAGGCAGGGTCATAAGCGGCAGCGCAAGCGCTCATATCCGCCTCGATGCAGGACGTCGCGAAAAAGCACAACACCCCGCAAAGCCAGCAATCATGCGGGTCATGGTGTGCTTTTTGCTTGACAGCCGCTTGGGGGCGAGGCCTAATACGCAACTGCGCCGCCCGACGGTTTCTTGCGCGGTAAGCCTGCTGTCGGCGCAGCTTGTTTCGGTGTTTTGCTTGGCAGCGAACAACGCGGCCCGACTCCGCCTGTTCCCCCTCATCGGACGACGGAAGGGGCCGGCAACGCTAAACGACAAACCTTCCTTACCTTGAGGGGTAATCCTTTATGAACAAAACCGAACTCATCGACCACATTGCCAGCAAGTCGGATATCTCGAAGGCTGCTGCCGGTCGTGCCCTGGACGCGCTGATCGGCGCGGTCAAGACTACGCTCAAAAAGGGCGGCACCGTCACGCTGGTCGGCTTCGGCACCTTCGCCGTGTCGGCGCGCGCCGCTCGCACCGGCCGCAATCCGCGCACCGGCGAGACCATCAAGATCAAGAAGGCCAAGGTGCCCAAGTTCCGCCCGGGCAAGGCCCTGAAAGACGCCGTCAACTAAATCGACGGCCAGCGCCGCTGGCTCGATGCCATGCGGTTTGCCTGAAGCTGCGCGGTCCGGTAGAATCCTGGCCGCGCAGTTGCCATTTATGGCAGGCGCTTTTCTTTTTCCCGGCGCGCCGCACGCTTGCGGCATGCAACGCCAAGGCCTTGGATGCAAAGCCTTGGACCTGCGCCGGGACGGTCGCGCAGGGGTGCTTAGCTCAGTTGGTAGAGCGGCGCCCTTACAAGGCGTAGGTCACAGGTTCGACCCCTGTAGCACCCACCACCCTGCCGGCACGCAAGCTACAGCACTCCCTTGGACTTGAGCGTGGCATCGACCCAGGCACGGCGTAGGCCTTACCCGCGCTTTCTCGAATAGCCGGGCCAGCCGCTTGCGTGCGGCGGCTGCGCCATTGGCGGCGGCGCGCGACAAAAATCGAACGAGGCAGTGTCGATAAATTCGCTTTATTTCAAGTTCCCCTCCCCCTATAGTGCTGCCCATCGCCCCGTGCCGCCAAGCGCCCGCCGCGCGGCGCATGCATAGCCTGAAGGACCCCTTGCCGTGCCCAAATCCCTGCGCTCCATACTCTGCCTGCACGACTTCGAAGCGGCCGCGCGGCGCATCCTGCCCCGGCCCATCTATGCCTACGTCTCGGGCGCCGTCGAGGACGGCCTGTCCGAACGGCTGAACCGCCAGGCGTTCGCGCAGTACGGCTTCGTGCCCAACACGCTGGTGGACGTCTCGGGCCGCAGCACCGCCATCACGCTGTTCGGGCAATCCTACGCGGCGCCGGTGGGCATCGCGCCCATGGGCATCACCGCGCTGTCGAGCTACCGCGGCGACCTGGTGCTGGCCCGCGCCGCGGCGGCGGCCGGCGTGCCGTGCATCATGAGCGGCTCGTCGCTGATCCGCCTCGAGGAAGTCATGCAGGCCGCCCCGCAAACGTGGTTCCAGGCCTACCTGCCCGGCCAGCAGGAGCAGATCGATGCCCTGATCGCGCGCGTCCAGGCCGCCGGCGTGGAAACCCTGGTGCTGACCGTGGACACGCCGGTGGCGGCCAACCGGGAGAACAATGTGCGCGCGGGATTTTCCACACCGCTGCGCCCCAGCGCCAGCCTGGCCTGGCAGGGCCTGACGCACCCGCGCTGGCTGTTCGGCACCTTCCTGCGCACGCTGCTGCGCCACGGCATGCCGCACTTCGAGAACAACTACGCGCAGCGCGGCGCACCCATCCTGTCGGCCAACGTGCTGCGCGATTTCTCGGACCGCGGCCACCTGAACTGGGAACACGTCGCGGCCATCCGCAGGCGCTGGCGCGGCCCGATGGTGATCAAGGGCATCCTCAGCCCGCGCGATGCCGCGCTGGCCAAGCAGCGCGGCATGGACGGCATCATCGTCTCGAACCACGGAGGACGCCAGCTCGACGGCAGCATCGCATCGCTGGCCGCCCTGCCCGACATCGCCCAGGCCGCGCATGGCCTGGAGATCATGCTCGATAGCGGCGTGCGGCGCGGCACGGACGTGCTCAAGGCGCTGGCGCTGGGCGCGCGCTGCGCCTTCATCGGCAGGCCGTTCAACTATGCGGCCGCCGTCGGCGGACAAGCCGGCGTGGCGCACGCGCTGCGCCTGATCATCGACGAGGTGCACCGGGACATGGGCCTGCTGGGCGTGGGCACGGTGCAAGACATCGACGCGCAGCTGCTGCGGCGCACCGGCTAGTCCGGGTCCAGGGCCAGCGCCATTTCGCGGTGGGCGATGCCCGCCTCCATGAACTGCGGGCCTTGCGCGACGAACCCATGCCGCGCATAGAAATCCAGCGCCTGCAATTGCGCGTTGAGCGCCAGGCGCCGGTAGCCCAGCGCGCGGGCCCGCTCCACCAGCGCCTGCAGGATGGCGCTGCCCACGCCCAGGCCGCGCGCATGGGCATGCACCGCCATGCGGCCGATATGGCCATCGGGCAACAGGCGGCCGGTGCCCAATGCCTGGCCGTCCTGGCCATAGGCCACGGCATGCACGGACACCGCGTCCATGTCGTCCATTTCGAGCGCCGGCGGCACCGCCTGCTCGCGCACGAACACCTGTACGCGCACCGCGCTGGCGTCCTCGCGCAGCTTGCCTTCCCAGGCGCCCAGGATCACGTTCACCGTTGCCGGCTGCCGCATGCCTTCCTCCTCGTATCGAACAAGGGGAAAGTGTATCGCCGCGGCGAACGCCGCACGCCGTCAAAGCCAGCGTTCGAACAGGCGCGAGAAACCCTCCATGAAACGCTGGCCCAGGCCGCGCGCTTGCCACTGCTCGAGCGTCACCGGTTCGGCGGCCTGCACGTCCTGACGGAACACCGCCTCCATCTGCGCGCCGAAGTCGGCGCCCAGGATCACGGCATTGATCTCGTGGTTCAAGGCAAAGCTGCGCCAATCCAGGTTGCTCGATCCCACCGTGGACCACACGCCATCGACCACCAGCGTCTTGGCATGCAGCAGGGCATCGCGCCTTTCGTGGATTTTCACGCCCGCCCGCAGCAAACCGGCGTAGTGCGAGCGGCCGGCATGCAGCACCAGCGCGGAATCGGTAAAGCCCGGCAACACCAGCACCACGTCCACGCCGCGCCGGGCGGCATCCTCGAGCGCCTGCACGAAGGCCGGATCCGGTGCGAAATAGGCCATCGTCACATGGATGGAGCGCTGCGCGCTCTGGATGGCGGACATGAGCGTAAGGTAGACCGAATAGCCGTCCTGCTCGCCGGGCTGGTTGGCCAGGATGCGCACATGCAGCGGCCCCTGTTCGCCGGGCGGTGCCAGGCGCTGGCGCACCGCCAGCGGCGGGCCGCCCTGCTCCAGCCAGCCGTCCATGAAGACTTCGTCGATACGCGCCACCGCCGGTCCGCGGATCTCGATGTGGGTATCGCGCCAGGGCGCCTGGTCGCTGGAGGGCGTGCGGCCATGCAGGCTGCCCGAGCCGCCCGAGCCGCCCGCGCTGCCCGAGCCGGCCGATCCGCCGGCCAGGGCCGATGAGGCGTAGACCCCGCTGACGTTGATGCCCCCCAGGAATCCCACCTCGCCATCGGCCACCAGGATCTTGCGGTGGCTGCGCTCGTTGGGCGACCAGCCCGCCCGGGCGCGCAAGGGGTTCACGGGATTGAAGACGACCACCGGGATGCCGGCCTGGCGCATGCGCTCGAACAGGCGCTGCCCCACCGTCAGCGTGCCCACCGCATCGACCATCACCGCCACGTCCACGCCCTGGCGCGCACGCTCGATCAGCAGGTCGGCGAACAGCTGCCCGACCTCGTCGTCGTCGAAGATGTAGGTTTCCAGCCGTATGTAGTGGCGCGCCCGGGCGATGGCCTGCTGCATGGCGCGATAGGTGGCGGGCCCGTCGGTCAGCAGGCGCACCTGGTTGCCGGGGGTCAGCGGCTGCTTGCTGACGGCCTGCTCGACCTGCAGGTGATAGCGCAGGAAATCCTGCCCGTGCGCCGGGCCGGCCCGCGCCACGATGTCGCGGCTCTCGCGGTAGCCCTGGCTGCCGTATTGTTGCGCCGCGCGCACCTGGGCACGCTGTTCGGAGAGTTCGCGGGGGCTGGGCACGGTGGCGCAGCAGGCCAGGACCAGGCAGGCAACGGCTGCCCCGGCCCAACGGCCGGCGGTCATGTCCCGGCCACCACGATCCGGTTGTCGATGCCGGTCAGGCCGGCACAGCAGCCCACGGCCGCTTCGATGTCCTGCCGCGTGCTTTCCTTCCGGACTTGCCCGCGCAGCGTGGCCACGCCGTTGCGCACGTCCACGGACAGGTCGTGCGCGTCCAGGTAGGGACCGTTTTCGGCCAATTGCGCCCGGACATCCTCGATCAGCCTGGCATCCCCGGCCTTGGGGGCATCATCGCTTTTTTTTTTGTACTCGGCCAGGGGATGCTGCTCGAACTTGGCTTCGTCGTAGCTGCCCTGGTAGCCGCCCTGTTCGCCGCGCTGGTAGCCGCCGTGCTGCAGGTCCTGCACATCGCCCGTTTCCTCGAACTCCTGGGGGAAGGAGCCCGGGCCTTCGGTTTCCTTGCGTTGCGCGTCGCGGTCTTTTTCGGCGGGGGTTTTCTTCAAGGTGCTCATGGTGCTCTCCTGCTGCAGGCGCGCCGCACACGGCAGGCCGCGCCCCGGGGTTTTGCTGCTGCCTGCGCGGCGGCTCAATGGCGCACCGGCGCGCCGGCCTGGGCCGGCGCATCGCCGGGGCTGACCGGCCGCGGAGGCGCGATGGGATCGAAGTCGGCCCAGCGGCCTTCGCGCCAGCGCCCCTGGGCGCGCTCGACGTCCTTGCCGCCGCACTGGCGCAGCATCTCGGCCACTTCGGTCTGCTGCCCCGCCTCGATATGCACGGCCAGCAGCACGCCGGACGGGCGCACCGGCGGCGAAGCGGACTGGCCGGCGTTATCGGCGAACGCCCGCTTGGCCCTGCCGGCCAGCGACAAGGCGCCGGCCAGCGCGCCCAGGTAGGCGCCCACCGCGCCGGCCGCCACCACCAGCCAGCCGGTGTAGCCGACCGCGATCATCACGCCGGCGGCCAGCGCCGCCCCCACGGCGCCGGCCAGGCCGGCGCCGCGCCAGGCGCCCTTTTGCGCGCCGCGCGCGTCCGGATCGGCGGCACGGTCCCCGCCTACCGGATAGCGCGCATGAGCGCCGGGCGGATTGACGAAAAAGATGTTCAACGCCTCTTGCGGCCAGCCCTTCTCGAAAAAGCGGCCCGCCGCCGCCTCGGCGGCATCGAAAGTATCGAAACGTGCTGCCACGATCAAAGACATGTCCGACTCCTTGTCATCGTCCCTGGCCGGCCGGCGGCTCAGCGCCGGCTCAGGCAGGCGCAGGCGGCCAGGCAGCCGATCACCACGCCGGCCACGGCCACCACGCCCAGCGACGTCCAGGCATGCTCGTGCACATAGGCATCGGCCACGCGGGCGGCCCGGCCGGTGCGCTCGCGCGCCACGTCCTCCCATTCGCGCGCGGCGCTGCGCGCGCTGGCCAGCTGGCGCTTGAGCGTCTTGCGGGCGCTGTCCATTTCCTCGCCGCCGTAATCGGCGGTCGAGCGCAGCAAGCGTTCGGCGCGCTCCACCAGTTCCTGGAAGCTTTCCTGGGCCTGGTCCCGGCCCTGGTCCCACTTGCTCTTGCTTCGGCTGAACATACCTATCCTCCTGGTTGACCGTGCCCGCGGCCAAGCTCGGCCAATAGGGCCGGCTCCCAGCCGGGGCGTGGAAACGACGGGATTCATTGTGCCTACGCCGGGCCCCGGCAGGCTTTGCTTTGGCTACCAGCCGTAAGTGCCTGTATCGCCGCCGACCTGCGCGGCAGGCATCGCCGCCCGGCCAAGCAATTTTGTTGCAAGCTGACGACACTGCGCCCGGCCCGGGCCAGCGGGGCGGACCGGCGCGCGCACTCGCCGCAGCCGGCCGAACGCAGGCGGGTTTTGAACCGGCGCCGGGATTTATGGTATGATTTTTTTCTTTGCTGCTGGGGCAACTTGAGCTTAGCGTCTTTTGCTTGCCCTGCCGCATGGCGCATTAGCTCAGCCGGTTAGAGCGACGGAATCATAATCCGCAGGTCCCCTGTTCGAATCAGGGATGCGCCACCAAGAATTTTTCCTGCCGAATCAAGACGCAGGACAAAACGCCACCCGCCGAGGTGGCGTTTTTTTTGCCGC
>NZ_JBANET010000019.1:0-88845 GCF_037026685.1 Orrella sp. JC864 | reverse complement strand
CTTCCGATCTGCCAAGCCGGCCGCCGCCGAGCCCGCGCAAGCCGCCGCGCCCGCCAAGCCCGCTGAGCCCGAAGCCAAGCCGGCCGAGCCGGCTGCGGCCCCTGCTGCTGCCGAGCCGGCTGCCAAGGCCGAACCTGCCGCCGAACAGCCCGCGCCTTCCCAGGCGGCCGAGCCGGCCAAGCGCGAGGAGCCCGCCGCGCAGGCCGAGCCCGCCGCCCAGCCGCCGGCCGAACCGGCCAAGGCCGACAAGCCCGCCGCCTCCGCCGGCCAACCCGAATCGGCCGCATCCGAAGGCGCCAAGCCGGCGGCCGTGCCGCCCCCGGCTGCGGCCAAGCCTGCCGCCAAGCCCGCCGAGCCGGCGGCGCCGGCCCGTGCCGGCGCCCGCCGCGGCGAGCCGCCGGTGGCTGCCGCGGCCCCGGCCGTGGACCGGGACGAAGCCCGCCGCGCGGCCGAGGCCGAGGCCGCGGCCCTGCGCGAGATGCTGAACCGTCCGCGCAAGGTGCTGCGCGCGCCCGAGCCCGAGCCTGGCGCGGGCATCTCCGGCACCCTGCACAAGCCCGCGGCCGCCAAGGCTGGCGCCAAGAAGGACGCCAAGCCCGCCGCGCCCGGCAAGAAGGTCATCAAGACCACCGAGGTGTCCTCCAGCTGGACCGACGACGCATCGCGCAAGAAGCCCGCCGACAAGGCCGCAACGCCTCCCAGCCGCGACGGCTGGCGCGCCGGCAAGGGCGGCGGCAAGTCGGGCCGGGGAGGCCGCGGCGGGCGCAACCAGTCGCAGCAGTCCAGCGCCCAGCAGGCGCCGGCCGAGTTCATCCAGCGCGAAGTGCACGTGCCCGAGACCATCACCGTGGCCGACCTGGCGCACAAGATGTCGGTCAAGGCCGCCGAGGTCATCAAGCACCTGATGAAACTGGGCCAGATGGTCACCATCAACCAGGTGCTGGACCAGGAAACGGCCATGATCCTGGTCGAGGAACTGGGCCATACCGCCATCGCCGCCAAGCTGGACGACCCGGAAGCCTTCCTGGACGAAGCGCCGCAAGGCGAGGGCGAGGTGCAGCCGCGCGCGCCCGTGGTCACCGTCATGGGCCACGTCGACCACGGCAAGACCTCGCTGCTGGACTACATCCGCCGCGCCAAGGTCGCCGCGGGCGAGGCCGGCGGCATCACCCAGCACATCGGCGCCTATCACGTGCAGACCGACCGCGGCATGGTCACCTTCCTGGATACCCCGGGCCACGAGGCGTTCACCGCCATGCGGGCGCGCGGCGCCAAGGCGACCGACATCGTCATCCTGGTGGTGGCGGCCGACGACGGCGTGATGCCGCAGACGCGCGAGGCCATCCACCATGCCAAGGCGGCCGGCGTGCCGCTGGTGGTGGCGGTCAACAAGATCGACAAGCCCGAGGCCAACCCCGACCGCGTCAAGCAGGAGCTGGTGGCCGAAGAGGTCGTGCCGGAAGAATACGGCGGCGACGTGCCCTTCGTGCCCGTGTCGGCCAAGACCGGCCAGGGCATCGACGACCTGCTCGAGAACGTGCTGCTGCAGGCCGAGATCCTCGAACTCAAGGCGCCGGTCGAGGCGCCGGCCAAGGGCCTGGTCATCGAGGCCCGCCTGGACAAGGGGCGCGGTCCCGTGGCCACCATCCTGGTGCAAAGCGGCACGCTCAACCGCGGCGACGTGGTACTGGCCGGCGCGAGCTATGGCCGGGTGCGCGCCATGCTGGACGAGAACGGCAAGCCCGTGGCCAGCGCCGGCCCGTCCATCCCCGTCGAGATCCAGGGCCTGACCGAAGTGCCGGCCGCCGGCGACGAGCTCATCGCGCTGGCCGACGAGCGCAAGGCGCGCGAGATCGCGTTGTTTCGCCAGGGCAAGTTCCGCGACGTCAAGCTGGCCCGCCAGCAGGCCGCCAAGCTCGAGTCCATGTTCGACAACCTGGGCGAAGGCATGCAGACGCTCTCGCTCATCGTCAAGACCGATGTGCAGGGCTCGCAGGAGGCCTTGGTGGCCGCGCTCACCAAGCTCTCGACCTCCGAGGTCCGGGTGCAGGTGGTGCATGCGGCGGTGGGCGGCGTCTCCGAAAGCGACGTCAACCTGGCGATCGCCTCGGGCGCGGTGATCATCGGCTTTAACGTGCGCGCCGACCAGAGCGCCAAGAAGCTGGCCGAGGCCAACGGCGTGGACCTGCGCTACTACAACATCATCTACGACGCCGTCGATGAGGTGAAGGCCGCCATGTCGGGCATGCTGGCGCCCGAAAAGCGCGAGGAAGTCATCGGCCTGGTCGAGATCCGCGAGATCTACACCATCTCGCGCATCGGCAACATCGCCGGCTGCATGGTGCTCGATGGCATCATCCGCCGCGATTCGCAGATCCGCCTGCTGCGCAACAACGTCGTGCAGTGGACGGGCGTGCTCGATTCGCTGCGCCGCTTCAAGGACGACGTCAAGGAAGTGCGCGCCGGCTTCGATTGCGGCCTGACCCTGCGCAACAACAACGATATCCAGGTGGGCGACCAGCTCGAGGTCTTCGAGATCAAGGAAATCGCCCGTACCCTGTAAGCGATGAGCCGTCACAAGAGCAAATCCCTCCCCGGCCGCAACCTGCGGCTGGCCGAACAGATCCAGAAGGATCTGGCGGTGCTGATCCAGCGCGAGATCGACGTATCCCGCGCCGGGCTCATCACGCTCTCGGGCGTGGAGCTCTCGGCCGACTATGCCCATGCCAAGGTGTATTTCACCGTGCTGGGCGCGGAGCCCGAGACCGCCACGGCGGTGCTGCGCGAGAAGGCCGGCTGGCTGCATTCGCAGCTTTTCAAGATGCTGCACATCCATACCGTGCCCTCGCTGCATTTTCATCATGACGAGCAGATCGTGCGCGGCATCGAGATGTCGCAGCTGATCGACCGCGCCAACCAGGGCCCCGCCGTGCAGGAAGGCAGCGATGTCCAGGCGGACGACGGCCGCGCCGAGCGCAAGGGCGTTCCCGACGAGCCCGAAGACCGGTCCTGAACGGACTGGCATCGCTTTTTTCCGGATTCAAGACGATGGCCAGACGACGCGGAGTCGCGCTCGACGGTGTACTGCTGCTGGACAAACCCGAAGGGCTGTCCAGCAACCACGCCTTGCAGCGCGCCAAGCGCACCCTCGATGCGGCCAAGGCCGGCCACACCGGCACCCTGGACCCTTTCGCCACCGGGCTGCTGGTGTGCTGCACCGGACGCGCCACCAAGATCTGCGGGGCCATGCTCGATGCGGACAAGGGCTACCGCGCCACGGTACGCTTCGGCGAGGAGACCGACACGGGCGATCTCACGGGCAATGTGGTCAGTTCGGCGGGCCCGGGCTTTGCCGGCGTGAGCGAGACGGCACTGCGCGAAGTGATGTCACGATTCACCGGTAGCATCGAACAGGTGCCGCCGATGTATTCGGCCCTCAAGCGCGACGGCAAGCCGCTGTACGAATACGCGCGCGCGGGGGTGGAACTCGAGCGCGCGCCGCGCGCGGTCACCATCCACAGCCTGCAGCTGCTGTCCTTGGACGGCAGCCAGGCGGTGATGGACCTGTTTTGCAGCAAGGGCACCTATGTGCGCACGCTGGCCCAGGACATCGGGCGGGCGCTGGGCTGCGGCGCCCACCTGACCGCCTTGCGGCGCACCCGGGTCGGGCCTTTCCGGCTCGAGGACGCCATCGCCCTGGATGCCTTGCAGGCCTTGCCCGACCCCAAGACGGCCCTGCTGGGCCTGGACCAATTGCCAGCGGGCCTGATGCCCGCCAAATGAACGAAAGTTAAAGGACTGCTATGTCACGCGCCTTGCGCAATGTCGCCATCATCGCCCACGTGGACCACGGCAAGACCACGCTGGTCGACCAACTGCTGCGCCAATCGGGCACCTTCCGCGAGAACCAGGCCGTCAGCGAACGCGTCATGGATTCGAACGATCTCGAAAAGGAACGCGGCATCACCATCCTGGCCAAGAACTGCGCGGTCGAGTACGAAGGCACCCACATCAACATCGTCGATACCCCGGGGCACGCCGATTTCGGCGGCGAGGTCGAGCGCGTGCTGTCCATGGTCGATGGCGTGCTGCTGCTGGTCGACGCGGTCGAAGGCCCCATGCCCCAGACCATCTTCGTGACGCGCAAGGCGCTGGCGCTGGGCCTCAAGCCCATCGTCGTGGTCAACAAGATCGATCGTCCCGGCGCGCGCCCGGACTACGTCATCAACGCCACCTTCGACCTGTTCGACAAGCTGGGCGCCACCGAAGAGCAGCTGGACTTCCCGGTGGTGTACGCCTCGGGCCTGGCCGGCTATGCGGGCCTGACGCCCGAGGTGCGCGAAGGCGACATGCGCCCGCTGTTCGAGGCGATACTGGCGCACGTGCCGCAGCGCGACGACGATCCCGACGGCCCGCTGCAGATGCAGATCATCTCGCTGGACTACAGCAGCTACGTGGGCAAGATCGGCGTGGGGCGCATCAACCGGGGCCGCATCCGGCCGGGCATGGAAGTGGCCCACCGCTACGGCCCGGACGGCGCGCCGGCGCGCGGACGCATCAACCAGGTGCTCAAGTTCCGCGGCCTGGAGCGCGTGGTGGTGGACGAGGCCGAGGCCGGCGACATCGTGCTGATCAACGGCATCGAGGAAATCGGCATCGGCAGCACGGTCACCGACCCGGCCACGCCCGAGGCCCTGCCGGTGCTGCGTATCGACGAGCCGACGCTGACCATGAACTTCATGGTCAACACCTCGCCCCTGGCCGGGCGCGAAGGCAAGTTCGTCACCAGCCGCCAGATCCGCGACCGGCTCGAGCGCGAGCTCAAGTCCAACGTGGCCCTGCGCGTGCGCGATACCGGCGACGATACGGTGTTCGAAGTCTCGGGCCGTGGCGAATTGCACCTGACCATCCTGCTCGAGACCATGCGCCGCGAAGGCTACGAACTGGCGGTCTCGCGTCCGCGCGTGGTGTTCAAGGAGATCGACGGCGTCAAGTGCGAGCCCTTCGAGTCCTTGACCATCGACGTGGAGGATGCGCACCAGGGCGGCGTCATGGAAGAGCTGGGACGCCGCAAGGGCGACCTGCAGGACATGCAGCCGGACGGCCGCGGCCGCACGCGCCTGGAATACATCATCCCGGCGCGCGGCCTGATCGGCTTTCAGAACGAGTTCCTGACGCTGACCCGCGGCACCGGCCTGATGAGCCACATCTTCCACGAATACGCCCCGGTGCGCGAGGGCGCCATCGGCGAGCGCCGCAACGGCGTGCTGATCAGCCAGGACAACGGCGAGGCGGTGGCCTATGCGCTCTGGAAGCTGCAGGACCGCGGCCGCATGTTCGTCAGCCCCGGCGAGCCGCTGTACGAGGGCATGATCATCGGCATCCACAGCCGCGACAACGACCTGGTGGTCAACCCGATCAAGGGCAAGCAGCTGACCAACATCCGCGCCTCGGGCACGGACGAGGCCGTGCGCCTGGTGCCGCCGATCCAGCTGTCGCTGGAGTACGCGGTCGAATTCATCGATGACGACGAACTGGTCGAGGTCACGCCCAAGTCCATCCGCCTGCGCAAGCGCCATCTGCAGGAACACGAGCGCCGCCGCGCCTCGCGCGAGAACGCCTGAGGCCGGCAGCGGCCGGCAGCCGGGCGAACGGCCCCCGCAAGGGGGCCGTTCTTCTTTCCAGGCGGGCGATTTAACGCGGGCCGCATGCGCTATGCTAGGCGTAGGCTGTGTCGGTCGGCACGGAGGAGGAATGAAAGAGTTTCTCGATAGGGCAAGCAAGGGCGAGAGCCTGTCTTCGCGCGACCTGCACATCGTGCTCGATGCCATGCCCATCCCGCTTTCCTGGGCCACGCTGCACGACCGCCGCATTCGTTTCACCAACCGCGCCTTCCGGACCGTGCTGGGCTACGAGGACGGCAGCTTCGCCACCGTGGAGGACTGGATCGAGCGCGCCTATGTGCGCCAGGCCGACCGGGACGAGGCTCGCCTGCGCTGGCAGCGGCTCTGGGAATCGGGCGTGAGCGGCATCTCGGAAGTCCCCCCCTGGGAAGTCCAGGTGCGCCGCGCCGACGGCGAGCTGCTGGCCATGCTGCACCGGGGCATCCTGCTGCACGACATCGGCGTGGGCATCGCCACCTTCGAGGACATCTCCGACAGCAAGCGGGCCGAGGAGGCGCTGCGCCGCATCGCCTTCGAGGATCCGCTGACGCGGCTCATGAACCGCCGGGCCCTGCAGCATCGCTGGGCGGACGAGCCTGCCCAGGCGCGCGGGCCGGCGGCCCTGCTGCTGATCGACCTGGACGGCTTCAAGCCGGTGAACGACCAGCTTGGCCACGACGCCGGCGACGAGGTCCTGGTGGCCGTGGCAGCCTGCCTGCGCGCCAGCGTCGGGGCCGCCGGCACGGTCTATCGCCTGGGCGGCGACGAGTTCGTGGTGCTGCTGAGCGGCATCCGGGGCGCCGAGGACGTGGAGCGCGCCTGCTGGCGTATCGGCACCGCGATCAGGCAGCCCATGCGGGCCGGGGGGCGGACCGTCACCGTGGGCTCCAGCATCGGCGTGAGCCTGTATCCGCAGGACGCCGCCGACCTGCAGGGCCTGCTCAAGCAGGCCGACGAGGCGCTATACCGGGTCAAGCGGCTGGAGAAGGGCGGCTGGGGCTGGTTCAAGAACCCGGAGCGCGCAGCCTGAACCGGCCGCGCCCCGCGCCGGGCAGGCGCGGGCGGGGACGGCTCAGGTGGGCAGGGCCGGCTCCAGGTCGTCGGCGGCGGCGTGCTTGCCGTGATGGTCGACGATCAGCTCGACCACGCGGGCCGGGTCGTCCTCGATGACGAACAGTTCCAGGTCGTGCGCCCCGATGGTGCCGTGGGCCAGCAGTTCGCTGCCGATCCAGTCGGCCAGGCCTTGCCAGAACTCGCGCCCCATGAGGATGACCGGCGCCGGCTCCACCTTGCCGGTCTGGACCAGCGTCAGCGCCTCGAACAGCTCGTCCAGCGTGCCGAAGCCGCCGGGCAGGGCGACGTAGGCCGCGCTGTGCATGAAGAAGGTGGCCTTGCGCGAATAAAAGTACTCGAATTCCAGCGCGATCGATTGGTAGCCATTGTTGCGGGCCTCGTGCGGCAGCACGATGTTCAGGCCCACGCTGGTGCCCTTGGCCTCGTAGGCGCCCTTGTTGGCCGCCTCCATGATGCCCGGGCCGCCGCCGGCGATGACGGCAAAGCCGGCGCGGGCCAATTGCGCGCTCAGCGTCTCGGCCGTCTGGTAATAGGGCGAATCGCGGCTGATGCGGGCGCTGCCGAACACGCTGACCGCCGGTCCCAGGCTGGCCAGCGCATCGGCTGCCCGGCTTATCTCTGACATAATCCCGGGTATTTGCTGCTCGGCCGGCGTGCCTGTCTTGTGCTTTGTAACCATGAAAAAAACCCTGTTGCTGGTGGACGGCTCCAGCTACCTCTACCGTGCGTTTCATGCCATGCCGGACCTGCGCAATGCGCAGGGCGAGCCCACGGGCGCGCTGTACGGCGTGATCAACATGCTGCGCCGGCTGGTGCCGGACTACAACGCACAGTATGCAGCATGTGTATTTGACGCTCGTGGCAAAACGTTTCGCGAGGATCTCTACGCCGACTACAAGGCGCACCGCCCTCCCATGCCCGAAGAGCTGGCGCAGCAGGTCGAGGCCATCCACCAGACCGTGCGGGCCCTGGGATGGAACGTGCTGGCGGTCGAGGGCGTGGAGGCCGACGACGTGATCGGCACCCTGGCCGCGCAGGCCGCGGCCCAGGACATCCATACCGTGATCTCCACCGGCGACAAGGACCTGGCCCAGCTGGTGAACCCCCATGTCACGCTGGTCAACACCATGTCGGGCGAAACGCTGGATGTGGCCGGGGTCGCCGGCAAGTTCGGCGTGCCGCCCGAGCGCATCGTCGATTACCTGATGCTGGTGGGCGACAGCGTGGACAACGTGCCGGGCGTGCAGAAGGTCGGCCCCAAGACGGCCGCCAAGTGGCTGGGCGAGCATGGCTCCGTCCAGGCGCTGGTCGCGGCCGCCGAGAGCATCAAGGGCGTGGCCGGCGCCAATCTGCGCAGCGCGATCCCTCAGTTCGAGCTGACCCGCCAACTGCTGACCGTCAAGACCGATTGCGATCTTTCGCAGGTGGTGCCCGATTTCTCGGCGCTGGTGCCGCGCGCGCCGGATGTGCCGCGGCTGATTGAGCTGTACGACCGCTATGGTTTCCGGACCTGGCTGCGCGAGCTGACCGGCGATGCCGCGCGCATGCCCACGGGCGATGCGCGCGTGGTGCTGGACGAAAGCGTGCCCCCGCCGCCGGCGCAGACCGACTACCAGACCGTCACCGACTGGCCCGCCTTCGAGGCCTGGCTCGAACGCATCGAAAACGCCACGCTGACCGCGCTGGACACCGAAACCACTTCGCTGGACGGCATGCAGGCCCGGCTGGTCGGCCTGTCGCTGGCGGTGCAGGACGGCCAGGCCTGCTATATCCCGCTGGCGCATCGCGGCCCGGACAATACCGTCCAATTGCCCAAGGACCAGGTGCTGGCCCGGCTCAAGCCCTGGCTGGAGAATGCCGGCGCCGCCAAGCTGCTGCATCATGCCAAGTACGACAGCCACGTGCTGGCCAACGAAGGCATCGCGCTGGCCGGCATCGCCGAGGACACCATGCTGCAGGCCTATGTGCTGGAATCGCATCGCAGCGTCAGCCTGGCCGATCTGGCGCAGCGCTGGCTGGGCCGCAGCGGCTTGAGCTACGAACAGCTGTGCGGCAAGGGCGCGCAGCAGATCGGCTTTGACGAGGTGGCGGTGGAGCAGGCCGCGCACTACGCCTGCGAGGATGCCGATTTCACGCTGGCGCTGCACCGGGTGCTGCGCCCGAAAGTGGCGGCCGATGCCGGCATGGAGGCGGTCTACCGGCTCGAATTGGATGTCTCGCGCGTGCTGTTCGACATCGAGCGCCACGGCGTGCGCATCGACCCGGACGAACTCGCGCGCCAAAGCAGCGCCCTGGGCCAGGAAATGTTGCGGCTGGAGACGCGCGCCTACGAGCTGGCGGGCCAGCCCTTCAACCTGAATTCGCCCAAGCAGCTGGGCGAGATCCTGTTCGGCCGCATGGGCCTGCCGGTGGTGCGCAAGACGGCCGGGGGCGCGCCTTCCACCGACGAGGACGTGCTGAGCAGGCTGGCGCAGGACTATCCGCTGCCGCAGACCCTGCTCGAATACCGCGGCCTGTCCAAGCTCAAGTCCACCTATACCGACAAGCTGCCCCGCATGATCGATCCGCGCACCGGGCGGGTGCACACGCACTATGCGCAGGCCGCCGTGGTGACGGGGCGGCTGGCCTCGTCCGAGCCCAATCTGCAGAACATCCCGGTGCGCACGGCGGCCGGGCGGCGCGTGCGCGAGGCCTTCATCGCCACCGACGGCGTGATCGTCTCGGCCGACTACTCGCAGATCGAGTTGCGCGTGATGGCGCACGTCTCGGACGATGCCAACCTGCAGCGCGCGTTCATGGCCGGCGAGGACATCCACCGGGCCACGGCGGCCGAAGTGTTCAACGTGCCCCTGGCCGAGGTCACCGCCGACCAGCGGCGCGCCGCCAAGGCGATCAACTTCGGCCTGATCTACGGCATGGGCGCCTTCGGGCTGGCCAGCAACCTGGGCATTACCCGCGATGCCGCCCAGGCCTACATCGATCGTTATTTCGCGCGCTATCCCGGCGTGGCGCAGTACATGGCCGACACCAAGGCGCAGGCGCGCGAACTGGGCTACGTGCAGACCGTGTTCGGCCGCCGGCTGTGGATGCCCGACATGCGGGCAGGCTCGGGGCCGCGCCGCCAGGGCGCCGAGCGCGCCGCCATCAACGCCCCGATGCAGGGCACGGCCGCCGACCTGATCAAGAAGGCGATGGTGGCGGTGCAGCAATGGCTGCTTGCCGAGGGCCTGCGCACCCGCATGGTGATGCAGGTGCACGACGAACTGGTCTTCGATGCGCCAGCCGACGAAGAGGCGGTGCTGCGCGCGCGCGTGCCGGGCCTGATGGAAGGCGTGGCCCAGCTGCGCGTGCCGCTGCGGGTCGATATCGGCGCCGGGCCCAACTGGGAGCAGGCGCACTGACAGGCCGGCCTGCGCCCGCCGCCAGCGTCCGGGGGCCGGCGTGCCCGGCCGGCGGGCCGCGCCCCGCGCCCCGCGCCCAAGGCCGCCCAGGGTAACGATATAATATTTCACGACTTTCCCTGTCCCTTCCTTTCCCATGCTTTTCTGGATCGTGCTTGCCGCCGTCGCCGGCGGCCTGCTGGCGCTGCTTGTCGCGCGCTGGCTGACCTACCAGCTGTTCGCCCGCTACCTGCATCACATGGTCAGCCTTTCGGTCGGCGTGCTGCTGGGCGTGTCGCTGCTGCACCTGCTGCCCGAAGCCTTCGAATCCGGCCCCGATGCGCATACCTTGTTCGCCGTGATGCTGGCGTCCCTGGTGGTGCTGTTCGTGCTGGAGAAGATCGCGCTGCTGCGCCACAGCCATCATCACGAGGGCGACGGCCATCACCACCATCCCGGCCACGACCGGCACGAGGCCGGGCGCGGCGGCGTGCTCATCCTGGTGGGCAGTTCGCTGCACAATCTTTGCGACGGCGTGCTGATCGCCGCGGCCTTCCTGGCCGACGTGCGCCTGGGCGTGCTGACCGCCGCCTCCATCATCCTGCACGAGGTGCCGCACAAGCTCAGCGATTTCGTGGTGCTGATGAACGCCAGGCTCACGCGTGAGCGGGCCTTCCTGCTGATCCTGTTCTCCAGCCTGTGCTCGGCGCTGGGCGCGGTCGTGGGCTACGCCATGCTGGCCGAATTCCAGTACCTGCTGCCCTATCTGCTGGTGGTGGCCGCCAGCAGCTTCCTGTATATCGCCATCGCCGACCTCATGCCGCAGATGCACGAGCGGCTGTCGCTGCGTGATGCCGTGCCGCAGCTGCTGCTGGTCGGTCTGGGCGTGGCGGTGATCTATGCCGTGACGACCAGCGTGCATCATGGGCACGAGCATGGCGCGCATGGGCACGGTCATGCGCACGAGCATGGCGCGCACGGACACGACCATACGCCCGGGCATGGACACGGCCATGCGCACGGGCACGCCGCGCCTTCAGCGCCCTGATGCCGTGTCGCGCTGGGCCAGCACGATGCCCGCCAGGATCAGCGCCAGGCCCGCATAGTGGTGCGCTTGCGGGTACTGGCGCAGCATGGCGGCAGATAGCAATACCGTGAAGATGGGCGTCAGGTTCATGAAAAACACAGGCAGCTGCGCGCTGGTGCGGCTGACCGCATGGCGCCAGCAGAATATGGCCACCAGGGACGGCATCACGCCCACGTAGGCGACGATGGCCAGCGTGCGGCCGTCCCAGCGGATCGGCCCATAGCCGCCGTAGGCCTGCTCCAGCGCGACCAGGGGCAGGCTCAGCAGCACGCCGGCAAGGATCTGCGCGCCCAGCAATACGCCGGCCGGCAGCCCGCTGCGTTCGGTGCGCAGGCGCCAGGTGTATACACTCCAGGCCAGGGTGGCCGCCAGCATGACCAGGTCGCCGGCGGAGAAGGCCAGGCCGCGCAGCTTGGCGGCATCGCCTTCGACCATGACCCAGATCACCCCGGCGATGGAGACCAGCGCGCCCAGGGCGCCCATCGGGCCGATTTTTGCGCCATAGCCCAGGCGGCCGATCAGCAGCACCAGCACCGGCGCCGACGCGCCGATCAGCGAGGTGCTGATGGGGCTGGACAGCGTCAGCGCAAGGTATTGCAGCGCGTTGTACGCGGTGATGCCCCAGAAGGCGCTGACCGCCAGCGGCAGCGCCTGCGCCCGCAGCGTCGCGGCGTGGCGGCGCATGGCTGTGGCCACGAAAGGCGCCAGCACCAGCCAGGCCACGGTCCAGCGCAGGGTATTGAGCGTGACCGGCGCGATGAGGCCGGCGGCCAGCTTGCCCACGATGGCATTGCTGGCCCACAGCAGGGGCGGCACCAGCAGGCAGGCCAGCAGCCCGGGCTTGAAGGGTTGGCTCATGTATTGGCCAGCACCAGGTCGGCATAGGCCTTGCCCTTGCCGATGATGTGCTCGCGCATGGCGCGCGCCGCGTTTTCGGCATCGCCCGCGACCAGGGCCAGCACCAGCGGCTCGTGCTCGCCGTGGGAGCTGCGCAGCCGCCCGGGCTGTTCGAACACGTGGCGGCGAAAGCTCGCCAGCCGGCGTCGGACCGCATCGATTTCCTCGCGCACCGAGGGGTTGCCGCAGCCTTGCTGCACGGCGCGGTGCAGCGCCAGGTTGGCGGCCTCGTAGGCGGGCTTGTCCTGGGCGCTGGCCAGCCGGCCCATGTCCTCGTGCAGCCGGGCCAGCGCCATGCGCTGCTCGGCGTTCATGCGTTGTGCGGCCAGGCGGGCGGCTACCGCTTCCAGTTCGCCCAGCAGCTCGAGCAGGCTGATGAGCTCGGCCGCGTCCGGCCGGTAGACATACATGCCCGAGCGCGGCACGACTGCGACCAGTTTCTGGGTGGTCAGCATCAGCAAGGCCTCGCGCACCGGCGTGCGCGAGACGCCGAACCGCTCGGCGATTTGTTTTTCATCCAACGCGACGCCGGGCGCCAGCGCGCCCGATTCGATTTCCTGTTCCAGCCGGCGCCGGATGCGTTCGGGCGCGTTGGCACCGCCCGCGTCGGATTCCGGCGCCGAAATTTCAGAAGCCATCTTCATAATTTTATAAAGCTACCGTATTATTATGACTCAGCAGAATATTATTACTAAAGGAGACTTTTTATGCGGAACGCAGGGATTCTTGCACTATTATTGTGCATTTCAACAGTGGCACGCGCCGAATTCCCGGAGCGGCCCGTAAAAATCACGGTGCCGGTGCCCCCAGCGGGCATTATCGACCAGGTTTCCCGCATTCTTGCGCCCCAGCTTTCGGCGCAGCTGGGCCAGACCGTCATCGTCGAGAACCGTCCCGGCGCCAGCGGCAACATCGCGGCTTCGTACGTGGCGCGCTCGGCGCCCGACGGCTATACGCTGCTGGCGGGCTATTCCATGTTCCACGTCGGCAATCCGGCCATGTTCGCCAACCTGGACTGGGATCCCGAAAAGCACTTCACCCCGATCGCCATGCTGGTGGTTTCGCCGCACGTGGTCGCCGTGAATGCGCAGCAGCCGTTCTCTTCGCTGCAGGAACTGGTGCAGCATGCGCGCAGCCATCCCAACAGCCTGAACTACGCGACCTCGGGCAACGGTTCGGTGCCCCATGTGGGCATGGAGCTGTTCAAGCAGCGCAACCAGGTCCAGATCGTGCACGTGCCGTACAAGGGCGCCGGGCCCGCGGTGCAGGACGTGCTGGCGGGCAACGTCGAGATGACGGTGGCCACGCCGCCTTCGGTGGGCGGCTTCATCAAGGCCGGCAAGCTCAAGGCCCTGGCCGTGGCCAGCAAGGAACGCATCGCCATGCTGCCGGATGTGCCGACCGCCGGGGAAGCGGGCTTCCCGGGCTTCGAGCTGGACGCCTGGGTCGCGCTGTTCGCGCCCGCCAAGGTGGCTCCCGAAGTGGTGGCCAGGCTGGAGCAGGCAGTGCAGGCGGCCTTGGCCGATCCGGGCGTGCGCAGCTCGCTGCAGACCGCCGGCGTGCAGGTGCGCTACATGGATTCGGCGCAGCTTGCCCGCCAGGTCGCCCAGGACGTGGCCTATTGGCAGCCCGTGATTCGCCAGGCCGGTATCCGTATCGATTGAGCCGCCCCGCGCGGCGCGACTTCACCAGGAAGACCTACACATGACTTCAATGCAGCACCCCCCCCATGAGGACATCAACGTGCAGCGCGCCGCGCGCCTGGATTGCGCCACGCTCAGCGACGCGCTGGACCGGCTGCGCATCGCCGGCCAGTGCCGCCGCATCAAGCCGTGCTCGCCGGGTTTCCGGCTGGCCGGACGCGCCTATACGGTGCAGTACGAGCCGGCGCACGGCAGCGGCGGGAACGTGGGCGAATACATCGACGACGTGGCGCCGGGCAGCGTCATCGCGATCGACAATCGCGGACGCGACGATGTGGGAACCTGGGGCAACATCCTGACCGAGGTCGCGCACCGGCGCGGCATGGCCGGCACGGTGATCGACGGCAACAACCGCGACGTGGCGCTATGCCGCGAGCTGGGCTATCCGATCTTCAGCCGGAATACGTGGATGCGGACGGGCAAGGGTCGCATCCAGCTCAAGGCCCTGCAGGTGCCGGTGGAGATCGGCGGGGCGCTCGTCTGGCCGGGCGACATCCTGCGGGGCGATCCGGACGGCGTGCTGGTCATTCCCCGCGCCCACGAAGAGGCGCTGCTGGCCATCGCCGAGGACATCGCCGCGCAGGAAGACAAGCTGCGCGAGGCGGTGCGCGCCGGGCAGCGCCTGGACGAGGCGCGCCGGCGCTTTCGCTACCACGACCTGCAAAGCCCGGACTATGACGCGCCGGCCCGGCGCTAGCCTGTTTTCCCGCAGGCGCGCCGGGCGGGGCAGGCGGCAGGGGCCGCCTGCCGTGCCGCTCAGCGCAGGGCTTGCAGCGCCTGGATGCGGGCCTGGATCGGCGGGTGGCTGGCGAACAGCGCGCTGACCGCGCCGCGGCCGCTGATGCCCGAGGCCTCGAAGCTCTTGGGCAGTTCGCCCGGCTGCAGGCCGCCCAGGCGGGCCAGGGCGCGGATCATGGGCTCGCGCGAGCCCATCAGGTGCGCGGCGCCGGCATCGGCGCGGTATTCCCGCTGGCGCGAGAACCAGGCCACGATGATGGAGGCCAGGATGCCGAAGATGATCTCGCAGACGATGACCACGGCGTAGTAGCCCAGGCCCACGCCGCGCTCGTTCTTGAGCAGGATGCGGTCGACGAAATAGCCCACCACGCGGGCCAGGAAGACCACGAAGGTGTTGACCACGCCCTGGATCAGGGTAAGGGTGACCATGTCGCCATTGGCCACGTGGGCCACCTCGTGCGCCAGGACCGCGGCCACTTCTTCCTCGGTCATGGATTCGAGCAGCCCGGTGGAGACGGCCACCAGCGAATTGTTCTTGAATGCCCCGGTGGCGAAGGCGTTGGGCTCGCCCTCGTAGATGGCCACCTCGGGCCGCCCCACCCCGGCGCGGTCGGCCAGCTGGTGCACGGTGTCGAGCAGCCAGATCTCGCGCGGGCCGTTGGGGGCATTGGGGTCGATCACCTTCGCGCCGGTACTCCATTTGGCCATGGGCTTGCTCAGCAGCAGCGAAATGAAGGCGCCGGTAAAGCCCACGATGGCCGAGAAGACCAGCAGGGCCTGCACGTTCAGGCCTTCGGCCGTGATGTAGCGGTCCACGCCGAAAATGCGCAGCGTGGCGCTGAGCACGATCAGGACCGCGATGTTGGTCATCAGGAAAAGGACGATGCGTTTCATGCTTGTTGTTCCCTTCTTGGAAAGGTTGTTGCTATCTGGCGGCCCCCCGCAGGCCGCTCATCCCGCGCGAGCCGGGACCGGATTTTGACTGGCCGGGCCGGGGGCGGTTCCCGCAAACCGCCCAGGCTCCAGATGGGGATGACACGGCCCCGTTGCAAGGCAGGAGTATAGTAGGGGTTCTTTGCAAATCATCAGCGACGCGGGACGCACGTTTTTTTCATGCAGGCTCTTTGGATGCTCTTGGCGTCGGCCATGTTCGCCATCATGGGGTGCTGCGTGAAGCTGGCCAGCGAGCATGGGGCCACCTTGGCCCAGGTGGTGCTGTTTCGCGGCCTGCCCTCGGTGCTGCTGCTCGTCGCCTGGGCGCGCATCGGCGGGCATTCCATCCTGCCGCGCGCCTGGAAACCCCATATCAAGCGCAACCTGGCCGGGGTCAGCTCCATGTGGCTGGGCTTCGTGGCCATTTCCTACCTGCCCTTGTCCACCGCCACCAGCCTGAACTACACCGCGCCGCTGTTCATCGCCTGCTGGATGCTGGGCTGGGGCGGCGCCGGGCGCGACGGCTGGCGGATCGCCGCCGTGATCATCGGCTTTCTGGGCGTGCTGACGGTGCTGCGTCCCAGCATCTCGGGCGACCAGTGGCTGCCCGCGGCCCTGGGCCTGGCGGCCGGGGCCTTGTCGGCCGTGGCCATGATGCAGATCCGCGAGCTGGGCCGGCTGGGCGAGGCCGAATGGCGCACCGTGCTGGTGTTTTCCATCGCGGTGTGCCTGAGCAGCCTGGCCGGCGTGTGGCTGCTGGGCTGGGGCTGGCCCGACTGGGAGGGCATTGCCGCGCTGGCGGGCGTGGGCTTGTCGGGCATGGTGGGCCAGCTGGCCATGACCCGGGCTTTCGGCGCCGGCTCCGCCTTGCTGACGGCGGCGCTGCAATACACCACCATCATCTTCGCCGCGCTGCTGGGGGCGGCGGTCTGGGACGAGATTCCCGATACGCTGGCCTGGGTCGGCATGTTCGGCATCATCGCCGCCGGCCTGCTCTCGATCTGGCGCACCTTGCAGGAAAACCGCGAGGCCTTGCGCCGGGCGGCCCGCCAGGCGGCCTCGGCCGGCAAGGCGCAAGCCTGAGGTCCGCGCTGGCAAGGGCAGGGGCCGCATGCTGCGCCTGCCGGATCGGCTAGCCCCCGAAGGGGCTGCCTTGGGGCAAGGTCAGTCCTGCCCGGCCGGCTCGCGCATGACGCGCCGGTACCACTCGTGAAAGTGCTGCATGCCGTCTTCCATCGGCGACTGGTAAGGGCCGGCCTCGGTCACGCCGCGCGCCATCAGGGCGCGGCGGCCCGCGTCCATGCGCTCGGCGATCTCGTCGTCCTCGACCGCGGTCTCCATGTAGGCGGCGCGCTGGGCCTGGACGAACTCGCGCTCGAAGGCGGCGATCTCTTCGGGATAATAGAACTCGACCACGTTCAAGGTGTCCTGCGGGCCGCGCGGGTACAGCGTGGACAGCACCAGCACATGCGGATAGAGCTCGATCATGTGGGTGGGGAAGTAGGTCACCCAGATCGCGCCGAAATCAGGCGCCTGGCCGCCGCGGTACTGCAGCAGGATGTCCTGCCACTTGCGGTAGACGTCCGAGCCCGGCTGCCCGAGCGCCTGGTGCACGCCCACGCGCTGCAGGCTGAACCATTCGCCCATCTCCCAGCTCAGGTCGTCGCAGGTGACGAAGCGGCCCAGGCCCGGATGGAAGGGGCCCACGTGGTAGTCCTCCAGGTAGACCTCGATGAAGGTCTTCCAGTTGTAGTTGCACTGGTGGATCTCGACGTGGTCCAGCACGTAGTCGGAGAAGTCGAATTCCGGACGCTGGAACAGCGCGGCCATGTCGGCCGCCGGGTCGCGCGGGCCTTCGAACAGCAGGCCGTGGCAGTCGCGCAGGGCAAAGCGCTGCAGATCCAGGCACGGAGAGCTGTCGAATTGCGGCGCGCCCAGCAACTGGCCGTCGGGCTTGTAGGTCCAGCGGTGCAGGGGGCAGACGATGTTGCCGCCGCTGGCGCGCAGGTTGCCGCTGACGTTCTTGGCGCCCGCGCCCGTCACGTTGCCGGTGTCCCCGCCGAGCATCAGCGCCTGGCGGTGCCTGCAAACGTTCGAGATCAGTTCCACGCCTTGCGGATTGCGCACGAGCACGCGCCCGCCCTGCTCTTGCACGAGCGTGCGCCAGTCGCCTGTCTCGGGCACGTTCTTGGCGTTGCCGACATACAGGGACGATTGCTTAAAAATGAGTTCTTGCTCGCGGGCAAAGCGGGCTTCGTCAAAATAGGCGTTGACGTTGAGCTGGGTGCGAGCTGGCGCCAGGTGCGCCATCCGACCAATATCGGTCATGATTCCCTCCGCACGGATAAAAAAGCCAGGACGGCCTGCCTGCCGTTCTGGCGCGAAGAAAAATCGGTCCGGCCGATCATCTAAAAGGGGAGTGTACCCCAGATCACCGGGGGCGCCCACTTCGCCCGGACGGCGCCTCCCGGGGGCTGCCCGCGCGGTCCGTGCGGCGCCTAGACCACCCTGCGCAGCACGGGCAGGCGCTGGAAAACCCAGATGCATGCGGCCGACATCACGAAGATGGCCACGGCCACCAGCGGCAGGGACCAGGCCGGCGGCATGGGGCCCTCGTACAGGTCCGAGCGCTGCGCCAGGTCGATGAAGACCGGATGGATCAGGTATACGCCGAAGGTCAGCGGCGCCAGCAGCGTCAGGCGCGGCAGCCTGGACTGCGAGAGGATCAGCTGGAACGCCGCCAGCGACATGAAGGGCACGGTCACGCTGAAGTAGTCGTAGAAATAGAAGTTCATGGCCTGGGCATTGGACAGCGCGTACACACCCGCGGCCGTGGCGGCTACCGACAGCGCCAGCACCAGGCCCGGCCGGGGCAGGCGCAGCGAGCCTTCGAAGACCATCCGTCCGGCGATGAAGTAGCCCAGGTAGGGAACGAACCAGGCCAGGAAGAAGCCGTAGCCGGTGCCGGCCCAATGGCGATAGAGCGCGTCCATGACGGCGATGCCCAGCGTGCCCAGCACGCAGGCCAGGCGCCGGCGTTCGTTCAGCCGCCCGTACATGTCGCGCACGAAGGGGGCGAACAGGTAGAGCCCCACGATCATGTACAGGTACCAGAGATGGTAGTAGGGCCGGCCTTCGCTCAGGCGGGTAAGCCAGGCCCACGGATCGGTGGGCGTGCCGTCCAGGCGCTCGAGCAGGGCGCTCCATCCGAGGTAGAACAGCGTCCAGAATGCCAGCGGCAACAGGATGCGCGCCGTACGGCGCATGTAGAAGCGCGGCAGTCCTTCGCGCCGGGCCGGGGCCAGCAGCAAGGCGCCGCTGATCATCACGAAGACCGGCACGCACCAGCGCACCGCCGAGTCGTACAGGTTGGCGCTGACCCAGCCAGGGCTGCCATAGGGTTCGCTGCCCGATACCGGGACGGCGGCGCAGTGCAGCAGCACCACGGCCAGCGCGGCGATCCAGCGCGCCGCATCGAGCCTGGCCAGGCGGGGGTCGGTGGAGCAAGCGGCCTGCGCGGCGCTGCGGGCGATGGCGCTGGGGCGGGCGGTGGAACTCAAGGCGTGTTGCGTCATGGATGGCGGGCGGGTTGCGAAGGGCAGCCCGGCCAGCAGCGGACGGCGCGCCGGCCGCGTGGCAGGACGGCCCCTGCAGCGTACCAGAGGGCCGGGGCGGCCGACTGTATCCAGGCGTTAGCCGGCCCGACCGGATGGACGTGCCAACCGCGGCCCGTCGCGGCCGGCGGCTGCGGCCGGCTTCATCTTGTTGCAAATCCGCGCGCGCCGGCAGCGCGCTTGGCCTGCCCCGGCCTGCAAGCCCGGGGCGGGGCGGCAGTTCTCGTACAATTGAAGACTTGCCTCATTTAGTCCACCCTCATTGTCCACCGATAACACGGAGGCCCCTTTTGTCTGCTATGTCTCCGAACGATCCGAACGACCCGCTGCAACGCGCGCCCCAGGACGGCCTGCCCCAGGATGGCCTGCCCCAGGATTTCGAAACGGCGCTCGCGGAGCTCGAGGCGCTGGTTGCGGACATGGAAAGCGGCGCCCAGCCGCTGGAGGCCTCGCTGGCGGCCTATCGCCGCGGCGTGGCGCTCTCGCGGATCTGCCAGGACCGCCTGGCCCAGGCCGAGCAGCAGGTCAAGGTGCTCGAAGGCGAACTGCTGCGTCCCTTCGAGGGCGGCGGCATCGAGGCGGAAGGCAAAGGATGAAGCCTGCCGCCCTGGATTTTCCGGCCTGGCTGCAGGAACGGGCCGAGCATGTCGAAGCCTGCCTGGACGAGCTGCTGCCCCTGCCCGACGAAGAGCCCGCGCGCCTGCACGAGGCCATGCGGTATGCCACGCTGGGCGGCGGCAAGCGTGTGCGCGCCGCGCTGGTGTACGCGGCCGGCCAGGCCTGCGTGAGCGGCGGCATGCCGGTGGCCGTGAGCACCGGGCTGGACTGCGCGGCGGCGGCCATCGAGCTGATCCATGCCTATTCGCTGGTGCACGACGACCTGCCCTGCATGGACGACGACACCCTGCGGCGCGGCCGGCCCACCACGCACGTGCGGTTCGACGAGGCCACCGCCATGCTGGCCGGCGACGCCCTGCAGCCCCTGGCTTTCGAGCTGCTGTCCGAGATGCCGATCGCGCCGGCCCTGGTGGTGCAGGCCTCGCGCATCCTGGCGCGCGCGGCCGGCAGCCGCGGCATGGCCGGCGGGCAGGCCATCGACCTGTACAGCGTGGGCCGCTCGATCTCGCGCGAACAACTGCAGACCATGCACAGCCTGAAGACCGGCGCGCTGCTGGTGGCCAGCGTAGCCCTGGGCGGCGTGGTGGCCGGCGCCAGCTCGGTGCAGCGCAGCGCGCTGGACAGCTATGCCGCAGCGGTGGGGCTGGCCTTCCAGGTGGTGGACGATATCCTGGACGTGACGGCCGACTCCAAGCAATTGGGCAAGACCGCGGGCAAGGACGCCGCCGACAACAAGCCCACCTACGTGTCGCTGCTGGGCCTGGACGAGGCCCGCGCGCTGGCCGAGTCCCTGCGCGGCGATGCCCACAAGGCGCTGGCCCCGCTGGGCGAGTCGGCCGCGCCGCTGGCCGCCCTGGCCGATTTCATCGTGCTCAGGGACCGTTGAACGCAATATCGCCGGCGCGGCCCTGGCCGCGGGCGCAAGACCGAAGTGATGAACCATGACCACGGAACTGCTTGATCGTATCCAATCGCCGGCCGACCTGAAGCCGCTGGACCGGCGCGAGCTCAAACTGCTGGCCGACGAGCTGCGCGGTTTCGTGCTGGAGTCCGTCTCGCGCACCGGCGGGCATCTGTCCTCCAATCTGGGCACCGTCGAGCTGGCCATTGCCCTGCACCATGTATTCGACACGCCGCACGACCGCATCATCTGGGACGTGGGCCACCAGTCCTATCCCCACAAGATCCTGACCGGCCGGCGCGCGCAAATGGGCACGCTGCGCCAGCAAGGCGGCATCTCGGGCTTCCCGCGCCGCGACGAGTCGCCCTACGACGCCTTTGGCACCGCGCATTCATCCACGTCGATCTCCGCGGCCCTGGGCATGGCGGTGGCTTCGCGCAACGCCGGCGTGGCGCGCCAGCACATCGCGGTCATCGGCGATGGGGCCATGTCGGCGGGCATGGCCTTCGAGGCCATGAACAATGCCGGGGTCACGCCCGACATCAACCTGCTTGTGGTGCTCAACGACAACGACATGTCGATCTCGCCGCCGGTGGGCGCGCTCAACCGCTACCTGGCCCGGCTGATGTCCGGCCGCTTCTATGCGGCCGCGCGCAACGTCGGCCGCGCGGTGCTGCAGCACGTGCCGCCCATGCTGGAGCTGGCGCGCCGCTTCGAGGAGCATGCCAAGGGCATGGTCACGCCGGCCACGCTGTTCGAGGAGCTGGGCTTTAACTACGTCGGGCCCATCGACGGCCACGACCTGGATGCGCTGGTGCCTACCCTGCAGAACCTGAGCAAGCTGTCCGGCCCGCAGTTCCTGCACGTGGTCACGCGCAAGGGGCAAGGCTACAAGCTGGCCGAGGCCGACCCGGTGCTTTATCACGGGCCGGGCAAGTTCGACCCGGCCGTCGGAATCCAGCAGGCCAAGGCGCCGGCGCGGCGCACGTTCACCCAGGTGTTCGGCCAATGGCTGTGCGACATGGCACAGGAAGACGAGCGCCTGATCGGCATCACCCCGGCCATGCGCGAGGGCAGCGGCATGGTCGAGTTCGAGCAGCGTTTTCCCCGGCGCTACTTCGACGTGGGCATCGCCGAGCAGCACGCCGTCACCTTTGCCGCCGGCATCGCCTGCGAGGGCTACAAGCCGGTGGTGGCGATCTATTCGACCTTCCTGCAGCGCGGCTACGACCAGCTGATCCACGACGTGGCCCTGCAGGACCTGGACGTGACCTTCGCCCTGGACCGGGCGGGCATCGTGGGCGCGGACGGCGCCACCCACGCCGGCAACTACGACATCGCCTACCTGCGCTGCATTCCCAACATGGTGGTGGCCGCCCCCTCGGACGAGAACGAGGCCCGGCTGCTGCTCTCGGCCTGTTACCGCCATCGCGGCCCGGCCTCGGTGCGCTATCCGCGCGGGGCGGGCTGCGGCGCCGAGGTGCAGCCCGGCCTGGCCGACGTGCCCGTGGGCAAGGCGGTGCTGCGGCGCCAGGGCCGGCGCATCGCCGTGCTGGGTTTCGGCACGCTGGTGCAGGCCGCGCTGGGCGCGGCCGATCAGCTCGACCTGACCGTGGCCGACATGCGTTTCGTCAAGCCGCTGGACCACGAACTGGTGCTGGCGCTGGCCGCCAGCCACGATGCGCTGGTTACCGTCGAGGAAGGCTGCGTCATGGGCGGGGCCGGCAGCGCCGTGGCGGAACTGCTCAACGCGCAGGGCCTGTCGGTGCCGCTGCTGCAGCTGGGCCTGCCCGACCGCTTCATCGACCACGGCGACCAGGCCGCGCTGCTTGCGGGCCTGGGGCTGGACGCGGCCGGGATCGCCGCTTCGATCCGGGCCCGCTATGCCGAGCTGCTGACCGCCAAGGCCGCCTAGACGGCCGGGGCGCGGGCCGCGCGGCTGTTGTTTTCCCGCATCCTGTACGCCGGCCTGCCCGGGCCGCGGGCGGCGTTTCGCATTGACGGCCAAAGGGTCTTTTCCGGCCCGCCTGCGGGTTTGCGCGATAATTGTCCTTTACTTTTCTTGCCGGATGCGCTTTGCAAAGGCGCTTCGCACTGGTCAGACACATGAATTCTCCTGTCGATTCCGCCGTCGTGATGCCCGATGTGCAGAGTTCCACCGACACCCGCCAGATTCCCATCCAGCGTGTCGGCATCCGCGGCGTGCGTCATCCCATGCTGGTCGCCACGCCCGCCGGCGCGCAGCCCACGGTCGCCAGCTGGACGCTGACCGTGGCCTTGCCGGCCGAGGAAAAGGGCACCCACATGTCGCGCTTCGTGGCGCTGCTGGAAAAGCACCGCGCCACCCCCATGACGCCGGCGCTGTTCGCCGCCATGGCCGGCGAGATGCTGCCCTTGCTGCACGCCGAGCGCGGCGACCTGACGGCGGCGTTTCCCTATTTCGTCGAGAAGTCCGCGCCGGTCTCGGGCGTGCGCAGCCTGCTGGACTACGAAGTGCAATGGCTGGCGCGCGCCGCCGGCCAGCAGGTCGAGTTCGAGGTGCAGGTGCAGGTGCCGGTCACCAGCCTGTGCCCGTGTTCCAAGACCATCTCGGACTACGGCGCGCACAACCAGCGCTCGCACGTGACCGTCAACGCGGTGTTCGAGGATGCCCGGCTGGACATGGAGGCGCTGATCCGCCTGGTCGAGCAGGAGGCTTCGTGTGAGCTCTGGGGGCTGCTCAAGCGGCCCGACGAGAAGTACGTGACCGAGCGCGCCTACGACAACCCCAAGTTCGTCGAGGACCTGGTGCGCGACGTGGCCGCCCGAGTCAAGGTGTTGCCGGGCGTGCGGCGCTTTCGCGTCGAGGCCGAGAACTTCGAGTCCATCCACAACCATTCGGCCTACGCGGTGGTCGAGGGCTGATCGCCGCCGCTTGCCCGCCCGCCGGCAGGGGCCGGCAGCCGGCTACCATCCGATGGCCTGCGGCAGCCAGGTCGCCAGGCCCGGAAACAGGAACACGATCGCCAGCGCCAGCAGCTGCAGGCCGACATAGGGCAGCACGCCCAGGTAGATGTCGCGCGTGCTCACCGTGGGCGGGGCCACCCCCTTCAGGAAAAACAGCGCCCAGCCGAAGGGCGGCGTCAGGAACGACATCTGCAGGTTCATGGCCACCAGCACCGACAGCCAGACGATGTCCGTGCCGTAGGCATGGAACACCGGCAGGAACATCGGCAGTGCGATGTACGAGATCTCGATCCATTCCAGGAAAAAACCCAGCACCAGCAACAGCAGCATCAGGAACAGCAGCGCTTCGGTCTGGCCGCCGGGCAGCAGCGCGAAGGCGTCGTGCACCAGCTGTTCGCCGCCCAGGCCGCGAAACGCCAGGGCGAAGGGCTGGGCGCACAGCAGGATGAAAAAGATCATGGCGCTGATGCTCAGCGTGCCGTGCAGCGTGGCGCCCAGCACCTTCCAGTCCAGGCGCCGGGCCGCCAGGGCGATCAGCAGGCTGCCCAGCGCGCCCATCGATGCCGCCTCGGTGGGCGCGGCTACGCCGCCGATGATGGCACCCAGCACGGACGCGATGAGCAGCAGCGGCGGCAGCACCGAGCGGCCCAGGCGCGCCAGCAGTTCGCGCCGGCTTACCAGCGCCCGCTCATGGGCCGGTATGGCCGGCGCCCAGTCGGGACGCAGCCAGCCCACCGCCAGCACGTAGGCGACGTAGACCAGCGCCAATACCATGCTGGGCACGAAGGCGGCCGCGAAGATCGAGCCCACCGATTCGCCGGTGATGTCCGAGAGCAGGATCAGCACCAGGCTGGGCGGAATGATCTGTCCCAGCGTGCCCGAGGCGCAGATCGTGCCGCAGGCGAAGGTCGGGCGGTAGCCGCGCCGCAGCAGCGGCGGCAGGGTCAGCATGCCGAGCGTCACGACGGTCGCGCCCACGATGCCCGTGGACGCTCCCATCAGCACGCCGGCCAGCACCACGGCCAGGCCCATGCCGCCGCGCAGCCCCCCCATGGCCTGGCCCAGCGTCTCGATCATGTCGTCGGCGATGCGCGATTTCTCCAGCATCACGCCCATGAATACGAACAGCGGGATGGCCAGCATGGTGTAGTTGCTGACCACGCCGTACAGCCGCGCGGGCAGCAGGTTGAACAGCGCCGGACCGAAACCCAGGTAGCCCGCCGCAAAGCCCGAGGCCGCCAGCGCCACGGCCACGGGGATGCCGGCCAGCATCATGGCGAAGAAGGCCGCGACCATGCCGATGGCCAGCCATTCGTTCAGGCTCATGGGGCGGTACTCCCGTTGCCGGCCGCGCGCAGCGCCAGCCAGGCCCTGAGCGTGTCGGCCAGCCCCTGCAGGGCAAGCAGGGCGAAACCCAGCGGCAGGAAGGCCTTGAGCAGGAAGCGATGGGGCAGGCCGCCCGGGTCGGGCGAGCCTTCGCCCATGCGGTGCGACTGCAGCACGTAGGACCAGGACAGGTAGGCGATCAGCGCGGCGATGGCCAGGGTAAGCAGGGCGCTGGCCAGGTCGACCAGGGCGCGGCTGCGCGGCTGCATGCCGGCGTAGAGGAAATCCACGCGCACGTCGGCGCGGTGCTTGAGCGTATAGGCCATGCCCAGCAGCGCGATCGGCGAGATCAGGTGCCATTCGAGCTCCTGCAGCGCGACCGGGCTGATGCCCAGGAAATAGCGCAGCCAGACGTTGGCCGCGACCAGCAGCACCATGGCCAGCACGCACAGGCGCGCCAGCAGGCCGCAGGCCTCTATGAGGCTTTCTATGCCGGCGACCAGTCGCATTACTTGCCGTTCAGCGCGATGTTCAGGAAATTCAGCTCGCTGATGCCGGCCCATGACGCATGTTTCTGGGCAAACGCCATGAATGCGTCGTGCACGGCCCGGGTGCGCGGATCGGCGGCCGCGCCGGCCGCCAGGGTGTCGTGCGTGGCCTCGCGCAGCCGCCCGACGATCTGCGGGGGCAGCGGCTGGGCGGTAACGCCCTGGTTCTGCACCAGGTCGGTCAGGGCATCGGCGTTGACGGCCTCGGACCATGCCAGGCTTTCGTTGTTGCAGGCCTGGGCGGCGGCCTGCACGATGGCCTGCAGGTCGGCCGGCAGGCTGTCCCAGGCCTTCTTGTTGATCAGCAGTTCGGTGACATTGGTCGGCTCGTGCCAGCCCGTGGTGTAGTAATACTTGGCGGCCTTCTGCAACCCCAGGCGGCGGTCCTGGTAGGGGCCGACGAATTCGGCCGCATCGATCACGCCGCGCTCGAGCGCCGGGAAGATTTCTCCGCCGGGCAGCAGGCGCACGGCCACGCCCAGCTCGCTGAAGACCTTGCCCGCCAGGCCCGGAATCCGCATCTTCAGGCCCTTGAGGTCGTCGACGCCGTTCAGCGGCTGGCGGAACCAGCCAGTCATCTGCACGCCGGTGTTGCCCATGGGGAAGGCGATCAGCCCGTGCGGCTCGTACAGCTCGTGCCATAGCTTCAGGCCGCCGCCGTGATACAGCCAGGCGTTCATGCCTTGCGTGTTCATGCCGAAGGGCACGGCGGTGAAATACTGCGCCGCCGCGATCTTGCCCGCCCAGAAATAGGCATTGGCCGCGTTCATCTCGACCACGCCGCCGGCCACGGCGTCAAAGCCCTCCAGCGCCGGGATCAGCTCGCCGGCGGCAAAGTGCTGTATCTTCAGGCGCCCGCCCGACATCGCCTCGACCTTCCTGCAGAAGTCGGTGGGGCTGCCCGGGCCTTGCACATAGAAGGGCGAGCCCGCGGCATAGGCATTGGTCATGCGCCAGGAGTACGTCTTTTCGGCGGCGATGACCGCCGGCGCGCCCAGCACGGCGCCCGCGCCGGCTGCAGTTCCCAGGAAACGACGTCGAGTCACCGTCATGGATGCATTCCTCCGCTGAGGTTCAAGGTTGGGCGCGGGCTTGGGCAAGGCGCGCCGTCGGCACGGGTTCCATCGGGACGTGCCTATGCAAGCGGCGTGCCAGGTCTGGTTCGCCGGGGCAGGGCCTTGAAATAAAAGACGAATCGGGCAGCCGGGGAGGGCACCGCGGCAGTGCGGGCCGGGCCTGGTGCACAGGGTTCGTGCCTGCACGGCCCAGATTGGGGCGGCGCCCGGGCCCGCCGCCCGGCCCGGGCGCAGGCCCGGCATGCGCTTGATTTCTTGCAAGTTTTTCCTTCCTGGGCGATAATGCAAGGCTTTCTTGCTCGACAGTTGCCAACTGGGCGCGGCACCTTTTGACTTTCCGGGGCCTTTCGGCGTTGGCGAAGGTGTCTTTTCCAAGGCCGCTGCGGGCTGCCCCTTGGGCCTGGCGCATGCATTGCCGCCGCGCAGGCCCGAGACATCCTCAAGGAGTTTTGCCCATGCGTCACTACGAAGTAGTGTTCATCGTCCATCCCGACCAGAGCGAGCAGGTGCCCGCCATGGTCGAGCGCTACCAGTCGCTGGTCACCGGCCAGGGCGGTATCGTCCATCGCCTGGAAGACTGGGGCCGCCGCCAGCTGGCCTATCCCATCCAGAAACTGGTCAAGGCCCACTACGTGTGCCTGAACATCGAGTGCGGCCAGGCCACGCTCGACGAACTGGAGCATTCGTTCCGCTACAACGACGCCGTGCTGCGCCACCTGGTCATCAAGACCAAGAAGGCCCCCGCCGCCGCGTCGGTGATGATGAAGTCGGTCGAGCGCGAGGAAGCCCGCAAGGCAACCGCCGAAGCGGCCACCCAGTCCGAGTAAGAGCTTGACGTGAACCGGCTGGCGCTCAGCGCGCAGGTGCTCGAATGCGGGCCCTTGCGCCACACGCCCGCCGGCGTGCCGGTGCTGGAAATGCAGCTGGCGCACGCATCCGAGGTCATGGAAGCCGGCCTGCCGCGCCGCGTCGAGCTGACGCTGGCCGCAGTGGCCCTGGGAGACCAGGCCCGGATGCTGGCGGACACGCCCTTGGGCGCTTTCCTGCAGGTCGAGGGCTTTCTGGCCCCGGTCCGCAAGAGCGCCTCGCGCGTGGTGTTGCATATCCAGCAGGCCCGCAGGGCCGCGGGCGGTTTCGATACCCCGACGGCCTGAACGCAAGCAATACCAAAAACATCGACGGCTCTCCCGTCTTGGCAAGATATTCCGCCGGCCCCAAGGCCCGGCGATTTTGAAAGAGGCACATCATGGCTTTCTTCGGAAAACGCAAGGAAAAACGCAAGTTCACCCAGCAGAACCCGCTGTTCAAGCGCCGCAAGTTCTGCCGCTTCACCGCCGCCGGCGTCGAAGAGATCGACTACAAGGATCTGGACACCCTGCGCGACTTCATCCAGGAAAACGGCAAGATCATTCCTGCCCGCCTGACCGGTACCAAGGCCCACTACCAGCGCCAGCTCGACACCGCCATCAAGCGCGCGCGCTTCCTGGCCCTGTTGCCCTACACCGACAACCACAACTGATCCCGGGGCATACTGACATGCAAGTTATCCTGCTCGAAAAAATGGCCAACCTGGGCAACCTGGGCGAAGTCGTGCGCGTGCGCGACGGCTATGCCCGCAACTTCCTGATTCCCCAGAAAAAGGCCCGCCGCGCCACCGAGGCCGCGCTCAAGGAATTCGAAGCGCGCCGCGCCGAACTGGAAAAGGCCCAGGCCGAGCGCCTGGCCGCCGCCCAGAAGGAAGGCGAGCGCCTGGAAGGCTTCAACCTGAAGATCTCGCAGAAGGCCGGCGTGGACGGCCGCCTGTTCGGTTCGGTGACCAACCAGGACATCGCCGCGGCGCTGCAAAAGGAAGGCTTCCCCACCGTGGAGAAAAGCCAGGTGCGCCTGCCCGACGGTCCCTTCAAGGCCGTGGGCGAATATCCCGTGCAGGTCGCCCTGCATGCGGACGTGACGGCCACCGTCAACCTGGTGGTCGTGGGCGATATCGGCTGATACCGCCGGGACGCCGCGTGCGCGTTCGCGCGCACGCTGGAGCAAGCAACGCCCCCAGCGCTGCGCCTTCGGCTTGCCGCCCTGCGGGGCTGGACCGGCCGGGTGGCACGGCGGCAAAAAGCCGGCCCAGGCCGGCTTTTTGCTTCTGCGGACGATTGATTTTGCAGGCGCCGGGGGCCACCGCGGCGGCCTGGGCCTCAAACGGTGGCAAGCGTGCAAGACCAGGATTCCATCCCCGCGGGCATGAACGATTGGCTGGCCGATCAGCGCGTCCGGCCCTTGCCCGACGGGGTGCATGAAGCACAGATCGGCGGCGTGCGCTGCATCGTCAAGGTGCGCCGCCCGGGCGCCGGCAGGGCGCTGGGCTATGGCTTGCGCTACCTGCGCGCGCTGGCGCTGGCCGTCTTCTGCAAGCTGGTGCTGGGCGAGTTTCCCTCGCCGCGCGTTCTTTTGCGCAACGGCCTGGCCGACGAGACGCGGCGCCTGCGCGCATTGCGCGCACAGGCCTGGCCGGTGCCGCAGGTGTATGCGGCCGAGCCGGGCCTGCTGGTGCTGGAGTTCGTCGGGCAGGACCTGCCCCATCTGCTGCGGCGCGCCCCGCCCGCACAGTGCGCCGAGCTGGTGTTTCGCGCCGGCGCGGACCTGGCCCGTTTCCATCGCGCCGGCCATTGGCACGGCGGCGCGCAGCTGCGCAACATGACGCTGCGCGACGGCCGCTACTGGCGCATCGATTTCGAAGAGAACATCGGCGGGGCGTTGAGCCTGCCGCTGGCACAGGCCTACGACCTGCTGCAGGCCTGCCTGTCGCTGACCGGCATGAACCGCCTGCCCGAGCACCTGCTGCCCGCGCTGGGCCGCCAGCTGCTGCAAGGCTATCTGTCCGAAGCCGGCCCCGAGCAGACCGGCCCGGCGCTGCGCCGGGTGGCCCGCAGCATCGCCGGCACCGAACGCGTGCTGCGTCCGCTGACGGCCCGGCTGTCCTGGCGGGACGTGCGCGGCTTTCGCCTGACCGCCGACCTGATGCGGGTATTATTGAAACCATGAACAACCCCTCCGATCCCCAACTGGAATACCTGCGCGTGCCGCCGCATTCGGTCGAGGCCGAACAGTCGGTGCTGGGTGGGTTGCTGCTGGATAACGGGGCCTGGGACCGCATTGCCGACGTCCTGCACGAGGACGATTTCTATCGCCACGACCACAAGCTCATCTGGCAGCATATCGCGCGCCTGATCGCCCTGTCGCGCCCGGCCGACGTGATCACCGTGCACGAATCGCTGGACAGCGCCGGCAAGTCGGCCGACGTCGGCGGCATTGGCTACCTGAACGCGCTGGCGCACAACACGCCCTCGGCGGCCAACATCCGCCGCTACGCCGAAATCGTGCGCGAGCGCGCCATGCTGCGCAAGCTGGTGACGGTGGCCGACGAGATCGCCGCCGGCGCGCTCAATCCCAATGGCAAGGAGGCCCGCCAGCTGCTGGACGAGGCCGAATCCAAGGTGTTCCAGATCGCCCAGGAAGGCGAGCGCGGCTCGGCCGGCTTTCAGGAAATCCAGCCGCTGCTCACCCAGGTGGTCGAGCGCATCGACGAGCTCTATCACCGCGATACCGACTCGGACGTCACGGGCGTGCCCACCGGCTTTACCGACCTGGACAAGATGACCTCGGGCCTGCAAGGGGGCGATCTCATCATCGTGGCCGGCCGCCCCTCCATGGGCAAGACCTCTTTCTCCATGAACATCGGCGAGCACATCGCCATCGAGCAGGGCCTGCCGGTGGCGGTGTTCTCCATGGAAATGGGCGCGGTGCAGCTGGCCATGCGCATGCTCGGCTCGGTCGGGCTGCTGGACCAGCACCGCATGCGCACGGGCAAGCTCACCGCCGAGGATTGGCCGCGCGTTACCCACGCCGTGCAGCTCATGCAGGACGCCCAGGTCTACATCGACGAGACGCCCGCGCTCAGCCCCATGGAAGTACGCGCCCGCGCCCGCCGGCTGGCCCGCCAGTGCGGGCAGCTCGGGCTGATCATCATCGACTACCTGCAGCTGATGTCGGGCAACGGCTCGGGCGAGAACCGCGCCACCGAGGTGTCGGAGATCAGCCGTTCGCTCAAGGGCCTGGCCAAGGAGCTGAACTGCCCGCTGATCGCGCTCTCGCAGCTGAACCGCAGCCTGGAGCAGCGGCCCAACAAGCGTCCGGTCATGAGCGACCTGCGCGAGTCCGGCGCCATCGAGCAGGACGCCGACGTCATCCTGTTCATCTACCGGGACGAGGTCTACAACCCCGATTCGCCGGACAAGGGCACGGCCGAGATCATCATCGGCAAGCAGCGTAACGGCCCCATTGGCACGGTGCGCCTGACTTTCCAAGGCTCGAGCACGCGCTTCCTGAACTTCACCTCCGCGGGATACTGAGCCGCGGCCCGGCCTGCCCGCCTGCCGGCGGGGCCGGGCTTTCAGGCGCGCGCCGGCCCCTGCATGGCCAGCGCCAGCTCGAAGGCGGCCCGCAGCGAGGCCGGGTCGGCGATGCCCTGGCCGGCGATGTCGAAGGCTGTGCCGTGATCGACGCTGGTGCGCACGAACGGCAGTCCCACCGTCACGTTCACCCCCTCGTCCACGCCCAGGTACTTGACCGGGATCAGCCCCTGGTCGTGGTATTGCGCCACCACGATGTCGAATTCGCCGCGCCGCGCGCGCATGAAGACGGTGTCGCCCGGCCACGGGCCCGAGGCATCGATGCCCTGTTCGCGCGCGGCCTGCACGGCCGGGGCGATGATGTCGCGGTCCTCGGTGCCGAACCGGCCTTGCTCGCCGGCATGGGGGTTCAGGCCGGCCACGGCCACGCGGGGGCGGGCAAGGCCCAGCTGCCGGCACGCGCGCTCGGCCAGGCCGATGGCGCGCAGCTGCCCTTCGAAAGTGATGGCGCGCGGCACCTCGGCCAGCGCGATATGGATGGTGGCCAGCAGCACCCGCAGCTCGTTGTTGGCCAGCATCATGGCGTAGTCGCGCGTGCCGGTGCGCTCGGCCAATATCTCGGTGTGGCCGGGAAAGTCCAGGCCCGCCGCGTGCAGCGAGGCCTTGTTCAGCGGGGCGGTGACGATGGCCCGGATACGCCCGGCCCGGGCGTCGTCGATGGCACGGATCAGGCTCTCGTAGGCCACGCGGCCGGCCTGGGCGCTGACCCGGCCCAGCGGCAGGTCGCCGGGCAGGGCCGGGCCGCAGGGCACCACGTCGATCTGGCGCGGGGCGTGGGCCGCCTGTCCGGGCCCGGGCACGGCCCGCACCGTCACGGGCAGCGCCAGTTGCCCGGCTGCGCGCGCCAGGGCGCCGGCATCGCCGTAGACCACGGCGGGCGCCGGCAGGCCGGCATGCCAGCATTTGACGACGATTTCCGGGCCGATGCCCGCGGCATCGCCCAGGGTGATGCCCAGCGGCCCGGCCGCCCGCATGTCCACGCCGCCCGGGCCCTTACAGCACGTCGCCGGCGTAGTCGGCCAGGCGCGAGCGTTCGCCGCGCTGCAAGGTGATGTGGCCCGAATGCGGCCAGCCCTTGAAGCGGTCGACGACGAAGGTCAGGCCCGAGCTGCCCTCGGTCAGGTAGGGGGTATCGATCTGGGCGATGTTGCCCAGGCAGACCACCTTGGTGCCCGGGCCGGCCCGGGTGATCAGGGTCTTCATCTGCTTGGGCGTGAGGTTCTGCGCCTCGTCGATGATGAGAAACTTGTTCAGGAAGGTGCGCCCGCGCATGAAGTTCAGCGACTTGACCTTGATGCGCGAGCGGATCAGGTCCATGGTGGCCGCGCGGCCCCAGTCGCCGCCGTGGTTGTTGCCCGAGCCGTCCTCGCCCATGTTCAGCACGTCCAGGTTGTCTTCGAGCGCGCCCATCCAGGGCAGCATCTTTTCTTCCTCGGTGCCGGGCAGAAAGCCGATGTCCTCGCCCACCGGCACGGTGACGCGGGTCATGATGATCTCGGTGTAGCGCTTGGTCTCGAGCACCTGCGTCAGGCCCGCGGCCAGCGTCAGCAGCGTCTTGCCCGTGCCGGCCTGGCCCAGCAGCGAGACGAAGTCGCATTCGGGGTTCATCAGCAGGTTCAGCGCGAAGTTCTGTTCGCGGTTGCGCGCGGTGATGCCCCAGACATTGTTCTTGCCGTGCGTGTAGTCGCGCAAGGTGGCCAGCACGGCGGTCTTGCCGTTGACTTCCTTGACGTGCGCGTACAGGGGCATGGGCCCCTCGAAATACACGAACTGGTTGACCACGAACTGCGAGCACAGCGGGCCGGTGACGCGATAGTAGGTGGTGCCGCCCTGCTGCCAGGATTCGACGCCCTTGCCGTGCTTGTTCCAGAAGTTCTCGGGCAGCTGCAGCACGCCGGTGTACAGCAGGTCCGAGTCCTCCAGCACGTGGTCGTTGAAGTAGTCCTCAGCCGACAGTCCCAGCGCGCGCGCCTTCAGGCGCATGTTGATGTCCTTGGACACCAGCACGACGTCGCGGGTTTTTTCCAGGTCCTGCAGGGCGCGCACCACTCCCAGGATCTGGTTGTCGGCCTTGCCCATGGGCAGGTCGGCGGGCAGGTTGCCATGCAGCGCCGTGGTCTGGAAATGCAGCCGGCCGCTGGCGTCCTTGTTGCCCAGCGCCGCCAGCGACAGCCCTTCGTCGATGCCCGAGGGCGAGGCGCTCATGAGCTGGTCCAGCGAGCGGCTGACCTGGCGCGCGTTGCGGGCGACCTCGGACATGCCCTTCTTGTGCAGGTCCAGCTCTTCGAGCGTGACCATGGGCAGGTAGACGTCGTGCTCCTCGAAGCGAAACAGCGAGGTCGGATCGTGCATGAGCACGTTGGTGTCCAGCACGAAGAGCTTCTTGGCGGTGTTCTTGCCGGCATTGTGGGCGCGGCTGCGCGGCTTGCGCGCCGCGGCGGGGGCCGGGGCGGGCGCCGGGGTGGCCGGCGCCTTGGCGCGCGCTGTACGGGCGGCCGGGGTGGCGATGCCTTCGAGCTGGGGCTGCACGGCCGCCTGGCTTTCCTGGGCGGGCTGCGTGGCCGCCGGGCTTTCCAGCAGCGCCGCCTGTGCCGGTGCGCGGCCGGCCGCAGCGCGTGCCGGCGTGGTCTTGGCTGGCGCGCGGGGGCGCGCTGCGGCGACCGGGGGCGTCTCGGGCGGCACGGAAATCAGCGTGGCGGGGCGGGTGGGCAGCTTGGGCAGCGGCATGGGCATCACTCTCCGAGAGGGCCGGCTAACAAGGGAAGGAAGAGGTCGTCAACAAGAGCGGAAAAAGGGACGGGTTGGCCGGCAAGGCAGGGGAGCGCGGGCCCGGCTCGCATGCGCGCTAGCCGATGCTGCGCGCGGCCTGCAGGACCTCGCGCGCATGGTTGGGAACCTTGACCCCGCGCCATTCCTGCACGAGCTTGCCTTGCGCGTCGATCAGGAAGGTGCTGCGCTCGATGCCGCGCACCTGCTTGCCATACATGTTCTTCTGCTTGATGACCCCATAGAGATTGCAGACCGTTTCGTCGGGATCGGCAATCAGGGGGAATTTCAGCGCGTGCTTGTTACAGAAGTTCTCGTGCGACTTGAGGCTGTCGCGCGAGACGCCGATCACCAGGCAGCCGGCGTCCAGGAATTCCTGGTACAGGTCGCGGAAGTCCTGGCTTTCGGTGGTGCAGCCCGGCGTGTTGTCCTTGGGGTAGAAGTACAGCACGACCGCGCGGCCCTGGCACTGCGCCAGGCTGAGCGGGCCGATGGTGCTCTGGGCGGTGAAGCCGGGGGCGGGTTTGCCGATGCAGGCGGTGGTCATGGTTGTGTCTCTTCGGGGATGAGGGCCGTGCGCACGCGCCGGCCCTCGGCCATCAGGATGTTGTAGGTGCGGGCGGCAGCCTGCGTATCCATGGTTTCGATGCCCAGGCCGGCCGAGAGCAGCGGCTGCAGCACGGCGTGGGCCAGGAACACCTGGCGCGAGCCCGTCCCCACCAGCAGCACCTCGGGGGCGTCGGGCGGCAGCCGGGGCGCTGCGGCCTCCGGCGCGTCCAGGAAAGCCAGCGGATCGAGGGACGGTTCGGGGATGCCCGCGGCCTGGCGCAGCAGGGTGGTGGTGATGTCGGCGGCGCTGGCGACCGGCCAAGGGTCGATGGCGCCCTGCGGGCCGAACGCGATGGCGTGGGTGTGGGACACCCGGTTGACCTCGATGTAGCCGTTGCCATAGGCGGTAACGGTATTGAGCGCCGAAGTCGTGTCGTTATGCAGCTTCAATAAAAATGCTCCGACTGGATGTGATCGATCATAGCGCACTCGTCCGGCGCCGGCGCGTCATGTCGCATCGCGGCAAACCCGCAGGCGCCGATTTGCCGCCCCGGTCCGCTTGCGCTAGATTATTGGGTTTTCCTTGCGGCGCCAGCCGCCTTCGCCTTCGAAGGATTTTCCCATGAGGAAGTTCTCCCGCATCGAGCGCCTGCCGCCCTATGTCTTTAATATCACCGGCGAGCTCAAGATGGCGGCGCGCCGGCGCGGCGAGGACATCATCGACATGTCCATGGGCAATCCGGACGGCCCCACTCCCGCGCACATCGTGCAAAAGCTGGTCGAGGCCGCCAGCCGGCCCGACACCCACGGCTATTCGGTCTCCAAGGGCATCCCGCGCCTGCGCCGCGCCATCTGCGGCTGGTACGAGCGGCGCTACGGGGTCGGGCTCGATCCCGATTCCGAGGCCATCGTCACCATCGGCTCGAAGGAGGGCCTGGCACACCTGATGCTGGCCACGCTGGACCAGGGCGACACGGTGCTGGTGCCCAACCCCAGCTATCCCATCCACATCTACGGCGCGGTCATCGCCGGGGCCAACATCCGTTCGGTGCGCATGACGCCGGGCGTGGACTTCTTCGAGGAGCTCGAGCGCGCGGTGCGCGAGTCCATCCCCAAGCCCAAGATGATGATCCTGGGCTTTCCCAGCAACCCCACCGCCCAGTGCGTCGAGCTGCCCTTCTTCGAGCGCGTGGTGGCGCTGGCGCGCGAGCACGACATCCTGGTGGTGCACGACCTGGCCTATGCCGACATCTGCTTCGACGGCTACCGCGCGCCCTCGATCATGCAGGTGCCCGGCGCGCGGGACGTGGCGGTCGAGTTCTTCACCCTGAGCAAGAGCTACAACATGGCCGGCTGGCGCATCGGCTTCATGGTGGGCAACCGCGAGCTGGTGGGCGCGCTGGCGCGCATCAAGAGCTATCACGACTACGGCACCTTCACGCCCATCCAGGTCGCCTCCATCGCCGCCCTGGAAGGGCCGCAGGACTGCGTGGACGAGGTGGTGCAGATGTACCGCAGCCGGCGCGACGTGCTGGCGCGCGGCCTGCACGAGGCCGGCTGGATGGTCGAGGTGCCGCGCGCCTCGATGTACATCTGGGCGCGCATTCCCGAGCCCTATCGCGCGCAGGGTTCGCTGGAGTTCGCCAAGCGCCTGCTGGCCGAGGCCAAGGTGGCGGTCTCGCCCGGGGTCGGGTTCGGCGAGTATGGCGACGACTACGTGCGTTTCGCGCTGATCGAGAACGAGCAGCGCACCCGCCAGGCGGTGCGCGGCATCAAGGAAATGTTCCGCAAGGACGGTTTGTTGAATATGAGCGGGGAGCGTAAATGAATCCCATCAAGGTGGGCCTGCTGGGCCTGGGCGTGGTCGGCGGCGGCACCTGGAAGGTGCTGGCGCGCAATGCGGAAGAAATCGCCCGGCGCGCGGGACGGCGCATCGAGGTCAGCCGGATCGCGGTGCGCGACGTGGCCAAGGCGCGGCTGCGCGTGGGCAACGACGTGGCCTTGTCCAACGATCCCTACGAGGTGGTGCGCGACCCGGCCATCGACATCGTGGTCGAGCTGATCGGCGGCACGGACACGGCGCGCGAGCTGGTGCTCGAGGCCATCGCGCAAGGCAAGCACGTGGTCACGGCCAACAAGGCGCTGCTGGCCAAGCACGGCAACGAGATCTTCGCCGCGGCCTCGGCGCGCGGCGTGATGGTGGCCTTCGAGGCCGCCGTGGCCGGTGGGGTGCCCATCATCAAGGCCATCCGCGAAGGCCTGACCGCCAACCGCATCGAATGGGTGGCCGGCATCATCAACGGCACCACCAACTTCATCCTGTCCGAGATGCGCAGCCGCGGCCTGCCGTTCGACCAGGTGCTGGCCGAGGCGCAGCGCCTGGGCTATGCCGAGGCGGACCCGACCTTCGACATCGAAGGCGTGGACGCCGCGCACAAGCTCACCTTGCTGGCCTCGCTGGCCTTCGGCGTGCCGGTGCAGTTCGACAAGGCCCACATCGAAGGCATCTCCACGCTGGCGCAGGAAGACATCGCCCACGCCGAGCGGCTGGGCTACCGCATCAAGCTGCTGGGCATCACGCGCCGGCGCAGCGACGGCATCGAGCTGCGCGTGCATCCGGCGCTGGTGCCGGCGCAGGTGCTGCTGGCCAACGTCGAGGGCGCCATGAACGCCGTGCTGGTGCGCGGCGACGCGGTCGGGCCCACGCTGTACTACGGCCAGGGCGCCGGCGAGGAGCCGACCGCCTCGGCCGTGGTGGCCGACCTGGTCGACGTCACCCGCCTGCACACCGCCGATCCGGGCCACCGCGTGCCGCACCTGGCGTTCCAGCCCGACGCCATGTCCGATACGCCCATCCTGCCCATCGAGGACACGCATACCTCGTTCTACCTGCGCCTGCGGGTCGAGGACCGCCCCGGCGTGCTGGCCGACATCGCCCGCATCCTGGCCGATGCCGGCATCTCGATCGGCTCGATGATCCAGCAGCCCAGCGCCGACGAGGACGGCGCGGACATCATCTTCCTGACCCACCTGGCCATCGAGCGCAACGTCGCGCGCGCCATCGCCAGCATCGAGGCGCTGCCCTTCGTGCGCTCCTCGGTCACCCGCCTGCGCATGGAAACCCTGGTATGAAATACGTCTCGACCCGCGGCCGGATGGCGCCGCAGCCCTTTTGCGACATCCTGCTCGAAGGCCTGGCGCCCGATGGCGGGCTGGCCGTTCCCGAACAGATCCCGCAGGTCTCGGCCCAGACCCTGGAATCCTGGCGCGGCCTGCCGTATCCCGAGCTGGCGCATCGCGTGCTGTCGCTGTTCATCACCGACATCCCCGGCGAGGACCTGCGCGCCTTGACGCATGCGGCCTACCGTACCGATGTCTTCGGCAGCGAGGACATCGTGCCCTTGCGCCCGCTGCACGACGGCATGTCGCTGCTGGGCCTGTCCGAGGGGCCGACGCTGGCCTTCAAGGACATCGCCATGCAGTTCCTCGGGCAGGTGTTCGAATACGTGCTCACCCGGCGCGGCACCACGCTGAACATCCTGGGCGCGACCTCCGGCGACACCGGCTCGGCCGCCGAATACGCGCTGCGCGGCAAGCGCGGCGTGCAGGTCTTCATGCTCTCGCCGCATGGCCGCATGAGCGCCTTCCAGCGCGCGCAGATGTATTCGCTGCAGGACGCCAACATCCACAACATCGCCGTGCGCGGGGTCTTCGACGATTGCCAGGACATCGTCAAGGCGCTGGCCGGCGACCTGGACTTCAAGAGCCGCTACCGCCTGGGCGCGGTCAATTCGATCAACTGGGCGCGCATCGCGGCCCAGGTCGTCTACTACTTCCACGGCTGGCTGCGCGCCACCACCGCGCCCGGCCAGCAGGTGTCCTTCGCCGTGCCTTCGGGCAACTTCGGCAACATCCTGTCGGGCCACATCGCGCGCCAGATGGGACTGCCGGTGCGCCGGCTGGTGCTGGCCACCAACGAGAACAACGTGCTGGAGGAGTTCTTCCGCACCGGCATCTACCGGCCGCGCCCGGCCGCGCAGACCTACGCGACCTCCAGCCCGTCCATGGACATCTCGCGCGCCTCGAATTTCGAGCGCTTCGTCTACGACCTGCTCTCGCGCGACGGGCAGCAGGTCGATGCGCTGTGGAAATCCCTGGCCGGGCAGGGGCAGTTCGACCTGTCGGCGCACCTGCCGCATTTTGCCCAGCGCTACGGCTTTGCCGCGGGCGCCAGCTCGCATGCCGACCGGGTGGCCACCATCCGCGCGGTCTGGGACCAGTGCGGCATGCTGATCGACCCGCATACGGCCGACGGCGTGAAGGTGGCGCGCGGCTTCGTCGAGCCCGGCGTGCCCATGCTGGTGCTCGAGACGGCGCTGCCGGCCAAGTTCTCCGACACCATCGAAGAGGCGCTGGGCAGGCCCGCCCCCTTGCCGCCGGGCCTGGAAGACCTGCTTACGCGCGAGCAGAAGGTGGACGTGCTCGATAACGACGCCGCCCAGGTGCGCGCCTACATCGCCGAGCGGGCGCAGCTGGGCGCCTGAGCCCGGGCCTGCCCGGCGCGCGCCGCCGGGCAGGCGCTAGAATCGCGGCATGTCCGATTCCGCATCCTTTTCGCCGGCCGCCACGGCCCTGAGGGCCGAAGGCCTGGTCAAGCGCTATGGCCAGCGCAGCGTGGTCGACGGCCTGTCCTTTTCCATCGGGCGCGGCGAGTGCTATGGCCTGCTCGGACCCAACGGCGCGGGCAAGACCACCACCTTGCGCGCCTTGATCGGCCTGTCGCCGCTGCAGGCCGGGCGCGTGGACATCCTGGGCTTTTCGCTGCCGGCGCAGGCGCGCCAGGCGCGGGCGCGCATCGGCATCGTGCCGCAGTCGGACAATCTCGATCCGGATTTCACGGTGGCCGAGAACCTGCTGGTGTTCGGCCGCTACTTCGGCCTGCGCGATGCGCAGATCCGCCAGCGCATTCCCGAACTGCTCGATTTCGCGGCCCTGGCGCCCAAGGCCCATGCCCGCATCACCGAGCTCTCGGGTGGCATGAAGCGCCGCCTGACGCTGGCGCGCGCCCTGGTGAACGATCCGGACCTGATCATCATGGACGAGCCGACCACCGGCCTGGACCCGCAGGCGCGGCATCTGATCTGGGAGCGCCTGAAGGCGCTGCTGGCGCGCGGCAAGACCATCCTGCTGACCACGCATTTCATGGACGAGGCCGAGCGCCTGTGCCACCGCCTGGGCGTGCTGGACCACGGCCGGCTGATCGCGCAGGGCACGCCGCGCGCGCTGATCGCCGAGCACGTCGAGCCGCAGGTGCTGGAGGTCTACGGCGAGGGCCTGCAGGACTGGCTCGATGCCCAGGCCGGGCAACTGCCCGGCCGGCTGGAGGTCAGCGGCGAGACGGCCTTTTGCTATACCGACGCGCCCGAACCCATCCTGGCGTCGCTGCGCGGGCGCGACGGCCTGCGCTACCTGCACCGGCCGGCCAATCTCGAGGACCTGTTCCTGCGGCTGACCGGCCGCGGCATGCGGGAGGAAACCTGATGGCGCAGGACCGCAGCTTCCCGCGTCCCGGCTCGCGCAGCCTGGCGATCTTTCGCCGCAACCTGCTGGTCTGGCGCAAGACCGCATGGACGACCATCATGGGCGACGTGCTCGAGCCCATGATCGTGCTGCTGGCCCTGGGCTACGGCCTGGGCGCGCTGGTCCCGGACATAGGCGGGGTGCCCTACATCCTGTTCCTGTCGGCCGGTTCGATCTGCATGGGCGCGCTGTACGGCGCCACCTTCGAGGCCACCTACAGCGCGTTCTCGCGCCTGCAGATCCAGCGCACCTGGGACGCCATGCTCAATACGCCCGTCTCGCTGGACGACGTGGTGTGGGCCGAGGTGCTGTGGGCCGGGGCCAAGGCGCTCAAGAGCGGGCTGGCCATCCTGCTGGTGGTGGCGGCGCTGGACATATCGCGCGCGCCCACGCTGCTGTGGGTGCCGCCGGTGCTGGCGGTGGCCGGCTTCACCTTCGCGGCCATGGGGCTGGCGGTCAGCGCGCTGGCGCGCAGCTACGATTTCTTCATGTACTACTTCACGCTGTTCATCACGCCCACGGTGTTCCTGTCCGGCGTGTTCTTCCCGGTGGAGACGCTGCCGCGGGCGCTGGTGGCCGTGATGCAGGCCCTGCCCATGGCCGCGGCCATCGAACTGGTGCGCCCCCTGGTGCTGGGCGGCGTGCCCGAGCAGGCCGGCTGGCGGCTGGCGCAGCTGGCCGCCACCGGCCTGGCCGCCCTGTGGCTGACGGCGCTGCTGATGCGCCGGCGCTTTCTCAAGTAGCGCCGGGCCTGTGCCCGCGCCGTAAGCAACAAGGAGATGGCCATGTCCCCGCTCAGTCCCATCCATTTCCTGGCCGTCGGGCTGGGCGCGGCGGCCGGCGCCTGGCTGCGCTGGCTGCTGGGGCTGTGGCTGAACGTCTCGGCCCGGCATTTCCCCTGGGGCACGCTGGCGGCCAACCTGGCCGGCGGGTATGCGGTCGGCGTGGCGCTGGCGCTGGTGGCCGCGCATCCGCAGTGGCCGGCATGGGTGCGGCTGGCGGCGGTCACCGGGTTCCTGGGCGGCTTGACGACCTTCTCGACCTTCTCGGCCGAGACGGTGGCCTTCGTCGAGCAGGGGCGCTGGGGCACGGCCCTGGCCTATGTCGCCTTGAGCCTGGGCGGCTCGCTGGCGATGACCGCCCTGGGCCTGTTGACGGTGCGCGCCCTGTAGGCGATCAAGCCGCGCGCAGCTTGAGCACCGCCGCGCAGGCCTGCCGGCCGCTGCGTACCGCCCCTTCGAGCACGCCGGGGTAGCCGGTGTCGGTCCAGTCGCCGGCCAGCACGATCCGGCGCCAGGGGCTTTGCACGCGCGGCCGCTGCAGGCCTGGCACGGCCGAGAAGGTGGCGCGCTTTTCGGTCACCATGGCCCGGGCCGCGACCGGCGGCAGCGGCGTGGCGCGGCGGCGGCGGGCAAGCTGGGTGCGCAGCTGTTCCAGCACGGCATCGCCCAGCGCCTCGCGGTCCTGCTGCAGCGCGGCCGAGGCGGCGCTGGCCACCACGGCCAGCTCTCCATGCGCGGCCCCGGCCAGGGCGCCGCGGTCCACCACCCATTGGCCGATGTGCCCGTGCCGGGGATCTTCCTCCAGCATCATGATGGGATGGGGCAGGCGCCACGGTTCGGCCAGCCTGAAGCTGACCGTCACGATGGGCTGGTATGCGAAGGCGCTCAAGGTGTGCTGCAGCCGTGGCGAGCCCGGCGCGGCCGGCAAGGGCGCGAGCAGGCGGCCGGCCGAGACCGGCGGCACGGCCAGCACCAGCGCGTCGTAGCGTTCGCCGTCGACCTGCACGCCGGACTTGTCGTGCGACAGGTGGCGCACCGCATGGCCGGGGCGCCAGTCCACCAGTTCGATGGCCGCATCGGGCCACAGGGCGGAGAGGTCGGTGCGAGGCAGCAGCATGTCGCTGGCCTGCCGCTGGCCGGCCAGGCTGTCCTGCAGCACGCGCACGAAGAGCCGGGCGCAGGCCTGCGAGGGCGGCGTGTTCAGCGCGGCCAGGCACAGCGGCTCCCAGAGTCTGTCGCGCAGCCGGCGGGTCTGGCCGTGGCGCGCCAGCAGGTCCGCGACCGTGTAGCCAGGCGGGCACTGCCAGCCGGGCCTGCGCAGGCGGGCGGCCATGCGCAGCGCCGCCAGCCGCGAGCCGGCGCCCAGGCCGCGGGCCAGCGCCAGGGCGGCCGCGCCGTGCAGGGGCGCGGGCAGGGCGGGCACGCGCAGCCGGAAGCGTCCGTCCAGGCTTTCGATGCGCAGGGGCAGGCGCAGCATGCCGTCCAGGTGGCCGTGCAGCCGCTCGATCAAGGCCAGCGTCTGGTCGTAGGCGCCCAGCAGGATGTGCTGGCCGTTGTCCAGCCCTTGCGGAAAACCGTCGTGCTCGATGCGCCGCGCCCGGCCGCCCGGCGTATGCGCGGCATCGAACACCGTGACCGCGCAGCCCGCGTCGTGCAGGCCCACCGCCGCCGCCAGGCCGGCCCAGCCGGCGCCCACCACGGCCACCTTCATTGCGAGAGCCGCCGTACCAGCCCGCGGCCGCCGCCCACCCAGACCCTCCAGGCCAGCATCAGCTTGCGCAGCGGAGTCAGCGAGATGCGCTGCTCCAGCACTTGCCAGTTCTCGCGCTCGATCTCCTGGAGCAGCGCGTGATAGATCGCGGCCATCATCAGGCCGGGCCGCTGGGCGCGCCGGTCGCGCTCGGGCAGGTGGCGCATGGCCTGGCGATACAGGTCGCGCGCGCGTTCGGCCTGAAAGCGCATCAGCGCCTCGAAGCGCTCGGAGTGGCGGCTGTTCAGGATGTCGGCCGCCTTGACGTCGAAGCGCTGCAGGTCTTCGATGGGCAGGTAGATGCGGCCGCGCCGCGCATCGTCGCCCACGTCGCGGATGATGTTGGTCATCTGGAAGGCCAGCCCCAGGCGCTCGGCATAGACCAGCGTCTGCGGGTCTTCGTAGCCGAAGATGCCCGCCGAGAGCTCGCCCACCACGCCCGCGGCATGCCAGCAATACTTGCGCAGCCCGGCCCAGTCCAGGTAGCGGCTCTGGTCCAGGTCCATCTCCATGCCGTCGATGACGGCCAGCAGGCGCTCGGCGGTGATGCCGCAGGATTGCAGATGCGGCGCCAGGGCCAGCGCGACCGGATGCTCGGGCTTGCCGGCATACATGTCCTGGACCTGCTTGCGCCACCAGGCGAGCTTGATGCGCGCCACCGAGGGGTCGGACACCTCGTCCACCACGTCGTCGACCTCGCGGCAGAACGCATAAAGCGCCGTGATGGCCCGCCGGCGCTGCGGCGGCAGGAAGAGAAAGGCGTAGTAGAAGCTCGAGCCGCTGCGCGCGGCCTTGTCCTGGCAGTATTCGTCGGGTGTCATGGTTGTTTCCGCGCGCGCCACAGCATCAGGATCCAGTCGCGGGGGCGCAGCACGGGGCGATGCACAAAGACATCGCCCCGGACCGCGTCGATGCGTTCCAGGATACGCAGCCCGCCCTGGATCACCAGGCGCAGCTCCAGGCCGATGCGGCCCGGCAGGCGGTGCGCCAGCGGCGCGCCGAAGTGTAGCAGCGTCCGGGTGCGCTGGGTCTGCTGGCGCATCATTTCGGTCCAGGCCGGATCGACGCGCTGCAGGGCGATGGCGTTCTCGTCCAGTTCGAAGCGCTGCAGCTCCTGCTGCGGGATGTAGACGCGGCCCTTGTGCCAGTCCAGGCGCACGTCCTGCCAGAAGTTGGCCAGCTGCAGCCCGGTACAGATGGCGTCCGATTCGCGCAGGTCCTGCTCGCCCGTGTGTCCGTACAGGTGCAGCAGGATGCGCCCGACCGGATTGGCCGAGCGGCTGCAGTAGTCCAGCAGGCCGTCGTAATCGACATAGCGGTGCACCGACACGTCCTGCTCGAAGGCCGAGAGCAGGTCGTAGAAAGGGGCGATGGGCAGCTGGTGGCGCGCGATGGTCTCGGCCAGCGGCGCGAACACCGGCGCCAGCGTCTCGCTGTACGAGGCCGGGCCGTGGGTGGGTTCCAGGCCGATCTGGTGCAGCGCCGCGCGGTATTCGGCCAGCTGGGCCAGGCGGGTGTGCGGATGGGCGTTGCCCTCGTCGGCGATGTCGTCGGCGCTGCGCGCATAACGATAAATATCGGTGACGGCGCGCCGCAGCCGGGCTGGCAGCAGCAGCGAGGCGACCGGAAAATTTTCGTAGTGGTTAACGCCCATGCGCTGGCAGAGTCCGCAATCTTCGTTCTGGAGTAGGGCCATTTTATTAGCACTGCGCCGCGCCGCGCGCCGCTGGCGCGGCGGCGCGCTTGCGCGTGCGCCGGCGGGGCGGTTGCGGGGCGCTGGGGTAGACTAGCGGGCTCCAGGACCGCTGCCATGCCACGCCCCATTTCCGCCGCCATTTCCGCCGCCGCGCTCGCGCACAACCTGCAGGCCGTGCAGGCCCTGCTGGCCGCGGCCGCCGCCCAGACCGGCGCGCCGGCCCCGCCCAACGTCTGGGCCGTGATCAAGGCCAATGCCTACGGGCATGGGGTGCGCACGGCGGTGCGCGGTTTTTCGGCCGCGCAAGGCCTGGCCATGCTGGACCTGGACGAAGCGGTGCGCTGCCGCGAGGCGGGCTGGGTCGGCCCCATCCTGCTGCTCGAAGGCATTTTCGAGCCGGCCGACATCGAGCTGCTGGACCGCTATCACCTGACCAGTTGCATCCATCACGACGAACAGCTGGCCATGCTCGGCCATGCGCGCCCGCGGCGGCGCCTGGACGCCTATGTCAAGCTCAATGCCGGCATGAACCGCCTGGGCTTCTCGCCCATGCATTACCGGCAGGCGCACGCCCGCGCCCGGGCGCTGCGCGAGCAGGGGGTGCTGGGCACGGTCGGCAAGATGGCCCATTTCTCCTTTGCCGACGGGCCCGAGGGCATCGCCGAGCAGCACGAGCTTTTCCTGCGCACCACCGCCGGGCTGAGCGGGCCGGTCAGCGTGTGCAACTCGGCGGCGCTGCTGCGCTTTGCGCAGGTGGCCGCGCGCGCCGACGGCCAATCGCACTGGGTCCGTCCGGGCATCTGCCTGTACGGGGCTTCGCCTTTCGCCGGCACGCCCGCTTCGGTGTATAACCTCAAGCCAGCCATGACGCTGCGCTCGCGCCTGATCGCCGTGCAGCGGCTGCAGGCGGGCGACCGGGTCGGCTATGCCGGCCTGTTCACGGCGTCCGGGCCCATGCGGGTCGGCGTGGTGGCATGCGGCTATGCCGACGGCTATCCGCGCCACGCCTGCACCGGCACGCCCGTGACGGTCGGCGGGGTGCGCACCCGCGTGCTGGGCAGGGTCTCGATGGACATGCTGGTGGTCGACCTGGAGCCCGTGCCCACCGCCGGCGTGGGCACCCAGGTGGTGCTGTGGGGCGAAGGCGGCCCCACGGTCGACGAGGTCGCCGAGTCCGCCGGCACCATCGGCTACGAATTGCTTTGCGCGCTGGCGCCCCGCGTGCCGCTCGTGTTTCCCGATTGACGCCTCCTCGCAAGGAAAGTCCCGCCATGAAAGACATGTGCATACTGGTGACCGGCGCAACCAAGGGCATAGGCTGGGCCATCTCGCGCCGGCTGGCCGACCTGGGCTGCCATGTCGTGGGCATCGCGCGCGAGACCGACGACGTCGACTTTCCCGGCTACCTGTACGGCTGCGACCTGGCCGACGCGGGCCGCACCGAGGACGTGCTGCGCGCGATCCGCGATCGCTTTCCCGTGGACGGCATCGTCAACAACGTCGGCCTGGACGGGCCGCAGCCCCTGGGCCAGATCGACCTGGCTACGCTTTACAACGTCTACGACCTGAACGTGCGCACCGCCGTGCAGGTCACCCAGGCCTTCGTCGAATCCATGAAGGTGCGCCGCGCCGGGCGCATCGTCAACCTGTGCAGCCGCGCCATGTGGGGCGCGGCCGAGCGCACCAGCTACGCGGCCGCCAAGAGCGCGCTGGCCAGCTGCACCCGCACCTGGGCGCTGGAGCTGGCCGAGTACGGCATCACCGTCAACGCGGTGGCGCCCGGGCCGGTCGAGACCGAGCTGTTCCGGCAAGCCCATCCGGTGGGCAGCGAGGCCGAAAGGCAGGCCCTGGGCGCGGTGCCCATGAACCGGCTGGGCACGGCCGACGAAGTGGCCGCGCTGATCGTTTTCCTGCTGGGCGAGCAGGCGGGCTTCATCACCGGCCAGATCATCGGCATCGATGGCGGCAGCGCGCTGGGCAGTCCTTTCTAGCCCGGCGGCTGCCGCGCCGTACAATGGCGGCAATCATGGTCAAGACCAAAACGCAGTATGTCTGCGCCGAGTGCGGCGGCGCCACGCCCAAGTGGCAAGGCAAGTGTCCCCATTGCGGGGCCTGGAATTCCCTCAGTGAAACCGTGCAGGCGCCGGCCGGCGCGCATCGCTATGCGCCGCTGGCTGCGTCCACGCCGGTGCGCAGCCTGGCCGAGATCGAGGCCAGGGAGCTGCCGCGCCTGCCCACCGGGCTGGACGAGTTCGACCGCGTGCTGGGCGGCGGGCTGGTGGCCGGCGGCGTGGTGCTGATCGGCGGCGATCCGGGCATCGGCAAATCCACCTTGCTGCTGCAGGCGCTGGCCAGCATGTCGGCCCGCGCGCGGGTGCTCTACGTTACCGGCGAAGAGTCGGCCGAGCAGGTCGCCTTGCGCGCCCGCCGCCTGGGCGTGGCGGGCGAAGGCGTGGACCTGCTGGCCGAAATCCGCCTGGAGGCCATCCAGGCCGCGCTGGCCGAACAGCAGCCGGCCGTGGCCGTGGTCGATTCCATCCAGACCGTCTATTCCAGCGAGCTGACGGCCGCGCCGGGCTCGGTCTCGCAGGTGCGCGAATGCGCCGCCCAGCTCACGCGCCTGGCCAAGCAGACGGGCGTGCCCATCGTCATGATCGGCCACGTCACCAAGGACGGCGCGCTGGCCGGCCCGCGCGTGCTCGAGCACATCGTCGACACGGTGCTGTACTTCGAAGGCGATACGCACTCCTCGTTCCGGCTGGTGCGCGCCTTCAAGAACCGTTATGGCGCGGTCAACGAACTGGGCGTGTTCGCCATGACCGACCGCGGGCTGCGGGGCGTGGCCAATCCCTCCGCGCTGTTTCTCTCGCAGCACAGCGAGCAGGTGGCCGGCTCCTGCGTGATGGCCACGCAGGAGGGCACGCGGCCGCTGCTGGTCGAGATCCAGGCCTTGGTCGATACCGCGCACGTGCCCAATCCCCGCCGCCTGACCGTGGGCCTGGAGGGCAACCGCCTGGCCATGCTGCTGGCGGTGCTGCACCGGCATGCCGGCGTATCCACCTTCGACCAGGACGTGTTCGTCAACGCGGTCGGCGGCGTGCGCATCGGCGAGCCGGCGGCCGATTTGCCGGTGCTGCTGGCCATCATGTCCTCGCTGCGCGACCGGCCCTTGCCGCGCGGGCTGGTCGCCTTCGGCGAAGTGGGGCTGGCCGGCGAGATCCGGCCCGCGCCGCGCGGCCAGGAGCGCCTGCGCGAAGCGGCCAAGCTGGGCTTCGGCACGGCCATCATCCCCAAGGCCAACGCCCCGCGCCAGGCCATCGAGGGGCTGGAGATCTGGGCGGTCGACCGGCTCGAGGACGCGTTGGAGAAACTGCGTTGATGCGCGCCATCCCGGCCTGGCAGGTCTTGCGATGAGCCTGGTCCTGCTTGTCGCCGCCTGCCTGTTGAGCGGCGCGGCCATCGGATTGCTGGGCGGCATCCTGGGCATAGGCGGAGGGCTGATCGCCATTCCCGCGCTGGGGCTGGTGCTGGGCATGGACCAGCAGATGGCGCAGGGCACGGCGCTGGTCATGGTGCTGCCGACCATCCTGATGGCGGTGCGCAAATACAACCAGCATGCGCGCATCGACCTGCGCGTGGCCGCCTGCGGCGCGCTGGGCGCGGTGGTGTGCACCTGGTTCGGCGCGCACCTGGCCCTGGGGCTGGATCCGGCCGTGCTGCGCCGCGGCTTCGCGCTGTTCCTGCTGGGCATCGCGGTGTTCTACGTGTGGCAGACCTGGTCCCGGCCCCGCCCGCGGGCCGGCGCCCAGCCGCCCCCGCGCGGCGGCATCGGCCGCGCGCAGGCCGGCGGCATCGGGGCGCTGGCGGGCCTGCTGGGCGGATTTTTCGGCGTGGGCGGGGCGGTATTGGCCGTGCCCATCATGACGGCGGTGTTTCGCCTGAGCCAGACGGCCGCCCAGGCCTTGGCGCTGGCCATGATCATCCCGGGCTCCTGCGTGGCCCTGCTCGCCTATGCCCTGGGCGGCCAGACCGACTGGGTCGTGGGCCTGTCGCTGGCGGCCGGCAGCCTGGCCTTGGTGCCCGTGGGCGTGCGGATCGCCTATGGCCTGCCCGAACGCGCCTTGCGCGGGGCGTTTGCGGCCATGCTGGCGGTGACAGTGGTATTGCTGTTCGTGGAAAGCTAGGGCGGCGGGCCCGGCCGCACGGGGCGTGCCGACGCGTTCGGTTACGCAATAGCCGGCCGCGGCGCAGGAACCTTTTGCAGGTCCGGACTGCCTGTAGGCAGGGGCGCGGCATGCATGCCGCGCCGCCTTCCTGCCCCGGCCCCGCGGCCGGCGGCCCAGTCCTTCCAGCCGTACAGGAGTTCCTTCATGACCACGCCCGAGCGTATCGCCGCCTTCCTCAGCACTTCGGCCCTGTGCCTGGGCTTGTCCGCCGGCGCCGTCTACGCCACGCCGCTTGTCCAGGCGTGGCAGGCGCAGGCCTTAGCGATAGACGAGGTCGCGCAGCCAGAGCGAAAGCCCGGGCAGGTAGGTGATCAGCATCAGGCAGGCGACGATCACGCCGACAAAGGGCAATAGCGGGCGCACCAGCCGCTCCAGCGGCACCTTGGCGATGGCGCAGGCCGCAAACAGGTTCACGCCGAAGGGCGGGGTGATCATGCCCAGCGCCAGGTTCACGATCATGATCATGCCGAAGTGCACCGGATCCAGGCCGAACTGCATGGCCACCGGCAGCAGCAGCGGGGCCAGCACCACGATCGAGGCCGAGGTCTCGATGAACATGCCGATCAGGAACAGCGCCAGGTTCATGGCCAGCAGGAACGTGTACTTTTCGGTGAAAACGGTGGCCAGCCAGTTGCCCAGCGCCGCCGGCACGCCCGCGCGGTTCAGCAGGAAGCTGAACACGCCGGCGTTGGCGATGATGAACATGATGACGGCGGTCGAGAGCACCGAGCGGTGCAGCACCCTGGACAGCGAGGCCAGCCGGATGCGCCGGTACACGAAGACGCCGATGACGGCGGCGTAGACCACCGCCACCACCGAGGCTTCGGTGGGCGTGAAGACGCCGCCGTAGATGCCGCCCAGGATGATCACCGGCATCATCAGCGCCAGCCAGGCGCGCTTGAAGGCGGGCCACAGCGCCAGCCGGTCCTGGCCGTCCTGCAGGCCCAGGCCGTTGCGCCTGGCGTACAGCCATACGTACAGCATCAGCGCGCCGCAGATGAGCAGGCCCGGCACCACGCCCGCGATGAACAGCTCGCCGGTGGAGGTGTCGGTCGAGACCGCATACAGGATCATCGGAATGGACGGCGGGATGATCACGCCCAGTTCGGCGGCCGAGGCCTGCAGCGATGCGGCGAAGGGCGCCGGATAGCCGTGCCGCACCATGGCCGGGATCAGGATGGCGCCCACTGCGAAGGTGGTCGCCACGCTGGAGCCGGCCACCGCGGCGAAGATCATGCAGGTCAGCACGCAGCTGCAGGCCAGTGCGCCCTGCATGCCGCCGACCAGGCTCTTGGCGAACTCGACCATGCGCTCGGAGATGCCGCCCGCTTCCATCAGGTTGCCCGCCAGGATGAAGAAGGGCACCGCCACCAGCGGATACTTGTCCATGGCGGCAAACAGCTGCTGCGCCACCACCAGCCAGGTCAGGTTGCCCGCGGCCACGCCGGCCATGCTGGCGATGCCGATGGAGATGGCCACCGGCACCGTCAGGCCGAAGAACACCAGCATGGTGACGATCATCAATTGGGACATGCTGCGCTCCTTGGCTAGCCCTGGGCGTCGTTGCGCACCGGCGCCGGCTGGTCCGGGCCGGCCAGCCAGCGGGCCAGCACCGCGATCGCGCCCAGCGCGGCGCCGATGGGGATGGCCACGTAGATCCAGGAGATGGGGATGTCCAGGCTGGGCACGTTCTGAAAGCGCACGCGCCAGGTCATCTGCCCGCCGATCCAGGCCAGAAAGCCCAGAAAGCCCGCGCACACCAGCGCGACCAGCAGTTCGAGCACGCGCTGGCCCCGCGCGCGCAGCACGCTGCGCAGCACGTCCACGGCGATCATCGCCCCTTCGCGCAGGGCCAGCGAGATGCCCAGCATCACCGTCCAGATCAGCAGCGCCCGGGTCAGCACCTCGGTCCAGTCGGCGGGCGATTGCAGGACGAAGCGCGCCAGCACCTGGAAAAAGCCGGCGGCCACGGCGGCCACCAGCAGCAGCTGGGCCAGGATGGAGACGCCGCGGAACAGGCCGCGGTCCAGCAGGCGAAGGACGGACATGGCTACTCTGCCTGGATGGCCTCGATCAGCTTGCGGTCGTAGCGCTTGTAGTATTGCGGATACACCGGCGCGACCGCTTCCTGGAAGGCCTTGCGGTCGACTTCGGTGACCTGCATGCCTTCGGCCTTGAGCTGTTCCACGCCGGTCTTCTCGATGTCGTCCACGAAGGCGCGCATGGCCTGGGCCGCCTGCTCGCCGGCTTGCCGGAAGGCCGCCTTGTCGGCATCGGACAGGCGCTCGTAGACCGAGGCCGACACCAGCACCAGCGCGGGCGCGTAGACGTGGGCCGACAGCGACAGGTGTTTCTGCACCTGCGAGAGCTTGGCCGAGGTGATGACCGACAGGGGGTTTTCCTGGCCGTCGATGGTGCCTTGCTGCAAGGCCGTGGCCACTTCCGGCCAGGCCATGGGGGTGGGCAGGATGCCGATCTGGCGGAACGCGGTGATGTGCACCGGATTCTCGGTGGTGCGGATCTTCAGGCCCTTGGCGTCGGCCGGGGTGGCCACCGGGCGCACGTTGTTGGTCAGGTGGCGAAAGCCCTGCTCGCCCCAGGCCAGCGCGACCAGCCCGCGGCCGTCGAACTTGGCCAGCATGTCCTGGCCGATCCGGCTGTCCAGCACCTTGCGGGCGTGATCCAGGTCGCGCAGCAGGAACGGGATGTCGAACACGCCGGTCTCGGGCACGAAATTGAGGGTCGCGCCGGTCGAGACGATGGCCAGGTCGATGGTGCCGATCTGCAGGCCCTCGATCACCTCGCGCTCGCCGCCCAGGGCGCTGTTGGGAAATTGCTCTACCTTGTACTTGCCCTGGCTGGCCTGCTCCAGCGATTGGGCAAACGCATTGCCGCCGGCGCCGTAGTGCGAGTTGGCCGACAGCGCATAGGCCATCTTGTAGGTCTGGGCCGAGGCGGCCGGGGCGGCGAGCGCCGCGGTAGCGACCGCCGCGGCGGTCAACAGAGGGGCGAACCAGCGCTTACGCATTGTCTTCTCCGGATTCGTGGTGTTTTCGGAAACCTGTGGGCGGCAGCCGGGTCAGACCCTGTTACCCCCCGGGGCAGCCCGCAATGATATAACGGGCGCGCCCCTTGCCTGGACCGCAGCCGCCGACCGACATGCCTGACTCCCGAGATTTCCGCCCCGGCCCGCCTGCCGCCCCCCGCCTGCCGGCCAGCCTGGCCATGGCCTGGCGCGCCGCCTTGCGCGACTTGCGCGCCGGCGAGCTGACGTTGCTGATCCTGTCGCTGGTGGTGGCCGTGGCCGCCGTCACCGGCGTGAGCTTCCTGGCCGACCGCGTGGGCAAGGCCCTGGCGCGCGATGCCGCCCAGATGCTGGGCGGCGACCTGGTGCTGGAGGCCGACGCCGCGCCCGCGCCCGAGCTCTTGCAGCAGGCGCAGCGCCTGGGCCTGGAAACGACCCGGACCTGGCAGTTCCCCTCCATGGTGGGCAACGAACAGTCCATGCAGCTGGCTGCGGTCAAGGTGGTCCAAGGCAACTACCCGCTGCGCGGCCAGCTGCGCATCGCCCCGGATGCCGTCGATCCGGGCCGTCCGGTGCAGGGCGCGCCCGAGCCCGGCACGGTCTGGATAGATCCCCAGCTGCTGGGCATGCTGGGCATGGCCGTGGGCCAGGACCTTGCGGTGGGCGATACCTTCCTGCGCATCGCCGGGGTGATCCGCTACGAGCCCGACCGCGGCATGCAGTTCGTCAACGTCGCACCCCGGGTGCTCATGCGCGCCGAGGACCTGCCGGCCACGGGGCTGGACGGCCCATACAGCCGCATCGGCCACGCCTTGCTGCTGGCCGGCGAGGCGTCCGCCGTACAGGCCTACCAGCAGTGGCTGGCCCCGCGCATGCAGCGCGGCCAGCGGCTGGCCACGCTCGAATCCGGCCGCCCCGAAGTCGGCCGCACGCTGGGCCGCGCCCAGCATTTCCTGTCGCTGGTGGCGCTGCTGGCCGTGATGGTCTCGGCGGTGGCCGTGGCGCTGGCGGCGCGCCGCTATACCCTGCGGCACCGCGACGGCGTGGCCGTGATGCGCTGCCTGGGCGCCGGGCAAGGCCTGCTCATGCGCATGCTCGGGCTGGAGTTCTTCTTCGTGGCCGCCTTGGCGGCCGCGGCCGGCTCGGCGTTGGGCTATGCCGTGCATACCGTGCTGGTGGCGGCGCTGGCCGGCATGATCGACACGGCCTTGCCCGCGCCGGGCTGGCAGCCCGCCGCGCAGGGCCTGCTGGTGGGGTGCTGGCTGCTGCTGGGCTTTGCGCTGCCGCCCGTGGCCGAGCTGTGCCGCGTGCCGCCGGCCCGCGCCCTGCGGCGCGAATCGGCGGTGCTGGCTCCGCGCGCCTGGCTGGGATGGGTGCTGGGCCTGGCCGGTTTTGCCGGCCTGGTGCTGTGGTTCGCGGGCGATGTGCGCTTGGCCGCGGTGGTTGCCGGGGGCTTTCTGGCCGCCTTCGGGGTCTTCGGGCTGGTGGCCTGGCTGGTGCTGCGGACGGCCGACTGGGCCCGGCGCGGCTTGCGCGGCCAACCCGCGCTGCGTTTCGCGCTGGCCGGCATGGCGCGGCGCAAGGGCGCCTCGGCCGCGCAGATCTGCGCCCTGGGGCTGGGCCTGATGGCGCTGCTGCTGCTGGCCATCACCCGCACCGACCTGATCGCCGGCTGGCGCCAGACCCTGCCGCCCGATGCGCCCAACCGCTTCGTCATCAACATCCAGCCCGAGCAGCGCGAGGCCGTGCGCCAGCGCCTGGCGCAGGCCGGCACGCAGGTGGAGCTCTCGCCCATGATCCGCGGGCGGCTGCTGAGCATCAACGAGCGCGCCGTCTCGCCCGATAGCTACGAGGAACCGCGCGCCAAGCGCATGGTCGACCGCGAGTTCAACCTGTCCTACGCCGATCGCGTGCCGTCCTACAGCCCCATCGTGGCCGGCCGCGAGCTCGACCCGCAGGCCGCCGAGGTATCGATGGAAACCGGGATCGCCCAGACGCTGGGCATCGGGCTGGGCGATACCTTGTCCTTCGACGTGGCAGGGCAGACGGTCGCCGTCACGGTCACCAGCCTGCGCGAGGTCGACTGGGACTCCATGCGCGTGAACTTCTTCGCGCTGATGAGCCCGGCCGCGCTGGCGCAGGCCCCGCAAAGCTGGATCACCTCCTTTCACCTGCCGGCCGACCAGGCGCCGGCCATGCAGGCCCTGGTGCGCGACTATCCCAATCTCACCGTGTTCGACGTGGGCGCCATCCTGGCGCAGCTGCAGGGCGTCATCGACCAGGTGGTGGCCGCCGTGCAGTGGCTCTTCCTGTTCACGCTGGCCGCGGGTATCCTGGTGCTGGCCGCGGCGCTCTCGTCCACCCGCGACGAGCGCACCCGCGAGGCCGCGCTGATGCGTGCGCTGGGCGCCACCCGCGCGCAGCTGGCGCAGGCCCAGCGGCTCGAGCTGCTGGGCCTGGGCGCGCTGGCCGGGCTGCTGGCGGCGGCCGGCGCCACGGCGGTGTCGGCCGCGCTGGCCCACCATGTGTTCAACTTCGCCCTGGCCCTGCATGGCTGGCCTTGGCTGGCCGGCGCCGGGGCCGGCGCCCTGGCGGCCTGGGCCGGCGGCTCGCTGGCCTTGCGCGGCGTGCTGCGCGCCCCGCCGCTGGTTACTTTGAGAGAGGCATGATGGCGACCATACCCGCCGTCTTCGAACCCTTCGATACGACGCGCACCATTTTCGAGCAGCTGGGCGGCGAGCCCGGCGTGCAGGCGCTGGTGGACCGCTTCTACGACCTGATGGACATCGAGCCCGACCTGGCCGAGCTGCGCGCGCTGCACGGGCCTACGCTGGACAATGCCCGCCAGCGGCTGTTCCGGTTCCTGTGCGGCTATTTCGGCGGCCCCGACCATTATGTGCAGCGCTTCGGCCATCCGCGCCTGCGGGCGCGCCACCTGCCTTTTTCCATCGGCACGCAGGCGCGCGACCAGTGGGTGGTGTGCATGGGCCGCGCCCTGCGCGACCAGCAGGTGCCCGAGCCGCTGGCCGAGCGCCTGCTGCACAGCTTCTACAGCACCGCGGACTGGATGCGCAACCGTGAGGGCTGAACCGCCCCAGGGCGCGCGGCGCCTGTCCTTCGCCGGCGGCGCCATGCTGCTGGGGCCGCGGCTGGCCGGCGTGGCGGCCACGCCCGCGCTGTTCGACCCGCTGGCCGGCGGCGCGCAGGCCAGCGCGGTGGGCGAGGGCGGGCGGCAGGCGGCCTGGTTCGTGCAGGCCGGCGGGGTGCCGGCGGTCCTGCGCCACTATCGACGGGGCGGGCTGGTCGGCAAGCTGGTGCGCCAGTCCTACCTGTGGCAGGGCGAGGCCCGCACCCGGCCTTTTGCCGAGTTCTGCGTGATGGCCCGGCTGCACGCGGCCGGCCTGCCGGTGCCCGCGCCCCTGGCGGCGGCCTATTGGCGCGGCGGCCTGTCCTATCGGGGCGCCTTGCTGACCGAGCGCATCCCCGGCGCGCGCGCGCTGGCCCGGCGCCTGGACGAGCCGCTCTGGGAGCCGGCCGCCCGCGTCATCGCCGCGCTGCACGCCCAGGGGGTCTGGCACGCCGATCTCAATGCGTACAACCTGCTTTTTGACGCGCAGGACCGGCCCTGGCTGATCGATTTCGACCGGGCCCGCGAAGGGCCGCTGAGCGCGGCGCAGCGCCTGGGGAACCTGCGGCGCCTGGCGCGATCCCTGGAAAAGGTGGCCGGGCCGCAAGGCGTGGCGTATGGACAACGCATCATGCAGGCTTACGAGCAGTGCTGGGCGGCCTTGCGGCACGCAGGGTAAAGGTCCGCACGCCGCCCCCTGCTTTTGCCCGGGCTGCCAGGGGCTTTTTTTCGCCCGGGCGCGGCCCGGCAGGTAGCAAAAAGGCTTTATCATTTTGCGTTTTCGCTTTTTGCGGTCTTGGCAAGGGGGAATCCATATGGCAATGGAACGAAAGGCACGGCGCGTCGGCAAGACCGGGACGGCGGTCCGCGCGGGCTGCGCGCTGGCGCTGGCCGCCGCGTGCGGCGCGGGCTGGGCGCAAAGCGGCACGGTCAACGTCTACAACTGGGCCGAATACACGGCGCCCGACACCCTGAGCGGCTTCGAGAAGGCCACGGGCCTGAAGGTGCGCTACGACGTCTACGACAGCAACGATACCCTGCAGGCCAGGCTGCTGACGGGCAAGTCCGGCTACGACGTGGTCGTGCCCTCGACGCACTATGCGGCGCGCCAGCTCGAAGGCGGCCTGTTCCAGAAGCTCGACCGCAGCAAGATTCCCAACTGGCAGCACCTGGATCCGGACATCATGGCCCTGGTGGCCGAGGTGGACCCGGGCAACCAGTACCTCGTGCCCTGGGGCTACGGCACCAACGGCCTGGGCTACAACGTCACCCGGGCGCGCCAGGCGCTGGGCGAGGATGCCGACCTGGGCAGCTGGGACACGCTCTTTGATCCCGAGAAGGCCGCCAGGCTGCAGTCTTGCGGCATCTCCGTGCTGGACGAGGCGGCCCAGGTGTTCCCGGCCGCCCTGCATTACCTGGGCAAGGACCCCAACAGCAGCGATCCGGCCGACCTGAAGGCCGCGCTCGAACTGCTCAAGAAGATCCGTCCCTACATCCGCCAGTTCAGTTCCTCGGGCTATATCGACGAGCTGGCCGCCGGCGACCTGTGCATGGTCTACGGCTACTCGGGCGACGTGATGATCGCCAAGCGCCGCGCCCAGGAGGCCAAGCGCAGCTACGAAATCGACTACTACATTCCGCACGGCGGCGCGCCGGCCTGGTTCGACACCATGGCCATCCCCAAGGATGCGGGCAATGTCGATGGCGCGCATGCGTTCATCAACTACATCGAGACGCCCGAGGTGCACGCGGCCATCACCAACCACATGTTCTATCCCAACGCGAACAAGTCCGCGCGCGAGTTCGTCGATCCGGACGTGGCCAACAACCCGATGATCTATCCGCCGCCCGAGGTCTCCAAGACCCTGTTCGTCATCAAGCCGCAACCGCTTAACGTGCAGCGCCTGCAGACGCGCATGTGGGCCGAACTGAAGTCGGGGCGCTAGGCATCATGACCGACAGCCGCCAGCAGTCCGTCGATCCGGACGAGTTCGTGCGGGTCGAGGACCTCGTCAAGGTCTTCGGCGATACCATCGCGGTGCGCGGCGTCAACGTGGCGGTCCGCCGCAACGAGCTGTTCGCGCTGCTGGGCAGCTCGGGCTGCGGCAAGTCCACGCTGCTGCGCATGCTGGCCGGCTTCGAGACGGCCAGCTCCGGGCGCATCCTGCTCGACGGGCAGGACATCACGGCCATCCCGCCGTACCGCCGGCCCGTGAACATGATGTTCCAGTCCTACGCGCTGTTCCCGCACATGAGCGTGGAATCGAACGTTGCCTTCGGCCTGAAGCAGGAGGGCGTGGCCGCCAACGAGATCGGCGAGCGCGTGCGCGAGGTCCTGGAGCTGGTGCAGATGGGCCAGTACGCGCGCCGCAAGCCGCACCAGCTCTCGGGCGGCCAGCAGCAGCGCGTGGCCCTGGCGCGCAGCCTGGTCAAGCGGCCCAAGCTGCTGCTGCTGGACGAGCCCATGTCGGCGCTGGACAAGCAGATCCGCCAGAAGACGCAGATCGAGCTGGTGCGCATCCTCAAGCAGGTGGGCGTGACCTGCATCATGGTCACGCACGACCAGGACGAGGCCATGAGCATCTCCGACCGCCTGGCGGTCATGACCGAGGGACAGATCGTGCAGGTGGGCTCGCCGCAAGAGGTCTACTCCTTTCCGGCCAGCCGCTTCGTGGCGGGGTTCATCGGCTCGACCAACCTCTTTACCGGCACCATCGTGGTGGACGAGCCCGACCACATCGCCATCGAGACGCCCGACCTGCCGCGGCCCCTGTACGTCAGCCACGGCGTGAGCGAGCCGCAAGGCATGGAAGTGCACGTCTCCATCCGTCCCGAGAACATGGTGCTGGACCGCAACCGGCCCCAGGGCGAGAACAACTGGGGCCACGGCGTGGTCAGCCACATGGCCTGGCTGGGCAGCCACGCGCTCTACCAGGTGCGGCTGGTCTCGGGCAAAGTGGTCGAGGCCACCGTCCCGGCGCCGCAGCTGGCCCGCATGGACGCGCCCGGCGTCAACGACGAGGTCTACGTGAGCTGGGACAACGACAGCGCCACGGTGCTGACGTCATGACGGGCCTGCTTGCGCGCCGGGCCGGCTTGGGGCGCCTGCTGGCCATCGCGCCGCCCTACGCGTGGCTGTCGCTGTTCCTGCTCGTGCCGTTCTTCCTGGTCTTCAAGATCAGCTTCTCGGACCTGCAGTTCGGCGTGCCGCCCTATACGCCGCTGTACCAGTACGAGAACGAGGCCTTCCACATCACGTTGCACCTGCGCGGCTACGTGATGCTGTTCACCGACTCGCTGTATTTCGACACCTACGTCAATTCGCTGAAGATGGCGGCGGTCACCACGCTGTGGTGCGTGCTGATCGGCTATCCCATCGCCTATTACATCGCGCGCTCGCGCCCGGGGCTGCGCAACCTGCTGCTGCTGGCGGTGATCCTGCCGTTCTGGACGTCGCTGCTGCTGCGCGTCTACGCCTGGGTGGGCATCCTGCGCAACGACGGCCTGCTCAACAATTTCCTGATGTGGCTGGGCGTGATCTCCAGCCCGCTCGAAATCTACCGCACCGACCTGGCCGTGTACATCGGCATGATCTACGCCTACCTGCCGTTTTTCATCCTGCCGCTGTACGCCAACCTGGTCAAGCTGGACGTGCGCCTGCTCGAGGCCGCCTACGACCTGGGCGCGCGGCCCTGGCAAGCCTTCGTGCGCGTGACGCTGCCGCTTTCGCGCCCGGGCATCATCGCCGGGGCGATGCTGGTCTTCATTCCCTGCGTGGGCGAATACGTGATTCCCGAGATGCTGGGCGGGGCCAACACGCTGATGATGGGACGCGTCATGTGGAACGAATTCTTCACCAACACCGACTGGCCGATGGCCGCGTCCATCACGGTGGTCATGGTCGCCGCGCTGCTGGTGCCGCTGGCCCTGTTCCAGTACAGCCAGGTGCGCCAGATGGAACTGCAGCGCGAGGGCTCCCGATGACCGCGCCCAATCCCTGGCTGCGCGCGCTGGCCCTGGGGCTGGGCTTTGCCTTCCTGTACCTGCCCATCGCCTCGCTGATCGTCTTCTCGTTCAACGCTTCGTCGATGGTCAATACCTGGAGCGGCTTTTCGCTGCGCTGGTACGAGTCGCTGTTCAACGACCAGGTGCTGCTCTCGGCGGCCTGGCTGTCGTTTCGCATCGGCGCGCTCAGCGCAACCGCCGCTGTCATCCTGGGCACCTGGGCCGGCTACGTGCTGGCCCGCATGGGGCGATTCCGGGGCTTTTCGCTCTACGTCGGCATGGTCAGCGCGCCGCTGGTCATTCCCGAGGTCGTGCTGGGCATTTCGCTGCTGCTCATGTTCGTCGAAATGGACAAGCTGTTCGGCTGGCCCGGCCAGCGCGGCGTATTCACCATCTGGGTCGGCCACGTGATGCTGTGCATGGCCTATGTGGCGGTCATCATCCAGTCGCGCATCCGCGACCTGGACCGCTCGCTCGAAGAGGCCGCGCTCGACCTGGGCGCCCCGCCGCTCAAGGTATTCTTCGTCATCACCCTGCCGCTGATCGCCCCCTCGCTGGCCGCGGCGTGGCTGCTGTCCTTCACCTTGTCGCTGGACGACGTGGTGATCGCTTCCTTTCTCTCGGGGCCGGGATTCACGCCGCTCTCGCCCGAGATATTCTCGCGGGTGCGGCTGGGCCTCAAGCCCGAGGTCAACGCGCTGGCGACCTTGTTCATCCTGGCGGTGGGCATCTGCGTGATCCTGGCCTATCGCCTGCAACGACGCAAAGAGAAATGACTGCCGACCTGACCCTGTACGGCCTGAAGGCTTGCAGCACCTGCGTCAAGGCCCGCGATTGGCTGGCCGCGCAGGGCGTGGACCACGTCTTTGTCGACTACCGCGACCAGCCCGTGCCGGCCGCCACGCTGACCGAGTGGGCGCGCCAGCTGGGCGGCTGGGAAAAGCTCGTCAACCGCGCCTCCATGACCTGGCGCGGCCTGTCCGAGGACGAGAAATCCGCCGCCACCGACGCGCAATGGACCGCGCTGATCGCCCGCTATCCGGCGCTGGTGCGCCGTCCCGTGGCCGTCGATGCGCAGGGCCAGGTGGGCGTGGGCTTTAACGAAAAACGCTACGCGCAGCGTTTCGGCGGCTGAATGCCCGTGTCGGTGCCGCACGGCCATGGCGCGATGCCGGGCATGCTGCCCGACGCCTTCTTCGACCGCGACGCCCTGACGCTGGCGCGCGAGCTGCCCGGCATGGTGCTGCGCCACAAGGTGCAGGGCGTGTGGCTGTCGGCCCGGATCATCGAGACCGAGGCCTATCTGCTGGACGAGCGCGGCAGCCATGCTTCGCTGGGCTACACCCCCAAGCGGCGGGCGCTGTTCATGGACGGCGGCGCCATCTACATGTATTACGCACGCGGCGGCGACTCGCTGAACTTCAGCGCCCGCGGTCCCGGCAATGCCGTGCTGATCAAGTCGGGCTACCCCTGGCTGGACGAGATGGCCGGTCCCCAGGCCCTGGCCCTGATGCAGCGGCTCAATCCGGACGGGCAGGGGGCGCCGCGCCCGCCGGGCAGGCTGTGCGCGGGCCAGACCCTGCTGTGCCGGGCCCTGGGCCTGAAAGTCCCCGATTGGGACGCGCGCGGCTTCGACCCGCAGCGATTCTTTGTCCAGGACGTCGGCGAGCGGCCGCCTTTGCTGGTGCAGACCACGCGCCTGGGCATTCCCGCCGGACGCGACGAGCACCTGCCTTACCGTTACGTGGATGCCGCCTATGCCCGCTTTTGCACCCGCAATCCCCTGCGGCGCGGCCAGCTTGCCGATACGCACTACCGCTTGCTGCGGCGCCAGGGGCGGCAGTGGGCGCCCGAACCGGGCCGGCCGGGCTGAACGCCGGCGCCGGCGGCCGTGCCGCGCGCCAGGCTCAGTGCACGGCGGTGCCGGGCGCCTCGATCTCTTCTTCCAGGATGTCGGCCAGCCTGGGCGCGTTTCGCGCAATGGCCGCGGCAGGGGGGCAGGCGCTTTGCCGCACGGCGGCGATGCGTTCGAGCTTGCCCAGCATCTGCCCGAAGTGCTCGCGCAGATGGCGCGCATTCAGGCTCTTGCTCAGGGCGTACAGCGGCACTTTCTGCTTGACGCCAAAGCCGTCGATCAGGAACAGGCCCTGCTTGCCCTGGGCGTTGGTGCCCATCACGATATTGGAGGCCGACATATCGTTGATGACGATATGGGCGGCGATGAAGGCCTGCAGCAGGGCGTCCAGCGCCTGGCGCAGTTCCGGGCCCAGCCCATGCTGGCGCACCACCGCCTCCAGCGTGGGCGCCAGGTCCTGGTCCAGGCCGCGGATCTTCTCGACCAGCAATCCCGGCCCTTGCGAAGTGTCGACCACGCCGGCCACCCGCGCCATGGGCAGCCTGTCCCAGTGGGCGTTGCGGGCGGCGACGATGACCGACTCGGAAAACTCGCCGATGAAGCCGCGATAGGCGCTGGCGCGGTGCAGCCGCTTGTACCAGCGCTTGAAGCGATGCCGCATCATGTACTGGGCGCGCGCCTGCGGGTCAATGACCTTGATCAGCAGGTTCTTGTCGCAGGGATGCGCGTAGATCCGGCGTCCGCCGCCCACGGCGATGGGCCTGGCCTGGTCCAGGTCTATGGCATCGAGCATGGAGGGACAGGACAAGGCCGCCGCCATGAGGGCTCCGTTTATTGTTCACGGCCGCACGGCTGCCGCGTTCAGTTTTGTTGACAATATTATGACGATGGCGATGTTCTACGCATATTTGTGTTGTTTTTTATCCACGAGCAAGAGGGAGTCCAGGCCGTGAACGCATTGCTGAGCGACCCGGGCCTTGGCGGGGCGCTGCCCTGGATCGCCGCCCTGGCGGCCCTTGCCGCCGCCTTGTTGTCCTTATGGAACCTGCTGCGCCGGCCTGCGTCCGATCCGGCCCTGGAGCAGCTGCTCCAGGGACAGGAGCGCCTGCTGGACGAGCAGGAGAAGATCGAGCGCGCCTTGCGCAGCGAGCTGGCCGAAAGCCAGAGAGGCCTGCGCGGCGAGTTCGCCGAGTCGGTACGGGGGTTGCGGCTGGAGCTGGCGCGCAGCCACGAAGAGTTGCGCACGCTGCTGGCCCGCGATGCCGCGGCGGCCCGCGCCGAGCAGGCGCAGGGCCAGGCCGGCTTTGCCGCGCAGCTGGGCCGGCAGGTGCAGGGGCTGATCGAGATCAACGAGCGCCGGCTGGCCGACATGCGCCAGACCGTCGAGCAGCGCCTGCAAAGCCTGCAGGCCGATAACGCCGCGCGGCTGGAGGAGATGCGCCGCACGGTGGACGACAAGCTGCACGCCACGCTGGAGCAGCGCCTGGGCGAGTCGTTCAAGCTGGTGTCGGACAGGCTCGAGGCCGTGCACAAGGGGCTGGGGGAGATGCAGGCGCTGGCCGCCGGCGTGGGCGACCTCAAGCGCGTGCTGACCAACGTCAAGAGCCGTGGCACCTGGGGCGAGGTGCAATTGGCGCGGCTGGTCGAGGACATCATGACGCCCGAGCAGTACGGGCGCAACGTCAAGCCCGTGCCCGGCAGCGACGCGATGGTCGAGTTCGCCATCCGCCTGCCCGGGCGCGGGCGCGACCAGCCGGTCTGGCTGCCCATAGACGCCAAGTTTCCCAAGGAGGAATACGAGCGCCTGCTGCAGGCGCAGGAGCAGGCCGATGCCCAGGCCGCCCAGGCCGCGGGCAACGCGCTGGCCCGCGCCCTGGAAGTGCAGGCCAGGCAGATCGCCGACAAGTATGTCGCGCCGCCGCACACTACCGACTTCGCCGTGCTGTTCCTGCCCACCGAAGGCCTGTATGCCGAAGTGCTGCGCCGGCCCGGGCTGGTGGACCGGCTGCAGGCCCTGCGGGTGAACGTGGCCGGGCCGGGCAACCTGGCTGCCTTGCTCAACAGCTTGCAGATGGGCTTTCGCACGCTGGCCATCGAACAGCGTTCCTCCGAGGTCTGGCAGGTGCTGCGCGCCGTCAAGACCGAATTCGGCAAGTTCGGCGAGGCCCTGGCCAGCGTGAAGCGGTCGCTGGACTCGGCCAGCAACCGGATCGTGGACACCGAGCGGCGCACGCGGGTCATGCTCAGCAGCCTGAAATCGGTGGAGGCGCTGCCCGATGAGCAGGCCCGCGGCCTGCTGGACAGCCAGGAGCCGGCCGGCGAGCCTTGATCCGGCCGGGGCTGCCCCTACAATGGCCGGACCGGGCCGGGGCCCGGCCAGGGCAGGGAGGGCGGCGCATGGATGCTTGCAGCACGCACGAAGTCTTCAACCAGTCCGAGCCGCTGGCGGACTACAACCTCTACGAGACCGACGCGGCCCTGCGCGAGGCCGTGGCCCGCGAGGGCGCCGGCGCCTGGGACGGCGCGCTGCATGCGCGCGGCGCGCATCTGGGCCGGCGCCGCATGTTCGAGCTGGGGGCGCTGGCCAATGCCCAGCCGCCGATGCTGGCCACCCACGATCCCCAGGGCCGGCGCATCGACCAGGTGCGGCTGTGCCCGGCCTGGCACGAACTGCTGGCCGACATGGCCGGCTACGGCCTGCACAGCGGCGCCTGGGCGCAGCCTTCGCCGGGGGCGCAGGTCGCGCGCGCGGCGGCGTTCCTGATGCAAGGCCAGGTCGAGGCCGGCAGCCTGTGCCCGGTGACCATGACTTTCGGCGCGCTGGCCGTGCTGCGGCAAGAGCCGGCCGGCGTCATCGACTATGCCGGGCTGTGGCTGCCCCGGCTGATGGCGCCGCGCTACGATCGGCGCGACCTGCCCGTGGCGGCCAAGCACGGCGCCTTGCTGGGCATGGGGCTGACCGAAAAGCAGGGCGGCTCCGACGTGCGCGCCAACACCACCCGGGCCGAACCCGTCGCGGGCGCCGGCCAGGGCCAGGCCTACCTGCTGCGCGGCCATAAATGGTTCTATTCGGTGCCCCAGTCCGATGCGCACCTGGTGTTGGCCCAGGCGGCCGAAGGGCCGTCCTGTTTTTTCGTGCCGCGCCGCCTGCCCGATGGCCGGCGCAATGCGCAGCGCCTGATGCGCCTGAAGGACAAGCTGGGCAATCGCAGCAATGCCAGCGCCGAGGTCGAGTTCCAGGACGCCTGGGGCGCCATGGTGGGCGAGCCCGGCCGCGGCATCGCCACGCTGATCAAGGTCGCCAGCTACACCCGCCTGGACTGCGCGCTGGGCAGCGCGGCGCTGCTGCGCCAGGCGCTGGTGCGGGCGCTGCATCATGCCTGCGGCCGGCGCGCCTTCGGCAAGCCGCTCATCGAGCATCCCCTGATGCGCAACGTGCTGTGCGACCTGACGCTCGAGAGCGAGGCCGCCACCGCGCTGGCCCTGCGCCTGGCGCGGGCCTTCGACCGCGCGCAGGACCCGGCCGAGCAGGCCCTGGCGCGCCTGGGCACGCCCGCCGCCAAGCTGTGGATATGCAAGCGGACCATCGCCGCGCTGGCCGAATGCATGGAGGTGCTGGGCGGCAACGGCTATGTCGAGGAATCCATGCTGGCGCGGCTATACCGCGAGGCGCCGGTCAACTCCATCTGGGAAGGGGCGGGCAACATCATGGCCCTGGACGTGCTGCGGGCGCTGCAGCGCCATCCGCAGGCCTTGCCGGCGCTGCGCGACGAGCTGCTGCCGGCGCGCGGCCAGTTCGCCCTTTATGATGAGGCCTTGCGCGATTTCGAGGCCCTGGCCGCCAGCGCCGGGCAGGCCCAGGGCCTGGCGCGCCGCCTGGCCGCGCGGCTCGCCTGCCTGTGGCAGGCGGCGCTGCTGATCCGCCACGCGCCTGCGCCGGTGGCCCAGGCTTTCGTGCTGGCGCGGCTGGGCGAGCCGGCAGGCCTGTGCGGCGGCCTGCCGGCCCAGGCCTGCGACGAGCGCCTGCTGCGCCGGGCCTGGCCGCCAATCTGCTAAATTGCCCCGCCAATTGCCCACAGGTGACCCCATGCTTACGCAACAGCAACTCAAGCAGCAAGCGGCCGATGCCGCGCTCGACTACATCGAACCGTTCCTGGGCCCGCAGACCGTGATCGGCGTGGGCACCGGCTCGACAGCCGATCTGTTCATCGACGGACTGTCCCGCTACAAGACGCGGCTGCTCGGCACCGTGGCCAGCTCCGAGCGCAGCGCCGCGCGCCTGGCGCGCCACGGGCTGCCCGTGCTGGACCTGAACGAGGTGCGCAGCATGCCGGTGTACGTGGACGGCGCCGACGAAATCGACACCGGCCTGCACATGATCAAGGGCGGGGGCGGTGCGCTCACGCGCGAGAAGATCGTCGCCTCGGTCGCCGAGCGCTTCGTCTGCATCGCCGACGAGTCCAAGCTGGTGCGGCGCCTGGGGGCCTTCCCGCTGCCGGTCGAGGTCATCGGCATGGCGCGCGAGGCAGTCAGCCGCCGGCTGGCCGAATTGGGCGGGCGGGCGGCGCTGCGCACCGGTTTCGTGACGGACAACGGCAACGTCATCCTGGACGTGGCGGGCCTGCGCATCGACGATCCCAAGCGGCTGGAGGCCACCATCAACAACATCCCGGGCGTGGTTACCTGCGGGCTGTTCGCACTGTCCGGCGCCACGCTGGCCCTGCTCGCCACCCAGTCGGGCGTGCGCAGGCTTCCTGGTTCATAATGGTGTCATATGTGAGTCATATGCTTGCCGCTTCTCGCGCCGTCCATGTTGGGCCGGCAGGACGGCAAGCCCGTAACAGGAGCGGCGGACCATGGCGCAATCCATCACACAGGTATCTGGGATGACCGAGCACACCAACAAGCAATTCGATCTGGACATCGAGCGGATCCGTTCGCAGTTCCTGCAAATGGGCGGTCTGGTCGAAGCCATGATCCAGGACGGCATCGACGCCCTGGCCAGCGGCGACATGGCGCTGGTCGAGCGGGTGCGCGAGCGCGAAAAGGAAGTCAACCGCCTGGAGGTCGAGATCGACGAGCGCATCGGCCTGATTCTTGCGCGCCACCAGCCCACCGCCATCGACCTGCGCATGATGCTGGCGGTCAGCAAGATGCTCACCGACATGGAGCGCTCGGGCGACGAGGCCGAGAAAGTGGCCACCGTGGCCCGCCGCATCCATGAAGGCGACCTGCGCTACCAGCCCATCGTCGAACTGCGTCACATGGCCAACAACGTGCTGGTCATGCTGCGCCAGGCGCTGGACGCCTTCGCCCGGCTGGACGCCATCCAGGCCGCGCAGGTGGTGCGCAGCGACAAGGAGGTCGACAAGGAATGGAAGGGCGCGCTGCGCCACCTCATCACCTACATGATCGAGGACCCGCGCACCATCTCGCGCTCCATCGACCTGATCTTCGTGGCGCGCGCGCTCGAGCGCGTGGGCGATCACTGCAAGAACATGGCCGAGCGCGTCATCTACCTGGTGCATGGCGCCGACGTGCGCCACACCGGGGTCAAGAACGCCGAGCGCCAGGCGCGCGGCGAAACCGAGGACCAACCCCAGGCCTGAGCCGCCACGCGCCCGGGGGGGCCGGCAGGCCCGGCCCCGCCGCGCCGGGCGGGCGGCAAGCCTGGCTTTATTGCGAGGGCGGCACGTAGCCCTGGGCTTCCACGTCCGAGTCTTCGAACAGGAATTTTTCCATTTGCTGGGCCAGGTACTTGCGCGCGCGCGTATCGGCCAGGTTCAGCCGGTTCTCGTTGACCAGGCGGGTTTGCACCTGCTGCCATTCGGCCCAGGCCTGCTTGGAAATGTTCTGCCAGATGCGCTGGCCCATTTCACCCGGGTACGGCGGGAAGTCCAGCCCCTCGGCCTCGCGCTTGAGTTTTGCACAGTGGATGGTTCGAGCCATGGTTTTCAGCCTGATAAGGATGCAAAGCCCGATTTTAACGCCCGGGGCCGGCCTCTACGGCCATTCCCCTACAGGCGCTTGATGAATACCAGGCTGTTGCGCGAGCGGTTGTAGCTGGCCTGCTTTTCGCGCGGCAGGTCGGCGATGCCGCCTTGCACGAAGCCGCGCTTGATGAACCAGTGCGAGGTGCGGGTCGTCAGCACGAACAGCCGGCGCAGCCCCTGGGCGCGTGCGCGCGACTCGATGTGGCGCAGCAGCATTTCGCCTTCTCCCGCGCCCTGCCACTCGGGATGCACGATCAGGCAGGCCATCTCGGCCATCTGCTCTGCCGGATAGGCGTGCAGCGCCGCGCAGCCGTAGATCACGCCGTCGTGCTCGAGCACGGTAAAACTCTCCACGTCCTGCTCGATCACGCTGCGTCCGCGCGGCACCAGCGTGCCGTCGGCCTCCAGCGGTTCGATCAGCTTGAGGATCGCGCCCACGTCATCGACCGTGGCCGCACGCAGGTCGTCCAGGGTGTCCTCGACCACCATGGTGCCCACGCCGTCGTGGGTGAAGATCTCCAGCAGCACGCCGCCGTCCAGGCTGTAGGGCACCAGGTGCGCGCGGGCGACGCCGCGCTTGACCGCGCGCGAGGCATAGTGCAGGAAGAAGGCCGTGTCCGGGTCCAGCTTGCCGCTGGCCAGCAGCGCATCGGCGTCGTCGCGCGCCAGCTCGGTGTCCACGCTGCCGTCCTCGTTCAGCACGCCGGGGGTCTCGGTCAGGAAGATCAGTTTCTCGGCCCGCAGCGCCACGGCCACGTTGGTGGCCAGCTCTTCCATGGCCAGGTTGAAGGCCTCGCCCGTGGGCGAGAAGCCCAGCGGCGAGAGCAGCAGGATGGAGCCGCGCTCGATGGCAAAGCGCATGGCCTCGACATCGACCTTGCGCACCTGGCCGGTGTGCAGGTAGTGCACGCCGTCGATCACCCCGGCCGGGCGCGCCGTCACGAAGTTGCCCGAGATCACGCGGATCTGCGCATGCGACATGGGCGTATTGGGCAGGCCCTGGCTGAAGGCCGCCTCGATGTCCAGGCGGATCTCGCCGGCCGCCTCCTTGGCGCATTCGAGCGCGGCGTCGTCGGTCGGCGACATGCCCCGGCCGAACTGCTGGTCCAGGCCCTTGAGCCGCAGCTGTTCGTTGACCTGCGGGCGCGAGCCGTGCACCAGCACCAGCTTGATCCCCAGGGCCGAGAGCAGCGACAGGTCCTGCACCAGGGCGTTGAGCGCGCCGGCCTGCACCAGCTCGCCGCCGAAGGCCACCACGAAGGTCTTGCCGCGAAAGGCGTGCACGTAGGGCGCGACTTCCCGGAACCATCGGACGAATTGCGCGGGGGCGAATTCGGGGGCCTCTTGGGCGGAGACGGTTTCGGTTTCGTGCTCTTGCATGGTCTGGGCTGGGACAAGGAAAGGCGGCGCGCCGAGGGGGACAAGCGCCGGCCGGATCGCAAAATTATAATGATCGGTCCAAAGCAGCAATTCAGCCAATGTCCGAATCTTCCGGCTCCGCCCCTCGCGAGGCCCGGCGCGCTCCGCCCGTTTCCTACCCCGAAGACCTGCCCGTCAGCGCGCGACGGCAGGAGATCGCGCGCGCCATCGCCGCGCACCAGGTCACCATCGTCAGCGGCGAGACCGGCTCGGGCAAGACCACGCAGCTGCCCAAGATATGCCTGGAGATGGGGCGGGGGCTCGCGCGCATGATCGGCCACACCCAGCCGCGCCGGCTGGCGGCCACCTCGGTGGCCAAGCGCGTGGCCGAGGAGCTCAATACCCCCCTGGGCGAGTGGGTCGGCTACCAGGTGCGCTTTCACGACCGCACCGGCCCGCAGGCGGCCATCAAGCTGATGACCGACGGCATCCTGCTGTCCGAGTCGCAGCGCGACCCCTTGCTGCGCCGCTACGACACCCTGATCATCGACGAGGCCCACGAGCGCAGCCTGAACATCGACTTCCTGCTGGGCTACCTCAAGCAGTTGCTGCCGCGCCGGCCCGATCTGAAGCTCATCATCACCTCGGCCACCATCGACGCCGAGCGGTTCGCGCGGCACTTCGCCGACGCGCAGGGCAGGCCCGCGCCGGTGATTGCCGTCTCGGGGCGGCTGTATCCGGTGGAAATCCGCTACCGGCCCGTGCACCCGCAAGCGCAGCAGGACGAGGGCGCGCGGCGCGATGCGCAGCGCCTGTCCGGCGACGAGGAGCGCGACCTGATCGATGCCATCGTCGAGGGCGTGGACGAATGCGCCCGCAGCGGCCCGGGAGACGTGCTGGTTTTCCTGCCCGGCGAGCGCGAGATCCGCGAAGCCGCCGAAGCCCTGCGCAAGCGCCATCCGCCGGCCACCGAGGTGTTGCCGCTGTTCGCGCGGCTGACCCAGGCCGAGCAGGAGCGGATTTTCCATCCGCGCGGCAACGCGCGCCGCATCGTGCTGGCCACCAACGTGGCGGAAACCTCGCTGACCGTGCCCGGCATCCGTTTTGTCATCGACAGCGGGCTGGCGCGCATCAAGCGCTATTCGTGGCGCAACAAGGTCGAGCAGCTGCGCATCGAGCCCATCAGCCGCGCCTCGGCCAACCAGCGGGCCGGGCGCTGCGGCCGCGTGGGGCCGGGCATCTGCCTGAGGCTGTACGACGAGGCCGACTTCAACGCCCGCCCGCCTTTCACCGACCCCGAGGTGCTGCGCTCCTCGCTGGCCTCGGTGATCCTGCGCATGAAGGCGCTCAAGCTCGACGATATCGAGCAGTTCCCCTTCGTCGAGGCGCCGCCGGGCAGGGCGGTGGCCGACGGCTACCACCTGCTGCAGGAGCTGGGCGCCATCGACGAGGCCAACGCCCTGACCGAAACCGGCAGGGCGCTGGCCAAGCTGCCGGTCGATCCGCGCATCGGCCGCATGATCCTGGCTGCCCGCCAGCACGACTGCCTGGCCGAGATGCTGGTGATCGCCTCGGCGCTGTCGGTGCAGGACCCGCGCGACCGTCCCCTGGCCGAGCGCGAGGCCGCCGAGGCCGCGCACGCCCGCTTTGCCGACGAGAAATCCGAGTTCCTTTCCTATCTCAAGCTGTGGCAATGGTATGGCGAGCAGGTCGCGCACAAGGGGTCGCAGCGCAAGCTGGTGGCCTTGCTGCGCCAGCACTTCCTCTCGCCGGTGCGCCTGCGCGAGTGGCACGACGTCCATACCCAGCTGGCCGCCCTGGTGGGCGAGCAGGGCTGGCGGCTGAACCAGAGCCCGGCCACCTACGAGCAGATCCACCTGGCGCTGCTGACCGGCCTGCTGGGCAACGTGGGCCTCAAGAGCGAAGAGGCCGGCCACTACCAGGGCGCGCGCGAGATCCGCTTTCACATCCACCCGGGCTCGCGCCTGGCGCGCAAGGCCGGCAAATGGGTGGTCGCGGCCGAGCTGGTCGAGACCACGCGGCTGTATGCCCGCTGCGTCGCGCGCATCGAGCCGACCTGGCTCGAACGCGCGGCGCCGCACCTGATCCGCCGGGTGCACTCGGATCCGCGCTGGGACCGCAAGGCCGGACAGGTGGTGGCCAACGAGCGCGGCACGCTCTATGGCCTGCCCGTCTACACCGGCCGGCGCGTGCACTACGGCCGCATCAACCCGGCCCACGCCCGCGAACTGTTCATCCGCCAGGCGCTGGTCGAGGGCGACATCGATACGCGCCTGCCCTTCGTGGCGCACAACCGCAAGCTGGTGGCCCAGATCGAGAAGCTCGAACACCAGAGCCGCCGGCCCGACATCCTGGTCGATGACGAGCTGATCTTCGTGTTCTACGACCGGCAGCTGCCGGCCGAGATGAGCCAGCAGGCCACGCTCGAAGCGTGGTATGCCAAGCTGGACAAGCCCGCGGCGCAGGCCCTGCTGCTCACGCGCGAGGAACTGATGCGGCACGAGGCGGCCGGCATCACCACCGACGTCTTTCCCAAGAAGGTCCAGTGGCATGGGGTGGCCATGCCGCTGGATTACCACTTCGAGCCGGGTTCGCCGCGCGACGGCGTGACCCTGACCGTGCCGCTGTTCGCCCTGAACCAGATCGACGCGCAGCGCTGCGAATGGCTGGTGCCGGGCATGCTCAAGGAAAAGGTCCAGCTGCTGCTCAAGTCGCTGCCGCAGAAGCTGCGCCGCCATTGCGTGCCCTTGCCCGACTACGCTGCCGGCTTCTACGAGCGCTGGTACGAGCGCCTGGACGATCCCCAGCAGGGCCTGCTCGATGCGCTCATCGCCGACATGTGGGAGCAGGTCAAGGTCCGCCCGCAGCCGGGCGACTTCAAGCTCGAGACGCTGCCTGCCCACCTGTTCATGAACTTCAAGGTGGTGGACGAGCATGGCCGCATGCTGGGCGCGGGCCGCAACCTTGCCCAGCTCAAGGCCGAACTGGGCAAGCAGGCGCAGGCCACCTTCCAGCAGGTCGCCGCGCGCGATGCCGGCGTGGCGCAGGCCCTCTCGCACGAGAACCTGAGCGACTGGACATTCGGCACCTTGCCCGAGCTGATGGAGATCCAGCGCAAGGGGCAGTCCTTCGTGGGCTATCCGGCGCTGGTCGATCGCGGCGGCCATTGCGACCTGGACGTGTTCGACGACCCGGAAGAGGCCCGCCGCCATCACAGGGCCGGGCTGCTGCGCCTGTTCAAGCTGGGCCTGCGCGAGCAGGTGCGCTTCCTGGAGAAGAACCTGCACGAGCTGACCCGCATCAGCATGCTCTACATGCCGCTGGGTACCCAGGAAGAGCTGCGCGACCAGATCATCGACTGCGCGATCGGACAGGCCTGCCTGGCCGAACCCTGGCCTGCCGATGCCGCGCAGTTCGCGGCGCGCAAGGCCGAGGGCAAGGGCCGGATCGGCCTGCTGGCCCAGGAGGTCGCGCGGCTGGCCGGCACGGTGCTGGCCGAATGGACCGCGGTGCAGCGCAAGCTGCCGCAGGCCAAGTCCCATGCGGCGGCGTACGCCGACATGCAGCAGCAGCTGGGCGCGCTGGTCTGCAAATGGTTCGTGCGCGATACCGCGCAAGCGCAGCTGGCCCATTTCCCTCGGTATCTGAAGGCCGTGTCCGCCCGCATCGACAAGCTGCGTGCCGACCCGGCGCGCGATGCGCGGCTGATGCAGGAGATGGCGCCCTTGCTCACGCTCTATCAGCGGGCCAGGGCGGCGCGCAAGGGAGCGCCCGATGCCGGCCTGGACGAATTCCGCTGGCTGCTCGAGGAATTGCGCGTGGCCCTGTTCGCCCAGGAGCTGCGCACGCCCATGCCGGTGTCGGTCAAGCGCCTGCAAAAGGCCTGGGACGCGATGCAGCGCTGAAAGGGGCGGGCGCGCGGCCAGGCATGGGCTGCCTGCGGCCAGCGCCTGCAAGACCCCACTGGCGGCCGGCCTTTCATGTGTTATTCAACTGGCAGTCTGCACAATGCACGGTGCGCGCCAGCCGCGGCCATTCGATATCACGCACACCGAGTCCACTGACAATGCAGCATGCCAGTCCTGGCGCCGAGCAGCTTGCCGGCGCCGCTTCGTCTTTCCTTTCCGAATCGGCCCGCGTCCATCCCGTGCGTCCCGCCATGGTGGCGATGGGTGTGGGCGGCTTTGCCATCGGCACCGGCGAATTCGTCATCATGGGGCTGCTGCCCGAGGTGGCCGCCGACCTGGCCATCTCCATCCCGGCCGCCGGCCACGTCATCAGCGCCTATGCGCTGGGCGTGGTGGTGGGCGCGCCGCTGCTGGCCATCCTGGCCGCCGGCTGGCCGCGCCGGCGGCTGCTGGTGGCGCTCATGACGCTGTTCGCCCTGGGCAACTTCGCCAGCGCCCTGGCGCCGGGCTACCTGTCGCTGAACCTGCTGCGTTTCGTGGCCGGATTGCCGCACGGCACCTATTTCGGCGTGGCCGCCCTGGTGGCCGCCTCGCTGGTGCAGCCTTGGCAGCGCGCCCAGGCGGTCGGCTGGGTCATGCTGGGCCTGACCTCGGCCACGCTCGTGGGCGTGCCCATCGCGGCCTGGCTGGGCCAGGCGCTGGGCTGGCGCGCGGCCTTCGCCTTCGTTGGCCTGATCGCCGTGCTGGCCGCCATCATGGTGCGCCGCTCGGTGCCCGAGCAAGCCGCCCAGGCGGGCGCCAGCCCCTTGCGCGAGCTGGGCGCCTTGCGGCGCAAGCAGGTCTGGCTGACCCTGGGCATCGGCGCCATCGGACTGGGCGGCCTGTTCTCCGTCTTCAGCTACGTCAAGCCCACGCTGGTCGAGGTGGCGGGCATGGGCACGGGCGCGGTGCCTTTCGTGCTGGCGCTGTTCGGCCTGGGCATGATCGTGGGCAACCTGGTGGGCTCGCGGCTGGCCGACAAGGCGCTCATGCCCACCATCGGCGGCCTGCTGGTCTGGGCCTTCCTGGTGCTGGGCGCCTTCGTGTTCACCGCCCACAACGTGTGGGCGGCCTCGCTGAACATCCTGCTGGTGGGCACCATCGTGGCCATGGGCCCGACCTTGCAGATCCGCCTGATGGACGTGGCGGGCGACGCCCAGATGCTGGCCGCGGCGCTGAACCACTCGGCCTTCAACCTGGCCAACGCCATGGGGGCATGGCTGGGCGGGCTGGCCATCGCCGCCGGCTTCGGCTATCCGTCCACCGGGTGGGTGGGCGCCTTGCTGGCGGTGGCCGGCATGGCGGTGTTCGGCTGGTCGCTGGCGGCCGAGCGCGCCGCCCGGCGCTAGATGGCGATGAACGCGGCCACGATCAGCACGATCAGGCCCCACTTGACGGCCTTGTAGGCCGTCTTGTTCCATTTCTTGAACGCCCGGCGCTTCTGGTCGATCCGGTAATGCAGGTGGGTCAGCCGGTTGATGGCGCCGGTCTGGTCGCCGCCGTCGTTGGGCGAGCTGGCCGCCGACATCGCCACCTTGCCAAACCAGCGGTTCAGCGCGCCGGCCCAGCGCCAGCGCATCGGCCGCTCGACGTCGCAGAACAGGATGATGCGGTTCGAATCGGTGTCGTTGCGGGCCGAATGGATGTAGGTTTCGTCGAACACCACGCTCTGGCCGTCGCGCCAGCTATAGGGTTCGCCGTCCACCACGATCTGGCAGCGGTCGTCGTTGGGGGTGATCAGGCCCAGGTGATAGCGCAGCGAACCGGCGTAGGGGTCGCGGTGCGGGTTCAGCTTGCCGCCCGGGGGCAGCTCGGCGAACATGGCCGCCTTGACCGAAGGCAGTTCGCGCAGCAGCGCCACCGTCTTGGGGCACAGGGCCTCGGCCGAGGGGTGCCGCGCGTCGTACCACTTCAGGTAAAAACGTTTCCAGCCGTACTTGAAGAACGAATTGAAGCCGATGTCGTCGTGCTTTTCGGCCGCCTTGATGCGCTGGGCGGCGGCCAGCGCCAGGGCCTCCTCGCGGATCATCTCCCAGTTGCGGTCCAGCACCTGCAGGTCGGGAAACTGGTCGGGCGAGACGTAGGGCGTGGTGGGCACCCTGGAATTGAGCACCATCAGGGCGTTGATGGGCGCCAGCAGCGCCGAATGATCGAGCAGCTGCCGCACGAAGGGCAGCCGCACGCGCCCGCGCAGATGGCCGAACAGGATGGCGGCCAGCCAGATGCCGGGAATCAGCCATTTCATGGTTACGTCGTTCTCCTAGAGGGGGCCGGGCGGGCGCCCGGGCCCATGCCGGCTGGGTACAATCCGGTGCATGTCTGAAGCCGTCGCCACCCCGCCTTTCGTTCACCTGCGCGTCCACTCCGAATTCTCGGTGGTGGACGGCATCGTGCGTATTCCCGACCTGGTCAAGCAGGCCGCGCGCCTGGGCCAGCCGGCCGTTGCCCTGACGGACCTGTGCAACCTCTTTGGCCTGATCAAGTTCTACAAGGCGGCGCGCGGCAAGGGCGTCAAGCCCATCGCCGGCTGCGACGTCTGGCTGACCAACGACGAAGACCGCGAAAAACCGTTCCGGCTGCTGCTGCTGGTGGCTGACTGGCACGGATATCTTAACCTGTGCGAGCTGCTCTCCCAGGCCTGGCTGAGCAACCAGCACCGCGGCCGTGCCGAGCTGCGGCGCGAGTGGCTGGCCGGCACCACCGGCCTGATCGCGCTCTCGGGCGGGCGCGCCGGCGACGTGGGCCAGGCGCTGGAGGCCGGCAACCTGGCCGCCGCCCAGGCCCTGGCCGCCGGCTGGGCGCGCGATTTCCCGCAGCGCTACTACATCGAATTGCAGCGCGCCGGCTTCGACGGCGACGAGGCCTATGTGCAGGCGGCGATGCGGCTGGCGGCCGCGCAGGGCCTGCCGGTGGTGGCCACCCATCCGGTGCAGTTCCTGCAGCGCGAGGAGTTCCGGGCCCACGAGGCGCGCGTGTGCATCGCCGAAGGCGAAATCCTGGCCAATCCGCGCCGGGTGCGCCGCTATACCGAAGAGCAGTACATGCTCGACTCGGCCGAGATGCACCGGCGCTTTGCCGACGTGCCTTCGGCGCTGGCCAACAGCGTGGAGATCGCGCGCCGCTGCAATCTCACGCTGACGCTGGGCAAGCCGCGCCTGCCCGACTTTCCCACGCCCGACGGCGTCACGCTGGACGACTACCTGGTGCAGCTGTCGCAGGAAGGGCTGGCCGTGCGCCTGGCGCAGCTCTATCCGGACGAGCAGGAGCGCGAACAGCGCCGCCCGCAGTACGAGGAACGCCTGCAGCGGGAATGCAAGACCATCATCCAGATGGGCTTTCCCGGCTACTTCCTCATCGTGGCCGACTTCATCAACTGGGGCAAGAACAACGGCGTGCCGGTGGGCCCGGGCCGCGGCTCGGGGGCGGGCTCGCTGGTGGCCTACGCGCTGGGCATCACCGACCTGGACCCGATCCGCTACGACCTGCTGTTCGAACGCTTCCTGAACCCCGAGCGGGTCTCGATGCCCGACTTCGACATCGACTTCTGCCAGGACAACCGCGAACGCGTCATCGAGTACGTCAAGGAAAAATACGGCCGCGCCGCCGTCAGCCAGATCGCCACCTTCGGCACCCTGGGCGCCAAGGCCGTGGTGCGCGACGCCGGACGGGTACTGGACCTGCCCTACACGATGTGCGACCAGCTTTCCAAGCTGATCCCCTTCAACCCGGCCGACCCCTGGACGCTGGAGCGCACCCTGGCCAACGAACCGGCCTTCCGGGAGCGTTACGAGCAGGAAGAAGAAGTCAGGGCGCTGGTCGACCTGGCCCGCCCGCTCGAAGGCCTGACCCGCAACATCGGCATGCACGCCGGCGGCGTGCTGATCGCTCCGGGCAAGCTTACCGACTTCTGCCCGCTGTACTGCCAGCAAGGCCAGGAGAACAGCGCGGTCTCGCAATACGACAAGGACGATGTCGAGGCCGCGGGCCTGGTCAAGTTCGACTTCCTGGGGCTGCGCAACCTGACCATCCTGGACTGGGCGGTGCGCTTCGTGCGGCGCTTTAACGAGAGCAAGCGCGACTTCGACGTCATGGCGCTGCCGCTGGACGATCCGGCGGCCTACAAGGTGCTGTGCGACGCCAACACCACCGCGGTGTTCCAGCTCGAATCGCGCGGCATGAAAGAGCTGCTCAAAAAGCTCAAGCCCAACACCTTCGAAGACATCATCGCCATGCTGGCCCTGTACCGCCCGGGGCCGCTCGAATCGGGCATGGTGGACGACTTCGTCAACCGCAAGCATGGCCGCGCCGCCGTCGACTACTTCCATCCGGACCTGGAGCCCACGCTCAAGAGCACCTACGGCGTCATCGTCTACCAGGAACAGGTGATGCTGATCTCGCAGATCATCGGCGGCTACTCGCTGGGCGGCGCCGACCTGCTGCGCCGGGCCATGGGCAAGAAAAAGCCCGAGGAAATGGCCAAGCACCGCGAGCTGTTCCAGAAGGGGGCGGTCGAAAAGGGCTACGACGCCGACCTGGCGGTCAAGCTGTTCGACCTGATGGAGAAGTTTGCCGGCTACGGCTTTAACAAGTCGCACTCGGCCGCCTATGCGCTGATCGCCTACCACACGGCCTGGCTCAAGGCCTATCATCCCACCGAATTCCTGGCCGCGACGCTGTCCTCGGACATGGACGACACCGACAAGGTCCAGATCTTCTGGAAGGACGCGCTGGCCAACGGCGTGACGGTGCTGCCGCCGGACATCAACCACAGCAACTACCGTTTCGAGCCGGTCGAGGACGAACACACCGCGCGCGGACAGCCGCCGCGCACCATGCGCTACGGCCTGGGCGCGGTCAAGGGCACCGGCCAGAGCGCCGTCGAGGACATCCTGCGCGCCCGCCAGGCCGGCGGACCCTTTGCCGACCTGTTCGACTTCTGCCGCCGCATCGACCGCCACACCGTCAACCGCCGCACCATCGAGGCGCTGATCCGCGCCGGCGCGTTCGACGGCATCTCGCCCAACCGCGCGGCCCTGCTGGCCTCGGTGCCCACGGCCATGGAGGCCGCCGAGCAGTCGGCGCGCAGCGCCAACCAGGTCTCGCTGTTCGGCGACGACGACGGCAGCCAGGTCATCGCCGGACAGATGGCCAGCGTGCCGCCCTGGGACCTGCGCACGCAACTGTCCGAGGAAAAGTCCGCGCTGGGCTTTTTCTTCAGCGGCCATCTGTTCGACGCCTGGCGCGAGGAAGTGCGCCGCTTCGCCCCCACGCCCCTGGCCCGCCTGGAGCCGGCCCGCGAGCCGCAATGGATGGCCGGCGTGCTGGCCGGCGTGCGCACCATGATGACCCGCCGCGGCAAGATGCTCTTCGCCGTGCTGGACGACGGTACGGCCCAGGTCGAGATCTCGGTCTTCAACGAGCTGTACGAGCAGAACCGCAACCGCCTGCGCGAGGACCAGCTGCTGATCGTGCAGGGCAAGGTCAGCAACGACGAGTATTCGGGCGGCATGCGCATCGTGGCCGAGGCGCTTTACGACCTGCAGCTGGCCCGCGAGGCCCGCGCCCAGTCGCTGCGCATCACCGTCAACGGCAATGCCGACGCCCAGACCCTCAAGCGCCTGCTCAACCCTTTCCGGGCCGAGCCCGAGAACGGTTTTCCCGGCACGCCGGTGGATGTGTTCTACGCGCGCGACGATGCCTGCGGCACGATCCGGCTGGGAGAGCAGTGGCGGGTGCGCATGTCCGATACGCTGATCGAGCAGCTCAACGCCTGGACCCAGCCGTATCCGGTCGAGATCAACTACTAGGAAAATGAGCCAGCCCCTCCGTATCCTGCATACCGAGGCCGCCACCAGTTTCGGCGGCCAGGAGCATCGCATCTTCAAGGAGATGCATGCCATGCGCGCGCGCGGCCACGTGGTCGAGGCCTTGTGCCAGCCGCAGGCCCAGCTGGTGGGCAGGCTGCGCGAGGCGGGCTTTACCGTGCATACGCTGCCCATGGGCGGGGCGCTGAACTACCTGAAGGGCGTGCCCCGCGTCGTGCGGCTGCTGCGGCAGGGCCGCTACGACGTGGTCAATACCCACAGCCGCATCGACACGCTGATCGGCGGCACGGCCGCCCGGCTGGCGGGCACCCCGTTGATCGTGCGCACCCGGCACCTGTCCAACAAGGTCGGCTCGATGCTGTCCTATACCTGGCTGCCGCACCGGGTCACCACGGTCAGCGACCATGTGCGCGGCTACCTCATCTCGCGCGGCGTACCGGCCGGCCGGGTGGCCACGGTCTACTCGCCCATCGCGCTGCCGGCCTTGCCGGAGCATTCCACCCTGCGCCAGGAACTGAACCTGCCGGCCGATGCGGTCGTGGTCGGCTGCGTGGCGGTCATGCGCGTGCCCAAGGGCCACCGCGAACTCATCGAGGCCATCGAGCCGCTGATGCGCACGCGGCCCGGCCTGCACCTGGTGCTGGTCGGCTCGGGCTCGCCCGTGTTCGAGCAGGTGCAGGCACAGGTGGCCGAGCTGGGCCTGCACGAACGCATCCACCTGCTCGGCACGCGCCGCGACGTGCCGCAGCTGCTGGTCGGCTGCGACCTGTTCGCCCTGGCGACCTGGCAAGAGGCATCGGGTACGGTGTTTGTCGAGGCCGCCTGGGCCGGTCTGCCGGTGGTGGGCTACGACGTGGGCGGGGTGGCCGAGATGATGCAGCCCGGCGTCAACGGCCTGCTCGTGCCGGCCCGCGACGTGGCCGCGTTCAGGCAGGCGCTGCGCAGCCTGATCGACGATCCCGCGCGCCGCCGCGAAATGGGCCAGCGCGGCCGCCAGTGGCTGCTGCAGGAAGGGCGCTTTACCCTGGAGCGTCTGGCCGAGCGCACCGAATCCCTTTACCGGCAGTGGCTGGACGAGCGCAGGACATGAGCGCGCCCGGCCGCCCCCAGCATCGCCGGCATGCCGTGCCGGTGCTCATGTATCACCACGTCAGCCCTTCGCCGGGCATGATCAACATCACGCCCGGCAACTTCGAGCGGCAGATCGCCTGGCTGGCTGCCGATGGCTGGACGGCCCTGTCCACCGCGCAGTTCGCCGGCCACCTGCGCGGCGAGCCCGTGCCCGACAAGTCGGTGCTGATCACCTTCGACGACGGCTACCTGAACAACTGGCTGTACGCGCATCCCATCCTGCTGCGCTACGGCATGCGGGCGGCGCTGTTCGTGGTGACCGGGTGGGTGCACGACGGCCCGGTGCGGCAGTGCGGGCAGGCGCAGGCCGACCAGGCTGGCCGGCTCACCCACCGGGAGTGCGGCCAGCGCATCCAGGCGGGCGCCTGCGACGAGGTGATCGCCCGCTGGAGCGAGCTGCAGGCCATGCGGCAGGCCGGCAGCTTCGAGATCCACAGCCACACTCACACACATACCCGCTGGGACAGGCAGTGCGCCGGGCGCCAGGAAAAGGCCGCCGCCATTGCCGCCGACCTGCAGGCCTCGCGCCAGGCGCTGGTGCGCCATCTGGGCGGGGTCTCCGAGCACCTGTGCTGGCCGCAGGGCTATTTCGACGACGACTACCGGCAGGCCGCGCAGGCCGCCGGGTTTCGTTATCTCTATACCACGCACGCCTTCGGCCGTAACCTGCCCGGCGGCGATCCCGGCCACATCTACCGTTTCGCCGTGCGCGACCGCGACGAACGCTGGCTGGCCCAGCGTCTGCGCCTGGCGCGGCATCCGCTCTGGGCGCCTCTCTACAACAGGTTCAAGGCATGGAAAAAGGGCTTGAAGCCGGGCGCCTAACGCTCTCGGTCATCGTCATCACCAAGAACGAGGCCGCGCACATCCGTGCCTGCCTGGACAGCGTGGCTTTTGCCGATGAAGTGATCGTGCTCGATTCGGGCAGCGCCGACGACACGGTGGCGCTGGCCGGCCAGTGGGGCGCGCGCGTGGTCCAGACGCCGGACTGGCCCGGTTTCGGGCCGCAGAAGAACCGCGCGCTCGAGCTGGCCCGCTGCGACTGGGTGCTGTCGCTCGATGCCGACGAGCGCGTCACGCCCGAGCTGGCCGCCGAAATCCAGGCCTTGCTGCGCCATCCCGGGCACGACGCCTATCGCGTGGCGCGCCTGTCCGAGCTGTGCGGGCGCCAGATCCGCCACAGCGGCTGGTGGCCCGATCACGTGCTGCGGCTGTTCCGGCGCGGCACCGCGCGCTTTACCGAGGCGGCCGTGCACGAGAAGGTGGTGACGCAAGGCAGCGTGGGCACCTTGCGCCATCATTTGCTGCATTTTCCCTACCCGGACCTCGAGTCGCTCATCGCCAAGGCCAACCGCTATTCCACCGACGCGGCCGCCATGATGTACGCGCGCGGCAAGCGTTGCGGGCCGCTGGGCATGCTGGGCCACGGCATCTGGACTTTCATCCGCATCTATTTCCTGCGCCGCGGCTTCCTGGACGGGCGCCAGGGGCTGGTGCTGGCGCTGTTCGCCGCTTCGGGCAGCATCTTCCGCTATGCCAAGCTGATGTTATTCGAGCAAACCCGCAAGGGCGGCACATGAAAATCCTGTACACCAACTTCCACGGCGCGGCCGGCATCGGCGGCCACACTTCCTATATCCTGCGCCTGGCCCGCGCCCTGGCCCCGCAGCACGAGATCGTCGTGGCGGCCCCGCCGGGCAGCGCCCTGGACCGGCTGGCGCGCGAGATTCCGGGCGTGCGTTTCGTGCCCCAGCGCTTTCCCAATGCGCCGGGCCGCGCCGTCGGCGCGCTGGCGCCGCTGCGGGCCCTGCTGCGCCGCGAGGCCTTCGATGTGGCGCACGTCAACGGTTCGGCCGACCATCGGCTCGTCATCCTGGCGTGCCTGGGCATGGGCGGGCGCCGGCCGGCCATCGTCTTTACCAAGCACAACGACCTGCCCATCGGCGCGCTGGGCGCGGCAGTGCGCGCACGGGCGGGCACCGATCGCGTGATCGGCGTCTGCGATTTCGTGACCCGCGCCTTGCAGCAAACCGCCTACCGCCGCTGCGGCATCGCCACCATTGCCAATGGCATCGACATCGCGCATTTCGCGCCGGAGCAGGGCGATGCGGCCCTGGCACAGGCGTGGCGCAGCCAATGGCTGGGCGCCCGGCCGCAGGGCAAGCTGCTGCTGGGCAGCAATGCGGGCACGGACGATTACAAGGGCTGGATCGACCTGGTGCGCGGGCTTGCCCAACTGCCCGCGTCCTTGCGCGAGCGGGTGCACATCGCCCTGGCCGGCAGCGAACCGGCGCAGCCGCTGCGCGAGGAGGTCGGGCGGCTCGGGCTGCAGGCCCAGGTGCACTATGCCGGCCGCCTGGACGACGTGCGTCCTTTCATTGCCGCGCTCGATGCCGGATTCGTGCTTTCCTTCCGGGTGGAAACCATTTCCTTCGCCTGCCGCGAAATGATGGCCATGGGCAAGCCCGTGCTGGTCAGCCGGCATGCCGGCCTGCCCGAGAACATCGATCCGGGCCGCGACGGCTGGATCGTGCCGGTGCGCGATGCGCAGGCCCTGGCCGCCTGGCTGCGGCAGGCCTTGCAAGGCGATTTCGACCTGGCCGCCATGGGCCGGGCCGCGCGCGCCAAGGCCGAGCGAGACTTCGGCCTGGCTCCCTTCGTCTCCCGCACCTTGAGGGTCTACCAGGATGCCTCGGCCGCCCGCCCGGCCTGACCGGCCCATTGCCCCGGGGCCGCGCTTGGTATACTCCGCCGCCTTGCCCGGCTCGGGTTCTTGCGCTTTCTGGCCGGATGCCCGCGTCTTACGCGCCCGTATGCACGTGCACGCCTTTTGTCGATGACATTTCTTCCCAATCCGTATTCCAGCTTGCTGGTTGCGCTGGTCGCCGTCTCTCCGGTGGCCTCGCTCTGGCGCAATGGCTTGTCCAGCGTGGTCTTCTACCTGCTGGTGCTGTTCGGCGTGCTGGCCTGGTGCCGGCGCGGCGGCGCGATCATGCGCGCCATCCCGGCCGGTGCGCCGGGCCTGCGTCCCCTGGCCATAGGCGGGGCGGTGTTCGTGGCGGTGACCGTGCTCCTGCTGTACGTGCAGGACGGCAGCCTGGGAGCCGAGTTCGAAAAAAGCGTGCGCTTCTCGCTGACGGCCTTGCTCACCCTGCTGTTTCTGGGCGTGCCGTCCTATCGGCTGCAAGCCGTGCAATGGGGCATGATGCTGACGGTGCTGTTCATGACCGGGCAGCTGCTGTTCCTGGCCGGCATGTTCGACGGCAGGCCGGATACCACCATGCTGTCGCGCTACAACGCGGTGGGCTACGGCAACCTGCTGTTGCTGTTTTCCGTGCTGCTCGCTTATTCCTGTGGCTGGCGGGTTACGCGGTGGGCCCGCGCCGAGCGCGGGCTCAAGATCCTGGTCGCCAGCGTGGGCTTCGTCGGTTTCCTGATGTCGGAAACGCGCACGGGATGGCTGGCCATGCCCGCCTTCGCGCTGATCGGCCTGTACCTGTTGCGGGGCCAGTCCTGGCGGGTGCCGGCCCTGCTGCTGGGCGGGTTCGTCGGTGTCACCGCGCTGGGCTTCACCGTCAACCCCGTCCTGCAGGAGCGTGCCAGCCTGGCCGTTACCGAATTGCGCGAATGCAATGGCCACGCCGATACTTCCGTCTGTATACGAGTGCAGCTGCTGCACGCCTCCTGGCTGATGTTCCGGGAAAATCCCCTGACAGGCGTAGGCGGGCGCGACGCCTTCCAGCAGCAGCTCCAGGAACTCAGCCGCAAAGGGCTGGTCACCGAACGGGTGGCCAGCGATTTCGGCGAGCCGCACAACGACCTGCTCTACTACCTGGCCACCTACGGCTTGCTGGTTTTCCTGGCGGCCCTGGGCTTTATCTACCTGCTGCCGATCTGGTATTTTGCGCGCCTGCTCGGGCGCAACAGCGGGCCGGCGCAGGTGGCGGCCGCGATGGGGTTGGCCTGGTGCGTGGGCTTTGCGGCTTTCGGGATGACCGAGATGATGTTCCGCGGCATGCGCACCGCCTCGCTCTATGCCATCTGGGTGGCGGTGCTGCTGGCGCTAGCCTTGCAGCCAGGCCGCCAGGGGCCGCCGCCAGGCGGATCCGGCCAGGCCTAGCGGGCGGGCGCCGTTTGCGCTTCCAGGCGTGCCAGCCAGGCCAGCGCCTGGGCACGATCCTGGCCGCACATCTCGGACGCCGGCGCCAGCGATCGGCAGACCTCGGGCCGTTCGGGCTTGCCGAACAGCTTGCAGCGCAAGGCCTCATCCAGCTGTATGCACGGCTGGCCGGCCGGCTTGCCCTGCGGCATGCCCGGTATGGGGCTGGAGATCGAGGGGGCGATGCAGCATGCGGCGCAGCCCATGCGGCACGACAGCCCGGCGTTCGATGGCGCAGCGTTCGATGGCGCAGCGTTCGACAGCCCGGCGCTCAATGCGCTTTCCTTCGCGCGGCCAGGCTCATACCCAGCCCCGCAGCCGGTAGACCATCAGGCCGACGTACTCCTTGATGATCGAGCGGCTGGCGTCCATGGTGCGCATGTCGGGCCACCATCTGGGCAGGGGAGGATTCTGCGGCGGGACGATCTGCGGCACGTTCGGGGCGGCCACCACCGCGATGCCCTGCTTGCGGAAGGCTGCCATGGCGCGCGGCATGTGCAGGGCCGAGGTCACCAGCAGCACCGTGCGGATATCATGGTCCTGCAAGGTCTGCAGGGTGAGCGCCGCGTTCTCGTAGGTGGTGCGGCTGCTGTTCTCCAGGATCAGTGCCGAGTCGGGCACGCCCAGCTGGCGCAAGCCATGCGCCATGCCCTGCGCTTCGCTGACCTGGCCTTCCAGCGCGCCGCCCGAGAGCACGACCTTCCCCGCCCGCCCCGCCTTGTACAGCTCGGCGGCCCGGTCGATGCGAGGGCGCGCCGTCTTGGGGTCGTAGGCCTCGAACCAGTTGGCGCGGCTGTTGGCCGTGTGCCCGCCCAGCACCACGATGGCGTCGGCCACAGGCATCTGCTGGGCCGGCAGGTACGGGTAGTTGCGCTCCAGCGCCCCGCCCAGCCACAGCGAGGTGCCGGGCAGCGACCAGGCCAGCGACCAGCCTATCGCTCCCACGAAAAGCAGCGCCGCGGCGCGCCGGCAGCGCAGCAGGCCCAGGACCACGGCGATCACCAGCACGGTGATGCTCAGGTTCAGCGGCACGACCAGGGAAGTGAGCAGGCTGGACATCGAGGGCATTGCGGTCTTCGAGGCGCTAGGACGGTCAGTGGTGCGGACGGTCAGGTGCGGTCCGCTAATGCGGACGGTCAGGTAATGCGGACGGTCAGGTAATGCGGACGGTCAGGCGGGGCCGGATGCAGGCCCGGCTTGCAGCAGTGCAGACTGTACACGTTCCAGGACTTCGGCACACGCCGGCCATGCGCCTTCGCTGCCCAGGCAGGCCGCGCTGGCCGACCAGGGGCCGGTGCGGGCCGGGCTGGTCACGCCGAACAGGGTCAATTGCGGCGCGCCCACGGCAGCGGCCAGGTGCGATACCCCCGAATCGTTGCACACCGACAACGCGGCGCGTTCGAGCAGGGCGGCGAAGGCCGCCAGGGGCAGGGCTGGCAGGCACAGGGCGGTCGGCGCATTGCGCCTGGCTTCGTCCACCTCCGCCGGGGGCGGGCACATCGCCACGGTGACGCCTTGCTGCTGCAAGCTTCGCGTCAGCGTGTCGAAATGGGGCCAGACCTTGACCCGGCCCTTGTGCAAGCCTGTGGCCGTGGGCGCGATCAGCACGAACGGCTGGTCGAGCAGCCCTGCCTCGGACAAGGCTTGCGCGGCCTGCCTGCGATGGGCGGGCAGCAGGCGCAGGCCCAGCTGCGCCGGCGGCTCGGCCGGGCCGTTGTCCAGGCGCCATTGCGCCAGCACGGCCCGCGTCAGGGCATACCAGGACTGCACCGCGTGCATCGGCACGCCAGGCTTGGGCTGCGGCCAGGCCAGCAGCGGCGAGCGGCCGTCGTCCCGGTAGCCGCCGCAGCGCAGTCCGGCCAGGCGAAACACCGCCGCGCTCGAGAGCGAATCAGGCAGCAGCAGGCCGCCCGCCCGGCGGGCCGGCACGCCGCCTTGCCGCAAGGCCTGCGCCACCGCACGCCTGTCCTGGGCGAAGCGGCCGGTCATCGGCACGAAGCCGGCCAGCGGCAGCCCCTGAAGCAGGCCCTGGGCCCACGGGCGCGCGCATACCGTCACCGGCCTGCCGGCCCGCAGCAGCAGCGCCAGGCTGGGCAGGCTCATGCACACGTCGCCTACCCAGTTGGGCAGGCGCACGAAGATATGTTCGGGAACAAAAGCGGCTCGATTCACTGGATGGGGCTGCTGGGCTGGACTGGGCTGGACTGGGCTGGACTGGGCTGGACTGGGCTGGGCTGGACTGGACTGGACTGGGCTGGACTGGGCTGGGCGGACTGGGCTGGGCGGACTGGGCTGGGCGGACTGGGCGGACTGGGCGGACTGGGCTGGACGGGGCGATTGGCTGATTGGCCCCCGGCCGGTTATTGGGTTGGCTACTGGCTGGCTACTGGCAGATTGGCCCCGCCGCGCGGCGGGCGGTGGCCGCCGCCTGCGGTTTGCGGCGCTCAATGATAAACCGTGCCGCGCCCGGCCGGCCGCGGGTCGCTGGGGCTTGACAGGCCCCAGTGGGTACAATCGCCCACACCCTTCTTGCAACAAAGCGAGCCCCTGACCGATGTCTGTAGCTTCCCCCCGTTATCCGGCCGGCTCCCACCCCGTGAAATTCGACCTCTGGCAGCGAATCTATTCCCGGGTCGGCAGCTACTGGAAGGGCCTGGTGCTGGCCATCGTGCTGATGGCGGGCGCCGCCGCCACCCAGCCCACGCTGGCCGTCATCATGAAACCCCTGCTCGACCAGGGTTTTTCGGGCGCCAAGCCGCATTACGTCTGGGCCATCCCCTTGTCGGTGGTGGGCCTGATCTTCCTGCGCGGCCTGTGCAACTTCTTCAGCGACTACCTGCTTGCCTGGGTGGCGAACAACGTCCTGCTCGGCATGCGGGCCGATATGTTCAACCGCCTGCTGGGCCTGCCCGACGCCGAGTTCAAGCGCGGCGACACCGGCCGGCTGCTCAATCGCTTCACCATCGATGCGGGCAACGTGACCGGCTATGCCACCGACGTCATCACCGTGCTCGTGCGTGAAACCCTGGTGGTCATAGCGCTGATTGCCGTCCTGCTCTACATGTCGTGGATGCTCACGCTGATCATTCTTGTCATGCTACCCATGTCGGTGCTGATCGCGCGTTCCTTCATCAAGCGCCTGCGGCGCATCAACCGCGAAACGGTCAACATGAACGCCGAGCTCACGCGGGTGGTCGGCGAAGGCATCGAAGGCCAGCGCGTCATCAAGCTGTTCGACGGCTACGAATACGAAACCCAGCGCTTTGGCTATGTCAGCGCCAGGCTGCGCCGTTTCGCCATGCGTTCGGCCACCGCCGATGCGGCCATGACGCCGCTGACGCAGTTCTGCATTTCGCTGTCCGTGGCCGCGGTCATCGCCGTGGCGCTGGGCCAGGCCAACAGCGGTACGCTGACGGTCGGCAGTTTCGCCGCCTTCATGGCGGCACTGGCGCAGATATTCGACCCCATTAAGCGGCTGACCAACATCGCCGGAAAGATGCAAAAGATGCTGGTGGCCGCCGAAAGCGTATTTACGCTCATCGACGAGAAGCCAGAGGTGGACCAGGGCACCAAGACGCTGGCCTCGCCGGTGCGCGGCCGTATCGAGTTCCGTTCGGTCAGCCACCGTTTCGAGGATGCCTCGCGCGACACCCTGGATTCGGTCTCGCTGACCGTCGAGCCCGGCCAGACCGTCGCACTGGTGGGCCGCTCGGGCAGCGGCAAGACCACGCTGGTCAACATGCTGCCGCGTTTTGTCACGCCCACCGGCGGCGAGATCCTGATTGACGGGCAGGACATCCGCGAGGTCAGCCTGCGCAGCCTGCGAGCCAATCTTTCGCTGGTGAGCCAGGACGTCGTGCTGTTCGACGACACCATCTTCGCCAACGTGGGCTATGGTTCCCTGCACCAGGCCAGCGAGCAGGAGGTGCGCGATGCGCTGGCGGCGGCCAATCTGCTCGAGTTCGTGGAATCCCTGCCGCTGGGCCTGCAGACTCCCGTGGGCGAGAACGCCGCCCGGCTCTCCGGAGGGCAGCGCCAACGCCTGGCGATCGCCCGCGCCCTCATCAAGAACGCGCCCATCCTCATCCTGGACGAGGCGACCTCCGCGCTGGACAACGAGTCCGAGCGGCAAGTGCAGGCTTCGCTGGAGCGGCTCATGCAAGGCCGCACCACGGTGGTCATCGCCCACCGGCTGTCCACCGTGCAGAAGGCCGATGTCATCGTCGTGCTGGACGGCGGCAAGGTGGTCGAGCAGGGGCGCCACGCCGAGCTGCTCGAGGCCGGCGGCCTGTACGCCACGCTCTACAACATGCAGTTTCGCGAAGAGTAGGCCGCCGGCGGGCACGGCCGCCAGCCGGCCCCGGGCAGCAGCGGCCGCTGTCGCCCGCACGGGCAGTTCACATCAGGATGATGTCGTACTTCTCCTGGGTGTAGGCCGCCTCGACTTCCAGGGATATGGGCTTGCCCACGAAGTCGCCCAGCATGGCCAGGTGCTGGCTTTCTTCCTCCAGGAACAGATCGACGACTTCCTGCGAGGCCAGGATGCGGAACTCGCGCGGATTGAACTGGCGCGCCTCGCGCAGGACCTCGCGCAGGATCTCGTAGCAGACCGTGCGCGCCGTGCGTACCGTGCCCCGCGCCTCGCAGGTGGGGCAGGGCTCGCACAACTGGTGGATAAGCGAGTCGCGCGTGCGTTTGCGGGTCATCTCGACCAGTCCCAGCTGCGTGAACCCATTGACGGTCACCCGGGTGCGGTCTTGGCTCAGCGCCTTGCGCAGTTCGCCCAGCACCGTCTCGCGATGGGTCGCGTCCTCCATGTCGATGAAGTCCAGGATGACGATCCCGCCCAGGTTGCGCAGGCGCAACTGGCGCGCGATGGCTTGTGCGGCCTCAAGGTTGGTCTTGAAGATGGTGTCGTCGAAATTGCGCCCGCCCACGAAGCCGCCGGTGTTCACGTCCACGGTGGTCAGCGCCTCGGTCTGGTCGATGATCAGGTAACCGCCCGATTTGAGATCGACGCGCCGCGACAGGGCGCGGGCGATCTCCTCGTCCACGCTGGCGGTATCGAACAGCGGGCGCTCGCCGCTGTAATGGCTGATCCGGTCCGCCACCGAGGGCGTGTACTGGCGGGCCCATTCGATCATGGAAGCGGCCGTCGTGCGCGAATCGACCCAGATCTGGCCGGTCTGCGGCCCGACCATGTCGCGCAGGACCCGCTGCGCCAGCGTCAGGTCGCGATGCAGCACGGACGGGGCCGGTTGGCTGCGGGCGCTGGCCTGCACGGCCGCCCACAGCTTGCGCAGGTACTCCAGGTCTGCCAGCAGCTCCTCGTCGCTGGCACCCTCGGCCTGGGTGCGGATGATGAACCCGCCTTTTTCGTCAGGCGGCAACAGGGCCTGCAGGCGCTCGCGCAAGCGGGTGCGTTCGGCTTCGCCGTCGATCTTCTGGGATACGCCGATGTGCGGATCGTGCGGCAGGTGCACCAGCATGCGCCCGGCCACGCTGATCTGGGTGGACAGGCGCGCGCCCTTGGTGCCCAGGGGGTCCTTGATGACCTGGACCATCAGCGTCTGTCCTTCGAACAGCAGCTTCTCTATCGGCGTGGTCGCGGCGCCCTGGGCCCGTTCGCTGCGGTTCTCGCGCAGGTCGGCGATGTGCATGAAGGCGGCGCGCTCCAGTCCGATGTCGATGAAGGCGCTTTGCATGCCGGGCAGCACCCGTACGACGCGGCCCAGGTGGATGTTGCCCACGTGCCCGCGCTGGATGCTGCGCTCGACGTGCAGTTCCTGCACGGAGCCTTGTTCGACCACGGCGACGCGGGTCTCGAAAGGAGTGACGTTGATGAGTATGTCTTCTGCCATGGGTGTTGCGTAGCGATGAAGGGGCCGCTCCCCGCGCGAGGCGGCCGGTGCGCTAATCATGACACCGATTGGCCGGCGGCTCCACGGCCTTGAGCAAGAGCGCGCGGTGGGGTGTTCTACTTATAAGGGAAGACCCGGCGGGGCCAGACCTGGCGCTCATAGGGAAATCCCGGCGGCCGACCCTGGCCGTCGCCTGCTTGCGGCCGGGTCGTTTGCAGCGT